>CABSJL010000015.1 GCA_902478055.1 uncultured Veillonella sp. | reverse complement strand
TAGATTTCCAAACCTTTCAGCCCATGAGTTTGGTCTCTACTAAATCCGTCTGAGATGTGCCGTCTTTTTCAACGCAATCTTCATATAATAGATAATTATAGGTCTCATTAGGGTAGCTTGTCAAATATATTCTACCCTAAATGTTATATCGTGTTTAACATATAATATTTCACATTATAATTCTTGTGGCACATACGGCTTCTGTACAGAATCTAATAATTTAAAATTCATCGGACTTCGTACCATTTCATTATACTGCTCAACAACGGCCTCCTCCGTTTCACTAGAAGGATTAGCCATAAAATCCTCAATAGCTTTATCAAGATGTCTCTTTTGCTCTAACCGATTCTGAGCCTCGGCGGCAGTAATCTTAGCACCAATTCCATCGGCTGCTTCCTTCTGTGCTTTCACCCATTGGAAATCACTATCGGATTTATGCTCCACAATATGATCTACTATACCGCTATAAATAAGCATCATTTCCGCCATATTAGCGCCATTCGTCTGCCCATTGTTGCGCATCAACTTAACAAGACGTTCTCCCTCCTGCTTGTGATAGGTTTTAACAATGGTATCTAACGCATTATATTTTGGTCCAAATGCTTCGATTAATGATGAAAGCTTCTCCAACTGCGTATGAGCAAATGCATAATTATCTGATTCATAGCGTTTTTCTTTATAATACGTATCTAGCTCTTTCACGACTACCACAACGTCGTGTAATACCGGTAATAAAGCATCTGTAGCTGCTTCCAAGTCACTATGTGTGTGCCCCGCTTCTCGCGCCGCAATGAGTTCTTGCTCAAGACGTTCATAATCCCGCACCTTAAACTCAGCTAGCGGTACATTTTGTTGTGCTTGCTGCACCGTTTCCATATGTTGATGACTATATTTTACACTAGTGAAATTAAACTCATTTGTGGCAGCCAAATAAAATCTAAAAACGCGCCAGATTTCCTTCTCACTATCGCTTTGCGTAGCTTTCACCTGACTATTTGTCTTTAAATTATCCATATTAAACTCACAACCACTTACAACGCCTACACTCGCCACGATACACACAACTAAACCTATCCGGTGCCACCAATTCTGACCACTCATCTATCTCTCCTAAATGCTCTACATTCCCATAAATTAATATTACAGATATTGTATAAAATTAATACATCCAATTCAAGATGAGGAAATAACAAGACATAAGAAAACCCCATACAAAGTATGGGGTATAAAATATTATATTTTGGATAATAACTGTGGGGCGAACATTTCGCTCTATCAAGGCCCACCTTAGTGTTATTCTATACGATTAGTATAACAATTAAATTTTACTGATGTCAATCAAGCGACTTAAGAAATGGCTGCTAATTAAATTCTATCAAATCCATCATATGGTAAGTCATACGTCTTATAGTCATAGCCAGTAATACGCCACATTTTATTATCCATTTGAGTCATTTCTATAGGTAATACTTTGGTTTCATTAGTCTTCGTATCCAATGCGCGAATTTCTATATTAACAACTCCATCTTTCTTACTTTCTTCCTCTATGGAAATTAATTCATATCGTCCTACTTCTTTTAACGTCTGCAAATTATCTTTAAATGGATCTTTAGGATCAGGTCTATGTGGTATATGACTTCTTAAATCTTGGTTAAGTAATACCTCTTTTACATCTAAATAATAATTATCTATTGCTGTAAATAGCAATGCTTCTCCAAGATTCAAAATCTTAGTTTCTCCTTTTGAATTAGTTTGAGATATATTCCGTCCATCAGATTCTTTAAGTAATTTTTCGATATATGGATCATAAATACGGTGTAAAATACCTTCGCCATCTACGTATTTAAAAAATGTATCCGGATCACCATTTTGAATTGATTCATATATAATCTTTAAAGAGTATTCAGGTGACTGCTGATACTGCTTATTCAGATGATCTGTATACATTTTGTAGCCTATACCTGCCACTGCCATAATACCTATCAATGCAAAAACTAAAAACTTAGCTATACTTACCTTTATAAATTTCATTACTATTATCCCTCTCTCATCAGATAATTTATTGCGTCACATAATTAACTTACAATATATCATAGCCATGAGTTTATAGATAGTTTAAATTTATAGATCAACACATAAAAATGCCACCTTTATTATGTTCCAATAAAGGTGGCATATTCATATAAATAGACTTTACATTATAGTGCTAAAAAAGATATCCAAATATTTAGAACCCAAAGGCAGAGGCATACAATCATTGCTTTTTGGTCCATGCTTTCAGATGGTGTTTCTTTAAGGCCAGTACGAGCAGATTCTTCAGCTGTAATTGTTTCATAGCTTGTTGGAGAACCATATTGGTTATCGCCTACATCACCAGGTTTAGCCAATAAATAAATGACATATACAAGACCGATGATTGGAACAAATGGAAGTAGCAAAAACCATCCAGATTTATTAATATCATGCAAACGACGAACTGCAATACCAACAGACGGTAAGAATACAGCACAAGTGTAAGCAAAGGATAATAAATTAAAGAAGGATCCCAAGAATGAATGTCCAAAAATAAATCTTAATAGAGTAAGTACAAAACCTATGACAACTGTAACTGCTGTAAAGCGCCAATATTCACTGCGACTAGCTCTAGTACTAAAATTAACAAAATTACCAACTACAGAATGCTTGAAGTTATCAATATACGCCAAGTTTTTAATGTTTAAATCAGTCATAATTCTCTCCTATAAAATGACAAATTGAAATTAATTTATTATACAACAAAACAGCCTCCTGCACCATGCAAGAGGCTGTTATTTGTATATATAGTTTACATCGCACTAGTCATTAGCAATCGATCCACTAGGAACCATAGTACAAAGATCGCACATAGTAGTCCTGCTGTAAGACCTGTTGTAGGTGTCGCATCTATTAAACCAATTTCATGAGCCATTTGTTTTGTAAGAATAACGTGCCCTGTTGGTAATCCAAAACGGTTTGTATGGCTTTCACCAGGAAGAGCCATTAACACTAACAATATAATTGTACCAATAACAGGAACGAGGCCCACAAAGACAAGTCCACCAGAGCGCCCTTGATCGTGCAAGCGTCGTACTGCAACAGCTACGCTAGGGATGACCATAACGACGGACATAAGTACAAGAATGACTAGCCCGAAGCCAACGCCAACCACACTAGAGAGCGGACTAATATAACTCAAGAACGCACAGGTAAATAGAATAGCTACAAATAGCAATTGGTACATCAAAAAGAAATTCCAATATTCACTACGGCTAGCACGGCCTTCAAAGTCAGCGTATTTATAAACAAAGCATTGTTTAAAGTTTTCAATCATGCCTAGACTATATTTATCTAACGAAATAGGTGCTTTGCGGATACGGCCACAGTTTGGACAGTATCGTTCACTTTTTAACACCTCATGTCCACAATATGGACAAGGTCTCATAATAAACTCCTTCCATCCACAGCAGGAAACAGTGAAGCTCATAAAGTCCTGTTGCTTTAACACATATAGTAACTTAGATATGTTTTAAAGTAATCATATCTATATTTTTGAATTCATCTTGATTTCATTTTACTACAAAGTGTTATATTGTCTATAAAGGAGTTGTTAAACTTTTATAAAATAAAATAATAATTATGCTATTAAACGTAGATTAATACTATATATAGCCATTAGCGTTAATACCATACCATAATATATCACCGATGGTATCTCCAAATACGATGGATTGAAGAATAAATATGGTAATGCCCATAATCCAGTCTTGTTTTCGGGACGGCGTTTCTTCGAGCCCCGTAGATTGGCTTATACTAGCCGTAATAGGAGTATAGGCAGTTCTTTCACCGTAACCATTCTCCCCTTCATCGCCCTTTTTCAATTCGTAGGTTAAGAATATAAAGAACCCAATAATAGGAATAAAGGATATCAGCTGAGTCCAGCCACTGCGGCCAATATCATGCATGCGTCGCGTTGTGATGGCGAGGTTAGGAAGCACGAAAAATAGCGTTACTAATAACGTGATTGTATCAATAATGGACTCAAAATTATAGAGTCCAACACCTTTACAAAGAATAGCTACGACTTCCAAGGTACCTTGAATCATCATCATTCCAGCCATGAATCGCCAGTATTCACTACGGCTCGCACGACCTTTAAAATTGGCGTAGTTTTTGATGCCTAGCACGAAGGCATCGGTATAGTTCAAATCATATACATTTACTGATGCCATAGTCTAGTCCTCCTCAAACTCTTCAAAACCAATGATTTTCCAACCATTGCCAGTACTGTATAAACGAACTAACATAGATGGTCTCTTATCTACAAAGTCCACCCTATATCCGATATAGTCCACAACAGCATCATCATCAACATCTTGAGTGACATAGTCTAAGTGTATAGACTGAACTTCAGCACGCGATTCTTTTGTCTTAGCTTGCTGCCAGAGATCAAAGGTACCATATCGTTCCATTTCACGACCGCTCAAATTGCGATACGCACTATGATAATCGCCATTAGCCAGTTCTTGGTAATACTCTTTCACCACTAGATAGCCTTCTGTTGTAGCAGAATCACTATGTAATAAACGGTTTGCTTTTTTGGTGAAAGCCCCCTGCCCCAAGTTACCAAAGGCAGTTTCTTCTACCATATAGTTATGGCCCATCATAGATGTACCTACACTGTTTGCAATCCAGCCCAAAATAAGAATAGCCACGATGAAGGCCCCCGAAACAGATCTCTTTTCATTTATACCTAGCTCTACAGATATCTGTTCATTAGGTATGCTTGTTTCTTGTGTTAGAGCCGATCTTTTACATAATAAATAAAGCAACGCAATCCATCCTAAAATAGGAACAAAGATGAGAATCATCAAGGTTGGATCATTATTAGAATCACGCAACCGTCTCGCTACCATCATAATAGTCGGCAATGTTAATAATACCGTCAATGCAGTCAATACGCCGCCTCCTAAGGATATAGCATATAGAAATCCATAAGGAATGAAGGTAGCAAGACCTGTTATGAATGTAACTAGACCGTATACAAAGGTCATAGCGCTTATGGTAAGCCAAAAATCGGCTGTCGTTGTTCGTCCTTTACCATTTGCATAGTTTTCTACTAGCTCGCGATAGAGGATTTCAAATACTCTCTGTTTCATAAAACTCCTACTATATTTAGATATGATACAAACTTAGATAATCCTATTATACTATGCTTCATCAAGGCTCTCGCTTCATTTTTACTTCATTAAATTTATCTATACTAATAATATATTTTTTACAACTAAAATTCGTGCAATTAAGTTTGTATAGGAGATAATAATTATGAACGCTAAATTGACTAAAGTAGTAGCTATGGCCAGCTTGGCAGCATTCTTAACAGTAGGCATTGGTGCTAATGTGGCGCAAGCTAAAGATTACCACTTCAAAATCGGTGAAAACCATCGCATGGAAAAAAACGATGATGGTACAGTAGATAGCAGTGCTCATCCATGGTTCAAACCAGATCAAAAGAAACATAGAAAACACAAAATTTCTGAACGTGAAAAACATGATAAAAATGCCACTGCTAAACGCAGTGAACAACATCAACGTTCCGAATCTACAAACGGCTAATCATTCCCCTTTCATAACTGGTTATCCAGTCATATAACACATAACTAAACTAACTAACCTAAAAAGGACGTTATACACATGTATAACGTCCTTTTTAGTATGTATTGTATTATCTATTTTATTATGTATTAGCTGTTATTATGCGTCAGCTTTTAGCACAGCTTGTTTCATAGATTGTACGTAGTCAAACAACGCTTGGTCTGCATGTTCACCATGTTCTGCAACGATTTTAACGATAGCAGAGCCTACGATAGCACCGTCAGATACGCGCGCCATCGCTTCCGCTTGTTCTGGCTTAGAAATACCGAAACCAACGGCTACAGGAATATCTGTATATTTGCGAATGGTCTCAACGATGGATTTAATATCCGTTTTGATTTCGCTACGCATGCCTGTAACACCGAGGGATGATACGCAGTACACAAAGCCTTCTGCATCTTTTGCAATCATTTCGATGCGGTTTTCAGATGTGGGAGCGATCAAGGATACCACTTCAACGCCATGTTTATTGGCTACACTCCCGAGTTCCTCTTTTTCTTCAAAGGGCATATCTGGCACGATAACACCAGAGATACCAACCTCTTCGCAGAGGGTAAAGAATTTTTCACGACCGAATACATAGATTGGGTTCAAATAGGTCATGAACACGAGTGGTACTGTCACTGCATCATCACCACTGCGCAAACGACGTACCATATCAAAGATATCGTG
Source organism: uncultured Veillonella sp. (assembly GCA_902478055.1). Classification (GTDB taxonomy): domain Bacteria; phylum Bacillota; class Negativicutes; order Veillonellales; family Veillonellaceae; genus Veillonella. Next base: position 27,530 of record CABSJL010000015.1, on the reverse strand, counting down.
AATTTTTACGCCTGTAGATAATGCACGTGTACTCGCTTCTTGAATTACTGGGCCTTCCGCTGTTGGGTCGGAGAATGGAATACCAATTTCTACCATGTCAGCGCCGGCTTTCACCATGACGCGAATATAACGTTCTGTATTCTCGATGCCATGATCACCAGCACTGATGAATGGGATGAATGCCTTACCCTTTGTGAAAGCGTCTTTAATTTTACTCATGAAGATCCACCCCTCTGTATTTCGCCATAGCCGCTACGTCTTTGTCGCCACGACCAGATAAACAAATAATAATGATATCGTCCTTGCTCATAGTAGGCGCAATTTTACGCGCATGTGCCACTGCATGAGCACTTTCAATAGCTGGAATAATGCCCTCTAAACGAGACAAATATTCGAAAGCATCTACTGCTTCATCATCCGTTACAGGTACGTATTCAGCACGACCACTATCATGCAAGTACGCATGTTCAGGACCGATACCAGGGTAATCAAGGCCTGCGGAGATAGAATATACTGGAGCAATTTGACCATCTTCGTCTTGGCAGAAGTAAGATTTCATACCATGGAAGATACCAACAGAACCTTTTGCGATTGTCGCTGCATGTTCCTCTGTATCAATACCGCGACCTGCCGCTTCACAACCGATGAGGCGAACGCCTTCATCAGGGATAAAGTGATAGAACATACCCATCGCATTGGAGCCACCGCCTACACAAGCCATAACAGCTGTTGGCAATTTACCTTCTGCTTCAAGGATTTGCTCACGCGCTTCACGGCTGATGATGGATTGGAAATCGCGAACGATCATAGGGAATGGATGAGCGCCCATAACAGAGCCCAACACATAGTGCGTATCGGACATGCGGTTTGTCCATTCGCGCAATGCTTCAGAAACAGCATCTTTTAATGTGCTAGTACCAGTTGTTACAGGATGCACTTTAGCGCCCAATAATTCCATGCGATATACGTTAAGCGCTTGACGTTCACAGTCTTCAGCACCCATGTATACTTCACATTCCATGCCCATCAACGCAGCGATAGTAGCCGTTGCCACACCGTGTTGACCTGCGCCAGTTTCAGCAATAACGCGAGTTTTACCCATCCGTTTTGCTAATAACATTTGGCCGATTACATTGTTCAATTTATGGGAACCAGTATGGTTCAAATCTTCACGTTTCAAATAAATTTTAGCGCCACCAAGGTCTTTTGTCATGCGATCTGCATAGTATAAAAGGGATGGACGACCTGTATATTTTTTGTGTAAATCCTCAAGTTCGCGCACGAAATCAGGATCATCTTTGTACTTGTTGTATGCCTCTTCCAATTCGATGACTGCATTCATCAATGTTTCTGGCATAAATTGGCCACCGAAGGAGCCAAAATAACCATGTCTTTGTTCACTCATATAACTTACCTTTCCATATGCCATTCCTACTAGCACGCCTGTATAGCGTTACTATTGGCATCTATCTCAACAATCGATGAATTCCATCGGATGTGTCTAAAATATTATTATATCTTAGATTTATGTATTTTCTATGATTACTCGCCTATAATAGGCCTTATTCTCTCAACATTTAGTGAGCTATGGTTCTCACAATGTTGGTGAAAGCTTTAATCTTCTTATCGTCTTTCACGCCATTTGTTTCAATGCCGCTACTAATATCTATGCCGTAAGGACGAACTGTGCGAATAGCACGCGCCACGTTTGTACTGTCGATACCACCTGCGAGCATAAATGGACGTTCAAACTCATCTAAACAGGACCAGTCGAACACTTCACCCGTACCACCGCGCTCGTCCTTGTGGTACGCATCAAATAGTAGCATATCAGCACTACTATCGATCCACGCTTCTGCATCTGCAACGCTCCGGATTTGAACGGCCTTCCAAACCTCTACATCTGTTCTCTCTTTGAAAGCTTGGATGAGAGCTTCATCTTCATCGCCATGCAATTGCACCGCATCAAGATTGACTTCTTTAGCGATTGCAACAAGGTTATCTACTGTTTCATTTACAAAAACGCCTACCGTTTTAATATTCTCAAAATTAGGATTTTCTTGGACAAATTCCTTACTATCTTGTGCTGTTTCAGCATTCATTGGCACTTCAACTGCACCATATGTTTTTGCGTATTGTTTATGAAGTTCTTCCACTAATGTTTTAGCTTGGTCTACCGTCACTTGCCGTTTGCTCGGTGCAAATACAAGGCCCATGTAGTCAGGCTTTGCATCTACAATAACCGGAATCGTTTCTACTTTGGAGATACCACACATCTTAACCTTTGGTGTGTAGTAAATAGGACCATAGAGATAGGCCAACTTTTCAACCTTGTTAGGAGAACGCATGAAGGTTTCACCCATCAAGGCTACACCGATATTGTTATCCCGCAACACTTGGATATCCTCTGGCGTTTCTAGACCGCTTTCAGATACAAAGATCACATCATCTTGAACGAGATTACGCAAGCGTACGCTATTTTGTACGTCTACAGTAAAGTCTTTCAAATTACGGTTATTAACGCCAATAATGCGGGCCCCGCAATCGATAGCCATTTGTACCTCATGCTCATCGTGAGCCTCTACTAAGGAGGACAAGCCAAGAGAGTCCGCTAACTCACGGAACTTGGTCAATGTTGGCACATCGAGGCATGCACAGATTAAGAGGATGGCACTAGCGCCCCACACCTTTGCTTGGTAGATTTGGTATTCATCGATGATGAAATCCTTGCGAAGTACAGGAATTTTTACGGTGCTAGCAATTTCTTGTAAGTATTTCTTATCACCTTTAAAGAAGTCTGGCTCCGTCAAAACAGAGATAGCCGCAGCACCAGCCACTTCATATTCTTTGGCGATGTCTAAATACGGAAAGTGCTCAGCGATAATCCCTTTTGAAGGAGATGCCTTCTTCACTTCACAAATGAAGTTAAAGTCTTGCTGGCGAAGGGCCACCTCAAAAGGAAATCCAGTATTAGATGGTAACGCTAAGGCCGCTGCTTTCACAGCCTCAGGCGTTTCCACCTCTTTTTCTTGGGCTACGCGAACTTTGGTAGCCTCTACAATCTTATCTAAAATCAATGATTATACCTCTTGGGTTGCTTTCACAAATTGTTCCATTGTAGCAAGAGCCTTGCCAGAATCGATCATATTTTTCGCCTCTTCAATGCCCTCTGCTAATGTAATGCCCTCTTTTGCAAGGTAAATCGCCATACCAGCGTTAAGAATAACCGCCGTGCGTTTACCACCTAGCTCACCACCGAGAACACGCCGTGTAATCTCAGCATTTACAGTAGCATCGCCACCTTCGAGCTCAGTTTTATCAGCGTATTCGAAACCATAGTCCTTAGGATCGAATTCATAGCTTGTGAAAGCTCCATTATTAATTTCGCATACGTACGTTTTGTTAGTTGCCGTAATCTCATCAAGGCCGTCGAAGCCGTGTACCACAGCACCACGCTTAACGCCAAGGTTAGCCAATACACGAGCCAATGGTTCTACCAAAGATTTATCGTACACACCCATCAATTCCACAGTAGCACCTGCTGGGTTTGCCAAAGGTCCAAGGATGTTGAATACTGTACGAACGCCTAATGCCTTACGTACAGGACCTGCATATTTCATAGCTTGGTGATATACAGGAGCAAACATGAAGCACATATTTGCTTTATTAAGAACTGCTTCATTTTGTTCGCCATTAAGCTCTAATTTAGCGCCCAATGCTTCGATCAAGTCAGCAGCGCCACATTTACTAGATACACTGCGGTTACCATGTTTCGCTACAGGAATACCTGCAGCGGAAATGATAAAGCCAGATGTAGTAGAAATGTTGAACGTATTAGCCTCGTCGCCGCCAGTACCTACGATTTCTACAACAGTACCTTCATGAGGCACAGAACCAGCCTTCTCGCGCATAACCTCAGCGAAAGCCGTAACCTCATCTACAGTAGGGCCTTTCGCTGCAAGAGCACACAAGAAACCAGCCATAGGAACCTCGTCTACCTCGCCACTCATAATTTTGTTCATTGTATCTTTTGCAAGGTCATAAGATAAATCTTGACCATGCGTTACTGCATATAATGCGTCTTTAATCATTTTATATCTCCTTTTGAGGATATCTATTAAATTGATACCATATCTACCTAGTCGGTACCGATTGGGTCATGCCCTCAGCCTCCAAGTGGCCACCCCCCGCTATGCGGGGCGCCAAGTCGGCTTCGCACATAACCCAATCGCACCTATCAGCTAAAAAATCATACCAATTTAATAGATATCCCTCAAACAAACTATTATCAAATGATCCTGCGCATTATATGGAGTAACGCACAGGTCATCTCTTTATGTGGATGGGAATGGTGGTGCTTTGCACCACTTTTTCTTATATTAGGGGTTCTGGTTCGCATATTTCTTTAGAAAAATATAGTTACTGTTCGATATATGTATTGTAGAGGGGCTATTATAGGTACTGCCAAGATTGAGTTGGCAGGAAATAAGGTCTTAAGGAACGACTTGGCGGCCCCACATAGTGGGGTGGGTGGCCATCGGAGTTCCGAGAGACCTTATTTCTGCCCGATCGTTCTAGAGGCTAAGAATGGCCCCTCGATACATAAATTAGACTATAGTTTATTTTTCTAAGAAATTGCGAATCATTTGTTCCCCGTTTGGTGTCATGATGGATTCCGGATGGAATTGCACGCCGTAGATTGGGTAGTCTTTGTGTTCTACGCTCATTACTTCGCCGTCGTCTGTAATGGATGTAACGATGAGTTCGCTTGGCATGGTTTCGTCAATGATCGCCAAGGAGTGGTAGCGAGCCACTTCAAATTGTTCTGGTACGCCTTTAAGGATTTTAGATGGGTGTACTTGTTTGGCTACGCTTTGTTTGCCGTGCATAACTTGTTTTGCATAGGAAACTGTACCGCCGAATACTTCGCCGATGGCTTGGTGACCAAGGCATACTCCGAGGATTGGAAATTCACCTTTACATTCGCGCAATAGGTCTTCGTATACGCCCGCATCAGCTGGTCTGCCAGGTCCTGGTGAAAGTATCACATAGTCTGGTTTCAACGCGCGGATTTCTTCAACTGTTAATTCATCGCTGCGGATGACTTTAATATCTGGATCGATAGAGCCTACTAATTGGTATAAATTGAAGGAGAAGCTATCGTAATTATCTATAAGGAGTACCATTATTCTACCTCCTGTGCGTCTGTAATTGCGGAAATCATGGATTGGCCTTTGATCAAAGTTTCATTGTATTCGCTTGCAGGTACGCTATCACGAACGATACCTGCACCAGCGCGAACATAAACCTTACCGCCTTTATTCATAGCCATACGGATGCCGATACATACGTCCATGTTACCAGAGAAGTCGATGTAACCTACAGCGCCGCCGTATACACCGCGTGGGCTTTTTTCAAGTTCGTGTAAAATCTCGATAGCACGAATTTTAGGAGCCCCGGACAATGTACCAGCTGGCAATGTAGCACCGATAGCATCGAGAGCATCTTTACCGTCTTGAATGTCGCCGCTTACAGTAGATGTAATGTGGATTACATGAGAGAAACGTTGCAACATATGTAACGCCTCTACTTTTACGGAACCAAATTTAGAAATTTTACCTAAGTCGTTCCGGCCAAGGTCAACGAGCATGTTATGTTCAGCCAACTCTTTCTCGTCGTTAATGAGCTTTTCTTCAATAGCGAGGTCCTCTGCTTCGGTTTTACCGCGGCGCATAGTACCTGCAATTGGGAAGGTGTACATTTTACCATCTGTCAATTTTACCAATGTTTCTGGAGAAGCACCTGTAAGCTCTACATCGCCACCAGATAGGTAGAACATGTATGGAGATGGGTTCAACGTACGCAATACGCGGTACGCATTTAACAAGCTGCCATCGAACTCAGCTTCACGGCGGTTAGATACAACACATTGGAAGATATCCCCTTCCTTGATGTAGTGCTGTGTCTTTTTAACAACTGCTTCAAACTCGTCCTTTGTAAATTCAGAAGTGAACTCTGTTTTAAGAATGCCTTTTGGCACATCCGCCTCTTTGCCGTTTACAACGAGATCAGCTAATGCTTTCAACTCAAGCTCAGCCTTGTTGTAGTTACGTTCTAAATCGTTTGTGCTGATGTTAGCAATCAAGTAGATTTTATTTTTATAATGGTCGAAAGCGATAACCTTATCGAAGAGCATAAGGTCTACATCGTTTACCATGGCAGAATCATCATCTGGCGTTGGGAAGTCCAATGTTGGCTCGATATAACGAATGTATTCACATGCGAAGTAACCAACAAAGCCACCTGTGAAGGTTGGTAACTCTTCTAAGCGAGGGCTTTTATATTGGCTCAAAATATTGCGAATTTCTGCAGCTGGGTCAGAGCATTCAAAAGTACGTGTTGTACCGTCTTTGATAGTCATTTTATGGTTTTTACAGAAGAGCTCAATCTTAGGATCATAGCCCAAGAAGGAGTAACGGCCCCAATGATTACTATTATCCGCACTTTCAAGCAAGTACGTATGACTGCTCACTTGTTTTAATGCTTTTAACACACTAATCGGTGTGCGTACGTCGGATAAAATTTCCATATATACAGGCACGATATCGTAGCCCGGTGCGATAGCTTTCACACGGTCTAAACTAGGAAAAATCATGAGAACCTCCATCTGGCATTTGCCAATAAAAAAACTCGCCCATGACAATATAACGTCAAGGACGAGTTTATAGTTCTATTATTACAATATTCTTGTATGTGCTATAAATCGCGGTACCACCTTGTTTGAATGCAATGCATTCCCCTTTCGCAGGATACTAACATATCCCTCACGACTAACGCTCGTGTGACGTCGCACCATACTAGGAATGAAGGTTCATTCTGTTCCATGCGCCCTCGGTGGTCCATTTAATAAGCTGCGTACTACGGGTTCTCAGCTAATCCCGCTCTCTGTGAGTGCATATCCTATTTTTATCTCCACCTCATCGGTTTCTTTCAGGCGAGTATAAAATTATAGTTTGATTATAATGTTTCTATAGAATGAAAGTCAAGAAAAATCTCAACTTTCAATATGCCAAGATTTTTTAAACAAAAGATGATAACTGACAAAAATATTGATATACGGAATGCCAAGCCCAATTATCCATAAACCGCTTAATAGAGAATCATGAAGTCTACGTATACCTAGTGTAATCATCGCTAAAGCTGGCCATATCAGGATAGCCATAAATCCCCAACGTGGTATATAAAGAGATATACCACACTGAACAATTAACGATACTACGGCTATAGCCATATTCATAATAATGTCCATAAAAATGCGAGCTCCTACAAGACCGCCCCAAAAGACTGATACAGGAGTCCTGCCCTTAACATCAAAGATCTTAGCAAATAAAACATCCCATATACAGCTACAAATATAGTCAAATTTACTATTATTTGTATCTTTAGTAATCGTGGAACTTCGAGTATAGGTAATAATATAGTTATTATACCTATCTCGTCCTTCATCTAAACCATACTCATTAGAATCTGGCACACTAAGTGGCAACGCAAAGCAAGCCAAGATAAAATACTGCCAGAAAAATCCGTCCCAATGAAAGCCTGCATTTATAAAGGTTTCAGATATAGATTCCAAACTAAAACTCATACCCCAATATACCCACAAACTTAGGTATGCTATGGGTACTAAAATCATATACCACAAGGATGAACCACAGTCATTCAATCTACGTTTGAGTAAAAAAATAGTTACTACTATATGTATAATCTGCAAACATCCAAAATAAATATATGACAAATATGTACTGCCTTGAAACAAACCATCTTGAATAAATCCTATCAATACCACAAATAGAAGGTACGCTAAAAATTTACTTCCCATTAAACCAAGCACAGCCCATAAAAATGCCAATCGGCCTATACGTTGATTCACTCGCAGCATTTCTATATTTTGTTTAAATAGTGAAAGTTCATTATCTAACCACATTAAAATAAATCTCTCTTCTCTCTCATACGAAGGATATCTACAAATTAAAGCCATGTAAACATAATCAATAAAGAGCTACATATACATCCCTTTTATTGTTATATCATATCCAGTTTCTATCTATTCTAATATAAATAATTAAAATTGAATATATTGTCTCTCAAGCAGCCCATAAATTTAGAAGGTTTATATTGTGTTCCTCTAAATACTAATAGTATACTGAAATTACATATATTATCAGGTTTTACTGATTATTATGCGAAGGAGAGAGTATGAGTTTTTATTTTACTGATCAAATACAGCAGTCTTTCAATAAAATATTCCACCAATGTAATAAAGATATCGCTTGGGCGGGCAAGGCTGAGCTTGATGCCCTTGTGAAATTGGACGAGGAAGGGCAAAAGATTCCAGGTATCGGCGATGCGTATGCCATCTTAGCGCGCGTCTATTCTGGACCTCAATTCACATGGATTGAAGCCGGTTTCCCTGAGGATGATACTAAGGCATATAGTTATTTACATACAGCGATACGTAAAGGCAGTGCCATTGCTATTTTACAGGCTATGCGTACCTTAGGTGCCCTTACACCAACCATTGAAAAAGAGCTGCCCATGACGAAGGACGAAGCATTCCAGCGCGTCTATGAAGGCGCCCAAAAGGGATGTTCTTACTGTGCCTACGCCATTGCCAATGTATTCCAATGGGAGGATTACCGCCTCTTGCCTTCTGCACAAAAGATAATTAATGAAGGTGAACCATCTGGTGTTGTCCATTTCTTAAAATCTTTATTTGTACAAGTAGATCAACGTAGATTGGACGCAAAGATAACATCTATAGCACAGCAATGGTTGCATAAATCCGCAGCGGCAGGCCTTGTTATCGCGTACCGCAACCTGCGCATTACCTATGCCGAGCAAGATAATAAGGCAATGGAAGAACAGGTCATTTTTGAAGGCGCCGAAGCAGGTTTGCCACTCATGATGTATTTGGCAGGCCATATTTGTAAATCGCGCGGAGAGCATGAACGAGCACTCGAATATTTTGAACGTGGCGCAGCCATGAATAATGGCATGTGTTTGCGTGAAGCTGCTGAGTACTATGCAAAACCATGTGAGTCTAACAAACGAATCCCTCAAGATATTCAAAAGGCCCTCAAATACTACGAACGTGCTGCTATAAGCCCAGATTATTTAGACTTTAATGACCACGCTTATGTTACAATGCAAGCCATCATTATTCGCACATTAAACATCGATGGGCAATCCCAAGACTGGTCTCGCATTGCTCACTTATTGCAACATCCAGCTATTTACAGTCTCGATAGCCTTTGGCCATATCTCGCTTATGTATTTACGTTCAAAAAAGGTAATACCCCTGCCATAGAAACCGCCGTAGAGTGCGTTGATCAGTCTAGCAAATGTTACGATAGATACGGCAGTTATGACTATGCGGACCATCTATGGCAACTGGCAGCGGGCTATTGCTACGAAACTGGTGCCATTACCAAAAAGCCGGAGTTAGACCTAGCCGTTACCTTCTACGAGCATGCTCGTGAAAGCATCAACCGTCTCAACACAAGAAACGATAATTGTTTTGGTACTGGTGAGCCGTTGGTAATTCCTGACGAAGCCTCTGAACGATTAGAAGCCTTTGAACTTGTTGATGGACATTATCAGTACAAAAAAGGCGTAACACAATCTTCTACAACATGTAATCCTATGCCCCCTACTTGGCCTCAAAACTCCGTTGACGTATTAGAAATTTTCGAGGAATCGACAACTGGTTGGCGCACGAATAAATACGACTGGAATTTCATTCAACGGGAATGGGATACACAAAAATATCTCAGCCTTATCATCTATGATAATCGTCAATCCATAGGAAACGTTATTCACGATGTGTACAGTATTGTTATGTTCCACAACGAAGATAAAAATGCTTGTACTATTTATCTATACGGCTACATTGAGGATCCTACGGAACGCGATGAAACCTTGGAGCCTACAGTATATGAAATAAGATACTTCAAGGAGATGTCCATTCCTGAAGGTCTCGCTTTAATTAAAGAATTCTATGATCATGCTACCTTGCCTGTTATTGATGAAAGCTGGGAGAAAGAGTACAAAAACACTACGCCTCCTCGAGAATACGTATTAACTTGCGATAACGATATCTTCTACCTCAGTCAATATGAATATTCTAATCAAATGATTAAGGATGCCTTAGAAGGCGTAGCGAATGGCAAGTATGATATGATTTCGGTTCGCCCTTCTAGCATTGATGAGCAATGTATTAGCTATTACATCGAGCGTAAAAAAGGTAAGAACTTACGCATTCAACTCTATGCCACTGTAGACGAAGACAACGAATATGTCTTTGAACGAGAGTCTTGCAACTTAACATCCATTAACTACTGGATTCAAGAATCTATAACAAGCAATAAACAACCGGATTTAAGTGATTGGGATGAAATAAAACAGAAATAAGCGTATTATTTTATTAAGAACATACTACGACTAAGAAAGGAGGGATACGTTGGAAACGTGGAAACGAACGGTATACATCAGTTTAGTCTGTGTATTCTGTACAGCCTTTGGTGTAAGTCAGCTAGCTCCAATCCTGCCTTTATACTTTCACGATTTAGGCGTCCAAACACCAGAAGCAATGTCCTTATGGTCTGGTTTAGCAACCGGTGCAACCTACATAATCGTTTGCTTGGCTGCTCCATTTTGGGGGCGTGTTGCTGACAAAAAAGGTCGTAAAATTACATTAATACGATCTAGCTTTGGCATGGCCTTATGTAATGCTTTGATTGCCTTTCAAACAACCCCTGAGGGAGTCGTACTAATTCGTTTAATCCAAGGTCTTGTAAGTGGATTTTACTCCGCATCAATTACCTTAATTGCTTCTGAAACCCCGATTGAACGAACAGGTTGGGCCTTAGGTCTATTGGCATCGGCCAACCTAGCAGGTTCGCTCATTGGGCCTCTATTAGGCGGCTACATTGCAGATACAGTAGGTATTCGAAACGACTTTATCATCGTCGGTGCCCTCATGGGCTTAGCCGGTATGCTAGCCACTATATTCATCCATGAAAATTATGTACCAAAACCTAATCCGGAAAAACTTTCTATCCGCAAGTTGAAAGAGCAAATACCGGAATTTAATAGTATTGTCGCATTATGTGTGGCCTCCTTTATCTACGCAATATGCATCATGTCTTTACAACCAGTTATCTCTGTATATATTAAAGGAATCGTTCCTAGCGACACAGAAAATCTCGCATTTATTGCAGGTGCCGTATTCTCCGCTATGGGTATTGCTCAACTTATGAGTAGCTCTCCACTAGGTAAATTAGTCGATAAAATTGGCCCCCGTAAAGTGTTAGTAGTCTCTCTTATCTATGTAGGGGTTTTAAATATCCCTCAAGCCTATGTTTCTGATGTATATCAACTTGCAATCATCAGATTCCTACAAGGTTTTGGTCTAGGTGGTATGCTTCCAGCTTTAAACACCTACCTATCTTCCAAAACACCTCGAGAATTTACAGGCCAAGTATTCTCCTATAATCAATCCTGTCTATTCTTTGGCTATTTCTTAGGATCTGTCGGCGGTGCTAGCCTTATGGCATGGCTAGGCTTTACTACACTATTCTGGGTTAGTGGTGGCTTATTTATTATTTCCGCTCTATGGATTGGTTTCAAACTAAAATAATAGAAATTTACAATATAAATAGAACCACATAACTCTACAATATAAAGAGAACCCCTTCATGATGTTAATCATAATGGGGTTCTTTTCTTATGCATTTTAAATTTAAAAGCTTTAAGCTGTTTAACTTTATATCATTATAGTTGCACAACTACATGTTATCTAATTATAGTAACAATAGCATAATAACTACTGTAGCAATAATACATGGTACAGCATTACGTTTTGCCATTTCCATAGGATTGATACCAGCAAGGCCGGCAATGATGATACCTGCACCTGCTACTGGGCTCATACTACGACCGATACCAGCACCCAATTGAGCCATGGAGCCTAATTGCATAATGCCATACCCAAAGTCTGCTGCATGAGGTGTTACCGCACCGTTAAAGGCAAGGGCTGCTGCATTACCAGAACCAGAGATAACTGCCAATAAGAATGGACCAAAGGCAGCACCGATTTGGGCAATTTGTTGAGAGTTCTTCATGCCATCAATGAGTGCACTTGTAAGGCCGATGTATTGCATACCTGCTGTAAAGCAAGCAGCAGCAGCCATAAGACCCACAACGTCGCACATGCCATCGCCAGTACCACGGAAGAATTTCTTAACTGCATCTGTTACATTAGGTCGTACCGCAATAATGCCGATAGCCGTACCAATTAACATGGATACAGGAACGGAAATCTCTGGAATCACTGCTACTTGTTTACTACCAAGTACGAGTAATACAAGCGGAATGATTGGGATGATGGCATATAAGTAATTTACCTTGAATTCTTTGCCTTCTTCTTCGTTAGCATCTTTCAATACATATCCTGTATGTTCCTTCTTAACGATAGCTACGATATTGAGCAAGATAGCTGCTACTACAATACCAATAATGGCTTGCATAGAGAAGCTCGCAATAACGGTCATTACGTCTTCACCGGCTAGTTGTGCTACTTGCGGATTAAACATAAGGCCTGGGCTCAATGCACTACCCCAAGTACCTAAGAAAATGGCAGAACCTGCCATTGCAGGATGCACACCAGAACGAATAAGAGCAGGAATTAATAATGCGCCTACAGCAGCTGCACAGCCCGCTGCAGTAGGCAACGCAATATTGATCAAGAATGTAATAATAACAGCACCAGGAATGATGATTTTAGTCATCTTTTTAAGGCCTGCAGAGATGAAATATACCATGTGCTCTGTGCATTTTGTATATTCCATAACATAACTAAAACCAAGTACTGTACAAATGGTTGGGACAAGACCTGGATTTGTAAGTTCTTTTACAAAGGCTGTCGTACCAGCACCAAGCTGCCCACCAATAAAGCACATTAACAAGCCCGACAACAATAGAACGAGCCGTGTTTCAAACTGTTTAATAATGGCGATAAACGTCGCCACTACAATAACAATACCAGCAATAACCATAATCTCTCCAATCCGGGTATTCCCAACAAACAGAAAATATTCTCTACCATTCTATTACGGAATACACCCTTCTAACCACGTAAATATAATGTCTTAGCTAATTAACACAGATCTAACCAGATTATATCTAATACCATATTCCACAGCACTCAACCTAATTAATTTCAGTACTTTCTAAGCTAAGTTTTCTAAGTACTGTATCCAATACCTTAGCGCCTGTAGTGATATCATCCATTTCCGCAAATTCAGCCGGATTATGACTAATACCTTCACGACATGGGATAAAAATCATCCCTGTTGGAACATCATCGGCCCAGTGCATAGCATCATGACCAGCACCGCTTGGCATGGTCATATAGTCTACACCTACAGACTTAACAGCCTCTTCGATTTCTCGAATCATGGCCGGATGCATCGCTACAGGATGATCCTGTGCGATAGGCTCAATCGTATAGGATAAGCCTCGTTTCTCTGCAATAACATCAATAAATTCCTTAATGAGGGTAACTACAGAATCACGGGCCACCTTAGAAATACTGCGAATATCGACTCCCATCTTCACAGCCCCAGGGATAACGTTCATCGCACCCGGTGTTACCTCAACAACACCGACTGTGCCTACCACTGGAGGCTCCTCTTGCATGGATGCAATCTCCTCAATACCGAGGATTATTTTTGAAGCCCCACATAAGGCATCATGACGCAAATTCATTGGCGTAGCACCACTATGGTCCGCATTCCCACGAATGGTTACATAGAACCGCTCTGGTGCGGCAATACCAGTTACAACGCCGATGGGTTTTGCTTCATGCTCTAGCACCTTACCTTGTTCGATATGAATTTCTGTGAAAGACTTTACAGGTCGTTCATATTCCATATGCTCAATAGCATCGGGATTTAAATTACGTTCTTTCAAAGCATCATACAAGGACACACCTTGTTTATCTACTAAGCGTTGTAAATCTTTCAATGTCAATTCACCACGCATAGCCTTACTGCCCAATGTGGCAGCTCCAAAGCGGCTAGATTCTTCACACATAAAGTCCACTACTGCAATGGTATGGTCATGTTCAAAACCATCATCCATCATACTGCGAATAGCTTCGATAGCAGACAATACGCCTACAACACCATCATAGTTGCCACCATTTGGGACGCTATCCGTATGAGAGCCAACCATAACAATCGGTAGCTCAGATTTCTTACCAACCTTATAGCCCATAACATTACCGAAATCATCTATTTCAACAGTCAAGCCCGCATCAGTCATACGGTCAATGATATATTGGCGCCCCTTCCAATCTGCATTGGTGAAAGCTAGGCGATTAATACCTTCTCCAGGTGCAGTCAGCTGTGCCATAGCTTCAAAATCTTTAGCTAAACGCTCTCGTTGAATCATATAACACCTCACAATCTAATACCCATATTACATCTAATATATAGCACACTATACATATTTCGATGCATACATCTATATAGTTATGTACCTATAGTTTAGATGTATGAATCACAATATCTCAATCAATATGTCCTATTTTAAATAGTGAGTAGCAATTGTACCTAATGCAACAATACCGTTTAGCATGTCTTCTTCATCGATATCGAATAATGGATTATGATGAGGTGCTTTAATAGCAGAGCCTAATACCATATATGTTGCTCGACCACCACGATCAATTACACGGTTCAAGAAGTACGCGCAGTCTTCACTACCACCGCCACTATAATCAAACGGTACTTCTTTAAAGATGCCCAATGGTTCAATGATTTCTTGTACTTCACGAGCTAAATCATCGCTAATACGACCAGCTGGTGTTTCGCCTTGTTTTGTAATTTCAAATGTACAGTCATGCATTTCTGCAGCGCCTTTAATAATAGTTTTAGTGCGTTCAATCATGTAGTCATTGATTTCGGTAGTAGCACCGCGCGTTTCTAATTTAAGAACTGCTACATCAGGTGTAACATTGCGACCTGTACCACTTTCAAAAACGCCTACATTCATACGAGATGCACCTTGGCTATGACGGGCAATAGCTTGTAAGTTAAGAACTGCTGTACAGCCTGCAAGCATAGCATTTTGAGCCTTTTCTGGAGAACCACCAGCATGAGCAGAATAGCCATGGAACACAGCATCGAGTTTCGTAGTCGCCAAGAAACCATGATCACTACAAGCAAAGCAATTGGATAGATTTTCATTAAAGCCAATATGCATGCCAAACATCAAGTCTACATCATCAACTACGCCAGCCTCTACCATCGCTTTAGCACCACGTACGCCTTCCTCAGCAGGTTGGAAGATAAGTTTGATAGTACCTTTTAATCCATCCTTATGTGTCGCTATATATTCTGCAAGGCCAAGGCCCATTGTCATATGTGTATCATGACCACAAGCATGCATAGCCTTATCGTGGCGAGAACGGAAACCAATCTTAGCAGGAATATGGTTAGATGCTTTAGATTCGATAACATCATTAGAATCCATATCTGCACGGAATGCCACAACAGGACCATCATCACTGAACTTCATTGTTGCTACGATGGCTGTTTTACCATAGCCCATTTTTTCTACGAGCTCAGGATCAGCACCTTCATCCATAGCACGAGCCATTGCTGCTTTCATAACATCCTCGCTAGGCAAACCCATACGAGAATCTAAATCAAGCACTTCTGCACCGAGTGCCACATCATAACCCAAAGCAATTAGCTTTTCAGCTACTTTAGCGGCAGAACGATATTCGAGCCAAGCTGGCTCTGGATACATATGAAAATCTCGACGTAAGGCGATAAAATCATCACGGCGTTGTTGTACGAAATCTTTTACAGACATAGGAACCTCCTAAAAATTAATTAGTACTTACCTATTAACTATATGAATAGATAAGTAAATAGTCAATAAAATAGGTCATGTATACAAAATAAAGAGACGAGCTATGCTATAATAATAGTAATAAAGGAGGTGCCTATGACATTAAATGTAAATAAAGAAAAACTCACCATTTTAGATGTACAATTTGATACTTATGAGGACTTTGATGCAGTTTGGTATGCCATAGGTTCATCTATGATTGAAGACTTCACTCCTACAACTGAATCAGTTCTAGAATTAAAAAATTATGTTACAAACAGAAGGAAGGAACTACAAATTGGCTAAAAACCAATACGAAGGTTACCAGTACATAGATTTAGATAATTTCTATACCTATGAAAATTCATTTGTATTAATAAATAAACAAAATATTCTAGATCCTAAGTTAGCAAAAAATAATGAGCATTTATATGTATCAAAACGGCTTGCAGATTTATATATGTTGCCAATTCCAGTATATTCTATGACTGATATACTAAAGATCCATAAGTATTTATTCCAAGATGTTTATTCTTGGGCCGGTCAATATAGAAAAGTTAATATTACAAAGAGTGGCAATCCTTTTATGTCGATACAATCATTTAGCTCTGCCGAGAACTTTATAAATGATTTGCTAAATACATATCATCAAAAAACCAATACAAAAGAAAGTATTATTAAGAACTTAGCTAAAATCTTAGATTCCCTAAATTTCTTCCATCCATTTAGGGAAGGGAATGGCCGCACACAACGTGAAGTAATTCGAGTATTGGCCTTATCAAAGGGGTATAAAGCACAAATTCGTGTTTCTGAAGATGATACTGTATATAATACCTATATGGACGGAACCGTACATGGCGACTTACAGAAACTAGAACTATTATTTGAAAAAATATTAGAAAAAATATAATATTTGATTACAAAAAACACATATACCGCATGGTATATGTGTTTTCGTTTGTTTATTTCATTTCTACTTTATTCAGTTTTTCTAGTACTTCTCGTTTGATTTGTCGTTGTCGATCCCAGGCGATAATGAATACGGTAGCAATGATACAAACCATACCTATAATCCCTACAAGGGTAAATTCATTCCCCAATAATGCCCAGCCAAATAGAGCGGCTGAAATCGGTTCCAACGAAGAAAGAATAGAGCCTTGTACGGCACCAATCCGTCGCACCCCTTCGATATAAGCATTAAAGGATACAACCGTCCCCAGTATAATAATGGCGAATAATCCAAGCCATGTCATACCATCCCAAATCGCTTCAGAATCGATTTGCTGGAACATGGCTAACGAAATAAATCCACAAATAAACATGGCAAAACCAACAATCGATGTAGTGCCATATTTCTTTAATAGTTCAATAGGTTGCAATGTATAGACACAGATGCTGGCTGCAGAAATGAGTCCCCACAGTAAAGCTTCACCATTAATATTGGCAATATCTAATCCATCTTGGGAGACGATACAAACGGTACCAATCAGGGCTAATATAACACAACCTGTCTCTGCAATAGACGGCTTTTTAAAGTATCGTAGGAAGAGATAAATAATAATCAACGTTGGCGCAACGTATTGAAGGACCGTAGCCACCCCAACGCCAGAAATAGCGATGGCTCTAAAGTACGTGTACTGCGCTAAAGCGATGCCTAGAACACCGAAGATGAGCAATTTACCAAAGTCTTTTTTATTTTTAAAAATATCAAAGATGCGCATCCCATCTTGCATATAGGCCAATATAATCGTCAAGAACCCTGCCACGAGCAGCCGAACCTCTAGTAGCCACTCTACATTCAAGTGTTTTGCCCCTTCCAGATATTGTACAGATGTACCTGAAAGGCCCCAAAACAAGGCTCCTAGAATGGCTAGCGCCATGCCGATCCACTGTTTCTCCCCCATCTAATTCCTCCATCTAATGCGACATTAAAATACTATAACATCATAACAAAGAGGCCTCTAAACCGCAATATACAGTAGAGACCTCATATATTAATTACGTTTTTCTAGAGCAATAATAATAACAGTAGCGATGATCATAGCCATGCCAATTAGTCCTAATGCACTAAATTGGTTGTCTAAAAATGCCCATCCAAAGAAAGCCGCTGAAATCGGTTCAATAGATGACAAGATGGATCCCGGTACAGCGCCTATGCGCTTAACCCCTTCTAAATAGGCATTAAAGGATACAATGGTCCCAAGAAAGACAACATTAAAACAGCCAATAACAGTCCATACATCCCACAGAGCATACGAATTTGGTTGGTGGAACAAGATAGCCGCTACAATACCACTGAAGAGCATACCAAAGCCTACAATCGGCAGTGTCCCATATTTATATAGTAAATCTACAGGAGAAACACTATATACAGCGACCCCCACGGCAGACAAGAGGCCCCACACGAGCACGGCCAGAGGGAAGCTTTCAAAAGAAAAGCCATCATTCCCCATCAAACAAATCGTACCTACCAAGGCCAATATAACGGAAATAATCTCCCCTTTAGAGGGCCGTTTACCATAACGTGCTAGCATGTAAATAATAATCATGGATGGCGCCAAGTATTGGAGTACCGTCGCAATACCAGCTCCAGCTAAAGCAATGGATTTAAAATATGTATATTGGCATAAGGCCATACCAAATACACCAAAAACGATAAGGCCTACTACATCTTTCAAATTACGAAAGACATCAAAGATAGCATTACCATATTTAAACCACGCATAAACAACGGTTAATAATCCCGCTATAATTAATCGCATGGTGACTAGCCATTCTAAGTTCATATCCCTAAAGTTGCTTAGGAACTGTACTGAAGCACCAGATACACCCCATAAAACAGCACCTAATAGGGTTAGTAAGACACCTATAATTTCATATCGCTTCATAGGATTACTCGCCTAAGAGATCGACGTGTACTTTTACAACAACCTTACGGATTTTAATAGGCTTATCATTAACCGCTAACAGTGGTCTATGGATATCAGATGGGAAGAATACCGTATAATACCCTTCCGGACAGTGGATGTGCCCTTCATCAACGGCTTCGTTTGGATAGAAATAGCAATCTCGTTCTGGATAGGATTCTACGGGTTTAACAAGTCCTTTATCTACGAAAAAGCCCATATTTTCTTCACCGCTCACCATGAATTGAATATCTACATAGTTGCGATGAGACTCCGGCTTTGTCGTTTCAAATAGCTTGGTTTCCACATCATCCACATTGGCATACATCATTTCCCCTTCAATGGCATGACGGCCTCCTGGCAATGCTTTCAAATCTGTATTCTTTAAGAAATCTAAAGCTCGTACGATGGCTTTAGGATAGCCCATTTTTGTATAATCTGCAGTAATGCTAGAGAAAAACATATACAATCCTTTCCCAATACATGGAAATAATACCCGATATATAATCAATTATATTACCTTTAATGTTAGCACATATATACATAAAGGACTAGCCATTATACGCTCTATATAAGGCACATATATAGTAAAGTATATATAGTAAAAGCCCTCCATACGCTACATATATGGAGGGCTCCTGTAAAATACTATTCAAATTTATGACTTACGTCAATTGTTATGCTATTCAGTTGTTACGATATGCAATTATCTATTCAATTGTAGTGATTCTAACTGTATTTGATACAGTACGTGGACATGTTCTTAACTTTATTCTTGAGTTTTATGAGCAGCGATAATTTCTTCCGCTTGCTTATGTGGAACCTCTTCATATGTATAGAACTGACGGTTAAATACGCCTTGTCCTTGAGTGATAGAGCGCAATGCTGTCACATAGTCGGCCATTTCAGCCAATGGTACTTGTGCTTTAACAACAGAAATACCTGTTCTTTCACTTTGTTCCATGCCTAATACACGACCTCGACGGCTATTTAAATCACCCATGATGTCGCCCATGAAAGCATCTGGTGCAAACACGTTAACTTCATAGATTGGTTCTAATAGGACTGGTTTCGCCTTAGGAATTACATCCTTGATAGCCTGTGACGTAGCTACTTTAAATGCTAACTCTGAGGAGTCTACGCTGTGGTAAGATCCATCCAAGAGTGTCACTTGCACGCCAATCATAGGATATCCCGCAATTAAGCCTTTATCTAGGGTTTCTTTGGCACCCTTTTCCACTGCTGGTATGTATTGTTTAGGTACAGCACCACCAAAGATTTTGTCTACGAACGCAAATTCGGTACCATCATATAATGGGTCCACTTGAATCTTAACGTGACCATATTGACCATGACCGCCACTTTGTTTCTTATATTTAGACTCGGTTTCAGCGGAGCCTTTAATGGTTTCGCGGTATGGAATATATGGAGCCACAAGTTTAGCTTGTACGCCATATTTACGATCCATTTTGTTGAGGATATGCTCGAGATGAACCTCGCCCATACAATCGATTTGTAGTTGACGGGCCTCAGCATTTTTCACTACTACGCAAGTAGGATCTTCTTCTGCTACTTTTAGAACAGCACCAGCTAATTTTTCCTCCTCACCTTTTTTCACAGGTTCTAATGCCACTGTGTATAGAGGTTGAGGGAAACGGATAGCATCGTATGTCACTTTAAAGTCAGGAGCCGTTAATGTATCGCCGGTCTTAGCATTGGCCAATTTCGGTATAACTACGATATCGCCAGCTTTTGCAGCAGATACAGGGATTTGTTGCTTCCCGATAAGGGTAACCATCTTGCCCCATTTTTCTTCTACACCTTGGTTTACATCATAAAGGCGATCGCCTTCTTTTAGTTCACCAGAGAAGATACGTACAAAGCTTTGTTTGCCTGCGAATGGGTCTAACAATGTTTTAAATACGAATGCAGTTAACGGTTTATCTACATGTACTACACATTGTTCGCCGGTTTCCGCATCAGTTGCGGTCATCACTTTTTTAGTTGCATCCGGCATGTAACGGATCATACGATCCAATACTTGATCTAAGCCAATACGAGATGTGGCACTGCCACACATGATTGGGCACACACGGCCACTAATCATCCCTTCACGCAAGCCTTGGCGAATTTCCTCTAAGGATAATTCTTCGCCTTCTAAATATTTTTCCAACAATTCATCGCTACCTTCAGCCGCGGCTTCTACGGTCATTTCCCGAATTTCTTGAGCCTTTTCGATAAGGTGAGCTGGTACAGCAATCTCTGTTGGTTGGCCGTCCTTGTAAGTAAACGCAGTCATTTTTGCTACGTCTACGACGCCTTCAAAGTTGGCGCCTTCACCGATAGGAATCTGCAATGGCATAATGCCTTTGCCAAATAATTCCCGCATTCTTTCAATAGTACCGAAGAAATCGGCACCATCCACATCCATTTTATTGATAAATGCCATGCGTGGCATTTGTAATTCAACTGCATAATCCCATGCGCGAACTGTGTCAGTTTCTACACCAGATGTGGCGGATAGTACCATTAACATACCATCGCACGCACGCAAAGCGGCACGAACTTCGCCATGGAATTCGTTATAGCCTGGAGTATCTACGAAGTTAACCTTATGGTCATGCCATTCACATGGAGCCATGCCCAATTGGATTGTTACGTTACGTTTAATTTCTTCAGGTTCAAAGTCCATAATATGTTTATTGTCTTGACCTTTACCTACGAAATCAACCGCACCAGAGGTTAACAACAAGGATTCAACAAGAGCTGTTTTACCTGCACCATCGTGGGAAACAACAGCAACGTTTCTAATTTTATCACTACTGTACTCTTTCATCGGAATCGCCTCCTTAATGGCAAATTACGGCTTTTGCTAATACATTTCGACACCCAAATAGAAAAGTCCTCTTTTTCCGAAAAAATTTATCAAAAAAAGAGGACTCTTTATTAATATTAATTTATATATCAGTATTATCTACTCACTAAAGAGGCACAGCCACCAAGAAGTGCCATGAAGATTGCCCAGATAAGAACAAAAATAATGGACGTAATGATACAGGCAATGAAAACTTTCATTTTAGTAAGCATGACCTGTCTTGCCATAAGTTCTAAGGATACCCAGATAGAAATAATAATTAATGCCACGGTTCCTACAAAATATACGAAACCAGCAATAGCACTACTATCGAATACAAGACCTAATAGTCCCATTACGATCAAGACTATCATATACCCAATACTAAATAATAGTACTTCATACCCTTGTAGATACCAACTAACTTTCATAATGGCTTGTACGTTGTCTGTACCACCCATCTTAGTGATGACCCAGTTATATACATAAGAACCGATGGCCACCATTACAAAGGACCAACCGATACTGATGAGCCATGCAAAAACAAATATAAAACTTGCACCGATACCGATTAAATAGGTTAAACCAGTAAATTCATTATGAGGGAGAAATGGAATTAACATAGTCCCAAATAAAGCCAATATAATATATGGAATAGCCCACAAGAATACAGTGCCCCAGAAACCTTTTTGCAAAGTGCCCGATTGCACCACTTGATCAATACCGCCTTTAAAAGGACTTGCAAACAACCGCCAAAAATCAGAATACCATTTTGTCTCCATAATACAACCTCATATATAAACTAAAACTCTCTAAAACTCTCCCGTACGTTTTCCGTAGTGCTTGGAGTCACCATTTTGCTTCCAGCCTACGGTGTCACCGATGGACATTACGCGACGTGTTAAGCAGTCTTTACATTTGTCTGCATTATCATCTACGCAAGGTTTGTTATCGTACAGCAAATATTTTGCACGGTGTTCAGGAACGGTAATGATAGGCATCAAAATATTGGCACCGGCAGCAAGGCCTTTTTCACGGCCTAATTTATCTAATGCTTGTAGCGCTGTTGTAGCTGCAACATTTACATCTTTCAAGAATAACCGTGTCAACGCAATCATCTTTAGGCCCAATTGAATGCGGCGCAATTTACCTGCTTCGTCATCGATGCCCATCGCCAATGCCTCTTGGCCTAGCGGCGTATCATGATGTACCACATACGGCCCCATGCCGATCATATCGATATCCATATCGCGATAGAACAAGATATCATTTACAAGGTCTTCTTCAGTTTGACCAGGCAAACCAATCATAACACCTGTACCTACTTGGAAACCTACGCGGCGCAAACTACGTAAGCATTCAACGCGCGTTTCAAAGGAGTGTAGTTCATCTTGTGGATGGATTTTATGATATAGCTCTTTATTTGTTGTTTCAATGCGCAATAAATAACGACTAGCGCCGGCTTCACGCATGCGGCGGTACGCCTCTTCGCTTTGTTCCCCTACGCACATCGTAATGCCCAGGGAACCATCGCCAATGGCTTTAATATCGCGAATTAAATCCACCACATAATCCACAAAGGCATCATCACAGCGTTCTCCAGATTGGAGCGTAATAGAACCATATTCATGGTCATAAGCCCACTGCGCCATCTTGATGATATCTTCACGGTTCATATCAAAGCGTTCCGTTTTGTCATTTTCACGACGAATACCGCAGTAATTACAGTTTTTGATGCATCGGTTCGAGAACTCGATGAGGCCACGATAATACGCTACAGGCTTTACATATTTCGCCTTCACTTCATAAGCCTTTTTATATATTAACTGCAACTGTTCTTCATCAGTTACAGACATGAGAAATCTTAGCTCATCCTCTGTTAGCCATTCATCGCCAACGAGGTCTTTTCCGAGAATGTCTTGCACTTGCAAACAATCACTTCCTTTCATAACGAACCGTCATCGATTCGCTTGGTATGGCAATGGATTCAATATCTGTAACACAGATAAATCCATTAATTTCACGGGGCAAATCCCGCACATGTTTCACTTGCTCCGTCAAACATGCATGAGCCATCATGCCACGACTCATTTTGGAGGACGTACTCATCTGTTTAAATGTGTCGCCTCGCAATTCCCAAAACTCAACGGTTACCACCTTAGGATGGTTCACCATTTTTGCATATTCTTTAGACGCTAGATTTAGGATCCAATCTTCCTTGTGAAAGTATGCATCTACCGTTTCGCGCCACATGTCGTATAAATTAATACCTACCTTATCGACCATATCTAATCGATAGTCTCTAACGCCCATTGTAGGTTCTACAATGCCGTACAAGGCAGACATCACAACGAGGTGGCTTTCACCAAAGGCCTTAGCCTCATCGGACAAGTTCTGCCAGTCTAAATATTTGAAGGCAATACCATCGTAGCTTTCACAAGCAAGCCCAACAGGATGGGACTCAAAATCTTGATAGAATTCAAAGAGCGCCTGCGCCTTATCATCCTTTAATTTTAAAGCCTTGCCAAGGGCGGCCACATCGAGAGATTGCACATGTTTTACAATGTCTTGTGTGATATGCGGTTGAAATTGACCGTCTCGGACTGCAGTATGTACTACCCCGTCATTGCTAGTAGCAGGGGTAATCGTTTTAGTCTTACTAGGAGAGAGGACGATTTTCATGGGATAACTCCGCCTTGATAGTTTCCTCTGTCAAATTGTCGATCAACTCAGGGTTCCACAACATGAGAGGCACCGCTACTACGTGGCTAGCTTTCATTTCTTTACATAAATTAATACATTCTTTAAGGTAATCGGAATCTTCATCTACAAGATCGCATACGATCACAACGTGGCGGCCTTTTAGATTAACACCTTCATAGTCGATACTTCCAGCAGATACTGTAAGCATACCTGTTTCCAAACGACCTTCGCTCATGTCGTTCAAACGAGACATCAACACATGCTCCAGCATAGTGGATACAGGTGTCACTACGCGGCCAATACCGATAAGGGCCTCAGGTTGGGCATGAACGATAACTGTTTTTTTGCGTTTATCTGTTCTAAAATCAACGAGCGCTTTTTCTAAAGCACCAAAGAATACGAATAATTGCCAAGGATCAAAAGAACCTGTTTGGAACATGTCGATAACAGAACCATCCTCATCCATATTTAGGCGCGTTAATAATTCCTCTGCAATGTCGTTTACAACAACACTGAAATCAGATTGCATTGCATCTTGTACTTTTACTTCGTCTGCCATTAGGTCCTCCTAATTTCTATCTATTACACTGGTGAGGGAATTCTCCCTACAGATTTATACTATCTTTAATTGTAACATATTTTATAGCCCACATGGGTATTCTTGGATACGCTTTTTACATAATCAATATACATAACCAAATATAAAAAAGACCGCCAACGCGGTCTTTTTCTCTATCATTATTAGCTTTACATTATGAGCTAACGATTCGATTGTTTTCTAAGCCTTACTACTAGTCTACTAGCATCATGCAAATATGAGATTGTGTATTATACATCTACTATCAGCTTATATGCTATGCGCCTACATAGAGTAGGTAGATGTTCATAACGGTTACTACAATGCCAATGCCCCATAATAGTACATTTGTATATGTATGGTTCGCATATTGCCCCATCACCTTGCGGCTACTTGTCATATAAAGCTGCAAGAAAATAGTAATAGGCAGTTGCAAGCTCAAGAACATTTGGGAAATCAACAATGCTTGGAATGAATCGGTAACAAATACAATCAAAAGCAATGCTGGAATATAGGTTAATGCCAAGCCCAATCTTGTATGGAAGTCTTTCATATCGTAAGACTCACCAAACATACCGGCAAAGATACTCGCCCCTGCCATACCTGCCGTAGCAGACGATGCAAAGCCCGCAAAGAGCAATGCGATAGCAAAGATTGTACCTGCTGCAGGTCCAATGAGAGGTCGTAACAACTCCTCAGCCTGTTCAAGCTCCGTTACTTCAATGCCATGAGCAAAGAACACGGCCGCCGCCAATAAGATCATGGCAGAGTTAATCATCCATCCAATCCCCATAGATAATAGAGTGTCTAGAAATTCATAACGCAATTGGCGCTTCATTACAGAAGGATCTTGCGTGTTGAACTGGCGACTTTGGATGATTTCTGAGTGCAAGAACAAATTGTGAGGCATAATAACAGCCCCCAAGATACTCAAAATAACGAGCATCGATTCATTAGGAACCTTAGGGTCTACCCAACCAATACCAGCTGCCGCCCAATCTACATTGACCATATTAACCTCTACGAGGTACGCCAACGCAATGAGGGATACGAATCCTGCAATGATACGCTCTAGCTTACGATAAGAATTGGTAATGAGCATAATGGTACAAATAACAGCCGTCAAAACACTGCCTATCAAAAGAGGAATGCCAAAAAGCATTTTCAATGCGATGGCTGCACCGATAAACTCGGCCAGTGCGGTCGCTGCCGCTGCAATGCCCGCCGTACTCAATACGAACCTAGACACGTAACGCGGCAAGAATTCATAAGCACATTCGGATAAACATTGGCCTCGTACAATGCCTAAGTGGGCCACGTTATGTTGCAATAAAATAAGCATAATCGTAGATAGCGTAACTACCCACAATAGTTCATAGCCATAACTAGCACCAGCAGCGAGATTGGCCGCCCAATTGCCAGGGTCGATGAACCCAACCGTTACGATGATGCCAGGTCCTATATATTTAAAGACCTCGCTCACCTGCTGCTTACCGTTTTGGTGGACGGTAAACAGCTGTTTCTTTAAAAAATCAATCATTATAACTCCTTAAATAGGGTTATAGAGTGAAAGTCATCTCCGTTTGCATACGAGCATCGGTTTTAGATTTTGTATCCTTACCACCGGTATAACGGATGCGCACATTATTATTTACTTTAACGCGAGAGTCATCAATTTTGAACTTCTTCATTTTTTCTTTGATTTGTTCATCAGTTAACGCGCGCTCTTCTGGTTTTGCCACTTCGTCATTAGCTGCATCTAAAGCCTCTTGTTGAGATTTAGATACTTGATATGTTTTACCAGATTTTTTTGCCTTTTCAGCACGTTTCTCGTCTAATTTTTGACGGCGCTCTCGGGTAACCTTCTTATCGCGAGCAATACGATAATCCATTACATCACGCATATTTTCTTGGTAAATACGCAATGCATATTGGCGGTCGTTATCGTTCATTTGCTCCCGTTTAGTTACAACTTCATCGATAAGAGGCATGAGTTCATCCTTAGTATAGCTTGTATTGCCATCAAAGACAAAACCATGTGTATCCGTAATAGCACCGTGCTTAATTAGCGTTTGTAACGCTGTATACGTCCAATCATTTGGCGTAATCACACCTGCACTCGCGTGATGTTGTGCTTTGCTAGAGCTACTAACAGTCTCTACATCGGCACTCACACCATCTACCATAGGACGTGCGCTTGGAATAGAAATGCTTTCAGCATGAGCGAAACCAACAGAGGCAACGAGACATAATGCACCGATGCCCATAGCGCGACGAAGTAAATGTATGTGACATGTATATTTTGTATTCATAAGAGTCTCCTTGAAATTACATTTTATACAATCTATTATATGAAACCCCTTATCATACGTCAACTCTATAACCTTACACACCTGTATAAATCAATATTTACAAGCCCTCAAGCTCACTTGAACCCTTACACCTTTAGGTCCATTCCCAGTAAATACCACAATAAATCAGAACCACCCGTAAAACGGGTGGTTTGCTCACGGGCTATAAGCCCGTAGTA
>CABSJL010000014.1 GCA_902478055.1 uncultured Veillonella sp. | reverse complement strand
AAAAAATCATGCGCTCCGCTGTTGAAACTGGTACACCATTCATCTTCTTCCGCGATACAGTAAACGCTGCAAACCCTAACAAACATGCAGGTATGATTTACGCATCCAACTTGTGCCACGAAATCGCACAAAACGTTGGCTTCACAAACCTTGCTGAAGAAATCATCAACGAAGATGGTACGATTACTACTAAAACAAATACAGGTGACATGGTTACATGTAACTTGAACTCCATCAGTCTTGGCCGTATTACTGATGAAGAATTAGAAGAAAATATTGCTCTTCAAATTCGTATGTTAGATAACGTTATCTCCATCAACCAAGCACCAGTGCCAGAGTCTCGTATGACATCTGATAAATACCGTGCTATCGGTCTTGGTACGTCTGGTTACCACCACTACCTCGTAAATCACGATATCCAATGGGAATCCGATGAGCATATCGAAGTAGCGGACAAGTTGTTCGAAAACATCGCGTACTATTCCATCAAAGCTTCCATGGAATTGGCGAAAGAAAAAGGTGCATACCCTGCATTCAAAGGTTCCGAATGGGAAACTGGTGAATACTTCACACGTCGTGGCTACACATCCGATCGTTGGAAACAATTGGCTGCAGACGTTGCAAAATACGGCATCCGCAATGGTTATTTGATGGCCGTAGCTCCTACAGGTTCTACTTCCAACATTGCGAATACAACGGCTGGTATCGACCCTATCTTCAAAAAATTCTTCATCGAAGAAAAGAAAGGTTCTTTCACACCAAAAACGGCACCAGATTTGAACGACAAAACATTCTGGCTCTACAAAGAGGCGCATACAATCGACCAACAATGGTCCATCAAAGCTTGTGGCGTACGTCAACGTCATATTGACCAAGCACAATCTTTCAATTTGTATATCACGCCTCAAATGAAAGCGAAAGAAATTCTTGACCTTTACGTAGAAGCCTACAAACAAGGGATCAAAACTATCTACTACATCCGTAACCAATCCCTTGAAATGGATGAGTGCACTAGCTGCTCCTCCTAATACGAGATGTGTTTATAAATCTGATGACGACCTATAGCAGTATAGGTCGCATCGTTATATAAAGGAGTCCTACTATGGATAAAAAACTGATTTTCAACGAACATGGTGAACGTGGCACGCAATCTATGATTGGCGGCAACACCACAAACCTTCGCGAATGGAACCGTATCAAGTACGACTGGGCGAACCAAATGTACCGCACAATGCTCAACAACTTCTGGATTCCTGAAGAGATTTCCTTGAACGAAGACGTTAAGCAATTCCCATACTTAACAGATTACGAACGCCGTGCATTCGACAAAATTATTGCGTTCTTGAACTTCCTTGATTCCATTCAATCTGAAAACTTGCCTAACTTGAGCCGTTATATTACAGCATCTGAAGTGGCATCTTTATTGAATATCCAAGCATTCCAAGAAGAAATTCACGCTCAAAGTTATTCCTACATTTTGGACACTGTAACAAATCCTATTACACGTGACAAAATTTATGACGAATGGCGTACAGATAAAACATTACTTGAACGTAATCGCTTCATCGCCGATGCATACCAACGTTTCAGTGATGATCCTAGCGAAGCAAACCTTATCCACACAATCATTGCGAACTATATCCTAGAAGGTATTTATTTCTACTCTGGCTTTAGCTTCTTCTACACATTGGCACGCCAAGGTAAAATGACAGCTACATCCACTATCTTCAAATACATCAATCGCGATGAAGTAACTCACCTTGTATTGTTCCAAAACATCATCCGCGAGTTACGCCGTGAACGCCCTGACTTGTTCACACCTGAACTAGAAGCGAAAATTACTGACATGATTCGCCAAGGTGCGGAGAATGAAATCGCTTGGGGTCAATATATCACTGATGATAAAATCCTCGGCCTTAACAACGTTCTTATCGAACGCTATATCAAATACCTTGCAAACATCCGCTTAGAAGCAATCGGCTTACCTCATTTATATCCTGAAATCAAGGAAAATCCTATGGAATGGATCGAAAGCTTCTCCAATTTGAATAGCACAAAAACTGACTTCTTCGAAGCCAAAGTTACAAACTATACAAAAGCAGCAGCATTTGATTTCGATGACTTAGAATAAAAAAAGGATGCTTTCACAGAAAACTGTGAAAGCATCCTTTTTTAGTCCCCAACGCCACCCTCATCAAAATAGTTGACACATGGTAATACATTATAAAAAATAACCATACATTTATACCCGATAAGGGCCTACACGATACATATCATCAACGCCCCGTACATGTAATGTCATCTTTTTACGAATTAAGCAATCGTGGCTTTGTATCCACCCTATCTTGATTACCAACTTGTAATTAGTACTCTATTAAATCAACAGTCCAGTTAGTGGATTGTAATAAGTTATCTAATGTGCGAATCTCCTTAGATATTTTATCTGCTGTTTTTTGTAATTCACTAACATTTACAGTTGCTATCATTTTAATTTCTGATCCACGAGCCCTATAATTGATAGCACTCGCACTATCTGCTAACGCACGATATGCAGAAAGCCGCATAATAGCACCTTCTTTTTCCGCTATAATTTGCGTTAAAGAGCGGCCTTCAACAATAGTTGTACAGTTAGTGAGATTAATATCTTTAATGAGTTGTTGAAATCTTGCAATTGCCGCTTCTAATTCTTGCATCAATACTTTAGGGTCTTCATTAGGTATTTCCCCTTCTTGTACTAAACTATTTTGATTTAAACGACCTCGCAAATCACTAATTTTCTTATTTAAATCAGCTCGTTCTTGTAATGCCTCTGCTAATTTCATAATTTTTCACCTCACAACAAACAATATATCAACTTACCTATTAACTATTACGTATCATATAGGAATTGATTTTATAGAAGTATCTACTTGTTTTTATAGTATAAAGCCTTATAAAACCTTCCGCATCAAGATATGTGGGCATCCTTCATCAAGGTATTCCTCTCCTTCAGCTTTATACCCAAGGGATTCGTAGAATGGTTTTGCCTGTACTTGAGCCGACAAGGAGCAGGTTTTAAATCCGTCACGGCGAATGCCGTTCTCTGCAGCCATCATAATCTTGGTACCTAAATGTTGTCCACGGTATAGCTTACGTACCGCCATACGTCCAATATGTGCATCTCCAGCTACATCACTTGGAAAATAACGACACGTACCAGCAGCTTTGCCATCTATAGATAAGAGTACAAACTTTGCTATATCATCGATTTCATCAAACTCGTCTTCAAAGCCTTGTTCTTTCATAAACACATCGATACGAATTTGTTTTATTTCATCAGTAATATGATCTAGAACTTGAACAATCATGGGTGCCCCTTTCTAATTATAAGTATATTTATAAGAATCGATTTAGTTGTATTCCAAAATACTCTATGCCGATCGAAAAACTTCTTATTTTTATTATATCAAAAACACGCTTAATTCCATAAAATTTCTAGGTTTCCATTAATTCCTACAGCAAAAATATTTTAAAACTTATATGAAATTCATTTTTAGGTGTTGCATAATTTTATCATTTGGGTTTATACTATACCCATAATTTTTAGAAAGGAGCAACCAAAGATGACTAACCAAATTAGCCTAGCTACAAAACAATACTTTTATTGGTTCTTTATCCAACGTACGGGTAAGGAACTATTTGTGGTACGCTAATTAAGATTGAGTCATTATTAGTTGCTTAGAATAGTAAAAGGGCTACCCGTATTAAACTACGGGTAGCCCTTTTTTGTTTGCTATCCCGTATGGTAAGCCCTACTATTCACTGTAGTTATAAGGAGGAATTATCATGATTATTACATTGAAACAAAACGCAGCAGAAACAGAGGTATCTCGTTTACGCAGTGAATTAGAGGAAAAAGGCTTCATTATCCACCCAGTAGAAGGTGCACGCTATAATATTTTAGGTCTTATCGGTGATACTGCATCTCTTGATGCTCGTCAAATTGAATCCCTTGATTTTGTAGATAAAGTAACTCGCATCCAAGAACCATACAAAAAAGCAAACCGTAAATTCCATCCAGATGATTCTGTAATCAACGTAGGTGGTGCATTGATCGGTGGCGGTCACTTCGCAGTAATGGCAGGCCCTTGCTCCGTAGAAACGCCTGAACAAGTATTAGAAACAGCAAAAGCTTGTAAAGCAGCAGGTGCTACAATTCTTCGTGGTGGTGCTTTCAAACCACGTACTTCTCCATACTCCTTCCAAGGTATGGGTCCAGAAGGTTTGGAATTGTTAGAGCTTGCTAAAAAAGAAACTGGCCTTCCTATCGTTTCCGAAGTTATGGATATTTCTCAATTACAATACTTCGATAATGTAGATATGCTTCAAATCGGCGCTCGTAATATGCAAAACTTCACACTTTTAAAAGAAGTAGGCAAATTAAACAAACCAGTTCTTTTAAAACGCGGTTTATCTGCTACATACGAAGAATGGTTGATGGCTGCTGAATACATCATGTCCGAAGGCAATGAACAAGTTGTATTATGCGAACGTGGTATCCGCACATTCGAAACTAAAACTCGTAATACATTAGACGTAACAGCAATTCCTATGATGCACGAATTATCTCACTTGCCAATCATCATGGACCCTAGCCACGCTGCAGGTATGAGCCGCATGGTTCGTCCACTTTCCCTTGCATCCATAGGCGGCGGTGCAGACGGCCTTATGATCGAAGTTCACAATGATCCATCCAAAGCATTATGCGACGGCCCACAAGCATTACGTCCAGACCAATTCACTAGCCTTATGAAAGAAATTATCGCATTGCGCCAAGCATTGGTAGAATGCACTAAATAATCTTAAATAGCACACAAATAAGCTAGTATCCGTTATAATAGGTACTAGCTTATTCTTTTATGAAAGGAACTGTTATGACTCGCATTCATATTAACGCGTCCACACCGTATGACGTTGTCATCGAGGAAGGCGCTTTACAACGCATCACCGATTATATTAAACCGTTAAAACCAAATTGCCGTGTTATCATCGTCAGCGACAGCAATGTGGCACCGCACTATTTGGACTCTGTGAAAGCTAATATGGAACGTGCTGGTTATACTGTTTGTGATTATGTGTTCCCTGCAGGTGAAAGCTCCAAAAACGCTCATCAACTCATCGATTTAATAGAGTACATGGCAGCCCAATCGTTAACGCGTAAAGATCTTCTCATCGCCCTTGGCGGTGGTGTTGTAGGCGATATGGCTGGCTTTGCAGCAGCTACATACTTGCGTGGTATAGATTATGTACAGGTTCCTACCTCCCTATTAGCCGCAGTAGACTCCTCTGTAGGCGGTAAAACAGCAGTCAATCTCGAAGCGGGTAAAAACTTGTGGGGTGCTTTCAAACAACCTATCCTAGTCCTCTGTGATCCTACAACACTTAACACTTTGCCAGACATGGAGTGGAAAAATGGATGCGGAGAAATTATTAAATATGGTTTCCTCGATGTACCAGGGTTATTAACCCAACTCGAGCATAAGCCATTAATAAAGCATCGTGATAGCGTTAGTACAGTTATCGCTCGTTGTGTTCAAGCAAAGGCGGATATCGTGGAGCAAGACGAACGTGAATCTGGTGTTCGTGCCCTCTTAAACCTCGGTCATACCTTTGGTCATGGTATTGAAAAAGCGAGCCACTTTGAAGTCCACCATGGCTACGCCGTTGCCATTGGCATGGTCCTCATGGCGCAAGGTGCTGTCAAACATGGAGAATTAGATGCAGAGGCGTTAGACAAATTAAAGGTCCTCATCGAAGCACACGATTTGCCAACCACTACGACCATACCAAAAGAAGAAATCCTAGCAGCTGCTAAACATGATAAAAAAAGCGAAGGTGCTACTATAAAAATCGTTATCCCTACTAATTATGGTCATAGCGAACTCAAGGTTGTCACCCACGAGGAGTTAGCAACCTATCTTGATTAAGATAACTTATCTATTACGATTAAGTTATCTAAGGTTTCTAGCACTTACAACCTGCATAATTGTTATTTGTAATATAAGGTTTACCTAATATTTAAAGGAGATTTATATGCATTCTGTAACGAACGCCATTCCTACAGGAACGATTGCGTCCATCCCAGCAAAGGCACATGCACACCGCGCATTGATTTGTGCAGCCCTTGCTACCTCTCCATCTACTATATTACTGAGTCGTACCTCTAAGGATATCGATGCAACGATGGACTCCTTACGAGGCTTAGGGGCTCACGTAGTATATGAAAATAAAGTTGTTACCGTTACTCCTGGCCCAGTTCCTGCAAAGGGCAATGTAGTACCTCACGAATCAGGCACTACGTTACGCCTTTTATTACCTGTAGCAGCATCCATCTGTAATGATGTAGATGTAGATGCTAAAGGTCGTTTACCAGATCGTCCGCTAGAACCTATGCTAGGGGAAATGAAGGCGCACGGCGTAACATTTTCCCAAGATAAACCGCCATTCACTATGACAGGTCGTCTCCAAGGCGGCAATTTCGCTATGGTGGGTGATGTGAGTAGCCAATTCTTCTCTGGTTTATTGTTGGCTGCTCCTCAAATCGGCTTGTCTACTATTACCTCTACTACGCCACTACAATCTAGCGATTATGTAACATTAACAACTGAAACTATGCGCGATTTTGGTGTAGAGGTAGAACACACCTTACCAGATACCGATATTAATGAGGCTTTCACAGTCCCATTTGGTGCATCCTTCATCGGTCGTGATAATTATCAAATCGAAGGCGACTGGTCTAATGCAGCGATCTGGATGGTGGCAGCCGGTATGACGGGCAAACCAATTACGATTACAGGCATGAACAAAAACTCTGTACAAGCGGATCGCCGCATCATGCAAGTTATGATTGATGCTGGTTGTGATGTTGTCTGGGATGGAATGAATATAACAATCACAGGTCGCGCTTCTCAACCGATTCATGCAGACCTTGAGCAAATGCCTGATATGTTGCCTGTTATGGCGGCCCTCGCTTGCTCTATTTCTGGTGAAAGCGCCTTTGTTAAGGGTGCTCGCCTACGCTTAAAAGAATCGGATCGTCTCGTAGCCGTTGCTAATCTTGTAAGAGACTTAGGCGGCACAGTTCGTGAAGATGGTGATGACCTATATATCATCGGAAGTGGTATACTTAAAGGTGGCCAAGGTGATTGCGTAAATGACCATCGCCTCGTTATGGCTGGCACATTAATGGCTCTCATCAGTGAAAATCCTGTTACCTTAAAAGATAGCGAAGCTATCACAAAATCCTATCCAGACTTCTTTGAGGACTGGAACTTACTGGGCGGTAATGCACAACCAGTTTAGATTTCTAATCCTATCTGGTGTAATCTAACAGATAATAGAAATAGTACGTACTATATAGTAGGAGTTAATATAATGGCATCTAATTTCGGTAAAACCATACAGGTATCTACCTTTGGCGCCTCTCATGGATACGCTATCGGCGGTATTGTTGAAGGTCTACCTTGTGGACATACCATCGATATCGATGAGTTAAAAGCCTTTTTAAAGCGCCGTGCGCCAGGGCAAAATCAATTAACAACACAGCGTAAGGAAGCTGATACACCTGAATTTTTAGCAGGTTTGGTGGACGGCATGCTCAGTGGTTCTCCATTGGCATTTATGATCCGCAACACATCGCAACACTCTAGCGATTATAACAACTTACGCGACATTCCTCGCCCATCTCATGCAGACTTTACAGCTCGTATGCGCTACGGTGACAAGGTAGATATGCGAGGCGGCGGCCACTTCTCGGCACGCCTTACAGCACCTCTATGCGTAGCCGGTGGCATTGCTATCCAACTATTACGCGAAAAATGCATCGAAATTCACGGCCATTTAAAACAAGTGGGAACAATCCAAGATGCTCCTATCAACATGGTTCACCCAGATATGAAAGCATTAGCTAGCATTGCTACAGAGCCGATTGCTATG
Organism: uncultured Veillonella sp.; assembly: GCA_902478055.1. Classification (GTDB taxonomy): domain Bacteria; phylum Bacillota; class Negativicutes; order Veillonellales; family Veillonellaceae; genus Veillonella. The sequence goes on along the minus strand of CABSJL010000014.1, from coordinate 41,356 downwards.
GTTGATCCAGAAAAACGTAGCGAAGTAGAAAACTTGGTCATGAAGCTCAAAAAAGATGGTGACTCTACCGGTGGTATCGTTGAAGTCGTTGCTACAGGGCTACCAATTGGCCTTGGCAATCCAAACTTTGACGGCATTGAAAACCGACTAGCTCGCGTTATCTTTGGTGTACCTGCTATTAAGGGCATATCCTTCGGCGGTGGTTTCGATATGTGTGCTAAGCTTGGTTCCGAAGTGAATGATGCTTTCACCATGGACGGTGACAAGATTACAACATCTACCAATAATAGCGGTGGTATCCAAGGCGGTATTACCAATGGTTTGCCGCTCGTTATGCAAGTAGGCATCAAGCCAACACCATCCATTTATAAAGAACAACATTCTGTATCACTTTCACAAAAAGAGGACACATTGCTCACCATTCAAGGTCGTCATGACCCATGTGTAGCGCTTCGTGCAGTACCTGTTATCGAAGCTGTAACAGCCCTCGTTATTCTTGATTTCTTAGGAGATATTGACCATGAACTTAGATGAAGTACGCGTTAAAATTAACGACATAAACGATCAGATGCTCGAATTATTCAAAGAGCGCATGGAACTCTCCAAAGACGTAGCAGCGGCAAAGAAAGAAATGAATAAGGCCATTTACGATGCTAAACGGGAGCGCGACATTCTCGATAAGGTAACGAGAGATGCAGGTACTGACCTCGATCTATATGCACGCCGTTTCTTCGAAGCATTATTTAGCTTGAGCCGTACCTATCAGTCAGAACAATTATTCCAAGATAATGAGTTCACTGTAAAAATGAAAAAAGCCATTGAGCAATCCCCTACCTTGCCTCCTCAACGAGGCAGCGTAGCTTGTGCTGGCGTATTCGGTAGCAATGCACAAGTGGCATGTGATAAATTATTACCACTTAGCCAAATTCACTACGTAACAGGATTCCGCGCCGTATTCGATGCCGTTGAGTCTGGTGAATGTCAATTTGGTGTATTGCCTATCGAAAATAGCTCTAATGGTTCTGTAAAAGAAGTATATGACCTTCTAGAAGATCGTAAATGCTATATCGTGCGCGGTACACGCCTATGGATTTCTCACGACCTACTCGTGAAAAAAGGCACAAAACTAGAAGATATTCATACTATCATCTCTCACCCACAAGCATTAGGCCAATGTAGTCACTTCCTAGAAAAACTAGAAGGTGTAGAATTACGCTCCTTTGATAACACAGCTCGTGCTGCACAACTAGTAGCAGCCAGTGATGATCCAGGTGTAGCCGCTATCGCAGCACCTCAATGTGCAGACTTGTACAACTTGTCTCCATTAATGCGCAACATCCAAAACAGCGATAACAACTATACACGCTTTATCTGCATTAGCAAAGACTTCCATGTGTATCCAGGGGCTAATAAAATCTCTGTAGTAACCACAGCAAGTCACGCTCCAGGTGGTCTTGGCACATTGCTTACCAAATTCGCTAACATCGGTGTCAACCTTACAAAACTCGAGTCTCGCCCTATCGTAGGCCATAACTTTGAGTTCTTGTTCTACCTTGATTTAGAAGCATCCCTAGCGGATCCAAAGGTGTTGTCCGTTCTAGCAGAGCTTCATACATCCCAAGATAAGTTCCGCTTGCTCGGTAATTATCCAGAAAACTAATATATTCATCCGTACTAGTGCCTATAAGGGCATATATAGTACAATGAATATAGTTATAAAATTCCAATGGCTAATAGGTACCAGCCTATTAGCCATTCTATGTATATTGACCTAGGAGGTCCTATGAAATTTGGTTTACTTGGCCGTACGTTGGGCCATAGCTTCTCCCCTCGCATTCATAGTGCGTTAGGGAATACAAATTATAAATTATTTGAGCGCGAACCAAGCCAATTACAAGAGTTCTTCGCTGATCCGGAATTACAAGGCATTAACATTACCATTCCTTACAAGGTAAATGCCCTTGAAGCTTGTGATGTGGTTGACCCTCGTGCAGAGCGCATCGGTTGTGTGAACACAATGGTCCGTAAAGACGGTAAATGGCATGGCTATAATACAGACTATGATGGCTTTGTATTTACACTACAACATGCTGGTATCGATGCATCTGGTAAGGAATGTATTATTCTGGGCGATGGCGCTTCCTCTGCTACTGTTCACGTAGCTCTCGAAGATTTAGGTGCTAAAAACATCGTCCATTTATCTCGCAAAACGGCTCCATTCTATGGTGATGCGCCAAACTATTATGAAACAGTGCAGATTATTATTAACTGTACCCCTATCGGCATGTACCCTCATAATCCAGCCAACCTTATCGATATTACGCAGTTTTCTAAATTGGAAGGCGTTGTAGACCTCATCTACAATCCACGCCGTACGATTTTACTGTTACAAGCAGAAATGATGGAAATTCCTCATTGTGATGGCTTGCCATTCCTTGTTGCACAAGGTGTTGAGGCGGCTAACCATTTCCAAGGTGAAAGCTTTGGCACGAAAGAAATCGAGCAAATCTTGCGCGATATGCGCCGCGAAAAGGAAAACATCATTCTCATCGGCATGCCTGGCGTAGGAAAAACTACAGTCGGCAAAGCGCTCGGTGAAGAAATGGGCCGTACCTGCATTGATGTGGATCATGAGCTAGAAAAAGAAATTGGAGACATTTCCACATACATTACAGAACAAGGGGAACCAGCATTCCGTGAAAAAGAAGCGGAAATGATTGCAAAATTCGGTACCCAAACAGGTCTTATTATTTCCACTGGCGGTGGCTGTGTAACAGTGCCTAAAAACTACGCACACCTACGCCAAAATGGTCGCATTTACCAATTAACACAACCAGTAGAAAACCTATCTACCTCCGGTCGTGTACTCTCTAGTGGTGGTCTAGACCGTTTACGCGAGCTCGAAGAAATTCGTACACCAATGTATGAAAGCTTCGCTCAATGCATAATAGAACATAACCGCAATGCACCAGAAACAGTAGCGGCTATCCTAGAAGACTTCGAAGCAAACCTATTATAATCGTTTGTATAGCGTATTTATAAAACGCTTCACAAATAAATCAGTAAGAGCATCTATATCTGTATTTCTAGATAAAACTAAAACGCATATCATAATACCTATGATATAAACTGAAAAGCAGTAGCTATCCTATGGATAACTACTGCTTTTTTATTTCCCCTATGTATTATATATATTTGTAGAAAACCATATTTGCAATTACAATGTAATTACAAATAGAATTGATTAACGTAAATACCTTTTAATATAAAATCAACAATATGATCAACGAATTACAGTCACAAGCCAAAAGAATACTAGGAGAGATACTATGAAAACCGTAAACCTACAAGTCCGCATCAACGAAGAGCTAAAACAGGAAGTATCTAGCATATTAAAGGCACAGGGCCTATCCTATACATCCATGCTAGACGCACTATTTCGTCAAATTATAAAAGAACGTCGCATTCCTTTCGCTATTGCTTTACCAACAACTCCTACAGAAAAAACACCAACGCCAAGTACACTCAACAATGACGGCACCTACGAACACCCCCGAACAACATTAAAGGCCTCAGATACAATAAATACATACGGAGCATCAACAGAAAACGAGGTAGAAATATCCTTTGATAAAATTGATAAAACAGGCATACTCAATATCCGTATAAACCCTAAAGTTAAGACACTCACTACGGCAATTCTAAAAGAAATGGGATTAACCATATCTCAAACCGTCACAATTGTATCTAAACAAATACAATTCACTAACGATATTCCTCAAACTATCCATCGTCCAGAATGGATTGATGCTATAAATGATGATTTATGGACTAAAGAAGATTTAAACACAAGAATAGAGATAGGACTTAATCAAGCAAAAAAGGGAATTGGCGAACCTGCTAAAAAAGTCTTTAATGAGCTCCTTAAAGATTTATAAGTATGGAGGTTAAAATGAGATATACAATAATTTTGACCCCTACTGCTAAATCTGACATAGTAAATCTCAAACTTTCATTAAAGCAACGCTTTATAGACACTGCGTTTATTCAAAAAGAATTATCGCAAATTTACCAAAAAATATGTTCATTATCTATTTTTCCTGAGCGCTATCCTATTGTAGATAGTAAGGAAAAATACAGAAAATTATCATACAAAAAGTATCTTATTCTATATAAAGTTATAGGTAATTATATCTATATTTTCTATATTCGACCATCTCGTATGAATATATTACAAGAACTACAAGACAAATAAAAAAGTCGGCTTTCGCCGACTTTTTTAATGTACTTTTACGCGTTTATGTTGTTGTTCATCGAATACGCCATCTACGTCGATGGTGTCAAGAATTCGTTTTAGTTCATGTACATCGATTTGGCCTGGTGCAGATGCTTTGCCTGCAGAGGCAAAGGTCATAGCATTGCCGAATAGAGCGCCGGCAGCACGTGTCACAGCCCCTAGTGGACCCATGGCCATCGTAATAATTGGATCTGATGGATATAAGGCCTTTACTTCAGCCGTCGCTTCGAGGAGCGTAAGAACATCGCCCGTTGTATGCGGCATGACCGCCATCTTTGGCACATCTGCCAAAAACTCTTTCATTTGAATGAGGCGATTTACAATGACCTCATGACTTGGTGTACCATGGAAATCATGGTTACTCATGATAATCGTAATACCATGTACCTTGGCAAACTCAATGGTTTTGAGCATTCTATCTTGATCAAAGAAGAGTTCAATGTCGATAGCATCTACTAAACCTGTAGGAATAATACGCTCTAACATTGTGAAGTAGTCTTGTGAGGAAATAGATTTCTCCCCACCTTCACCCTTTGTGCGCCATGTAAATAACAAGGCACGACCTTTTAATTGAGGCTTGATGAGCATTAACAGTTCAATAATAGCGTCAATGGAGTGGGCCCGCTCGTAATAGTCAATGCGTAGCTCCACTACATGACATGGTGTATTACATGCAACCGCAGTAGCATCTAAAATTTCTTTCATTGTTGTGCCCACAATAGGAACACATATCTTTGTACCCTTTTCGCCGAGTACTGCATGACCGATACGGACCATAATAACTCCTTTCCGTCCCACAGGGTGAGACAAATGACTTACCTTAAACTAACTATATACCAATATTTTGGTAAAAGCAATCAATCCGGCTATATTGGATTGCTATTCACAAAAAGCGTATGAAAGCCCGTTATTATGCACTAAAAATGTATTCTTAGATTATCGATTAACATAATTTTTTGTTATATCCTATTTTCTCGGTCTTATTAAAATTGGTCATATTATTCAATCCTGATGAGTATATCTAATCTCTCTAAATAAAAACTCCACACATAATCGTGTGGAGTAATCATTTATAGCATTATTCGTGCTTGGCAGATAGTTTTCTAGATTGGAATGCCATATATAGCAATAACAAGCCTGTAATACTAAATACATAGGATATGCCAACATAAGTAGATACAATACTTGCAAACACAGGACCAACCATAGACCCAAATTGTTGAGCCGTCGTAGTCATACCAAACATGCGGCCTCTAAAACTTGGATCTGTATTGAGGGTTACCGCTGCACTTAGGGATGGGTTAATGCCTACAATACAAGAACCAATTAAGACTTGTAACACACCAAACCACCAAATACCTACAGGTAAGCTTTGGAGTAAGAGGACAACACCACTGCCTAACATACAGTAGGAAATCGTTTTAAAGTAACCTCTTCGTTCTCCAATACGCACCCAAATATTGGTCGTTAAAGAACCAGCTAACCCACCGATACTGAGGATGGTACCAGAAATAATAGCGGCCCCTTCCATAGTGCCTTGCATATCTCCTACATAGAGGGCCAAAATAGGTTGCAACATCATAATAGCGCATTGCATGAAGAAGAATATCCAAAGTAATCGTACTAATACAGGCTGTTGTTGAACCGCTTTAAAGTCTTCACGTAAGGATGTAGATTTGGTATGGTGAGCAGCTTGTTCTTTTCCATCGGCACCCACAGCATGTAATTTTGGTTCTTTCACAAAAAATAATACGGCCAAAGTCGCAATAAATACAACAATACCAGATACATAAAATACAGGTCGCATTCCTACAACACTCTCAACAGCGCCACCTAAAAACGGGCCAATGACATTGCCTAAGATAAGACCGGTTTGAAATATACCTAATGCTCTACCAACCTGTTTTTCATCAACACTAAGGGACACCATAGTCATTGCCGCCGGATAGAATCCATTAGCAAAACCAACGAGGGCACGCCCCATGAGTAATTGATATTGGTCTGTAACTAATCCAATTAATACATAACAGATAGCGATGGCAAAGCCGGCGCGCAAGGCCATCCGTTTTTTACCTTTATTATCGGCAATCTTACCCCATATAGGAGCCATAATGCCTGCAATGAGAAAGGTAATACCGAAAACGAGACCCGACCAAAGAGCTACGTCAGCCTTTGGAACGCCTAATTCTAAGAGATAGATAGGCAAAAACGGAATGATCATGGTGTAACATATGGCTAGCACTGTCATGGCCGCCGTAATAATCCATACATTGCGCATGCCACCGCGAGCGTCATATGTAGTGGTACTCATTCGGTCCCTCCTTTCATATATAAAAGTATATATAGCAAGATACTTTTACATTCTATATAAATAAGAGCCGCATATGATACGCGACTCTCTCATTTATTCCGTTGGAAACTTGTGATCCATTACATCCTGTAAGGATACGCGTTCCATAACATGACGGAATTCATCTTGCAAGTACTGCCACAATGGAGCAGTCAAGCAATCGTTAAACATCGGACATGGCTCTACATCGTCTTCTAAACAAGATACGAGAGCAATGGAGTCCTCTGCAGCATATAAAATTTCATATACATTGTATTCAGCCGGCGATTTTACCAAGCGATATCCACCGTATTTACCACGTCCACTTTTAACGAGGCCAGCGGAAGATAAGCGAGATACAATCCCCTCTAAGTATTTATCGGAAAATCCTTGGCGTTCTGCAATCTCACGAATTGGTACATTTTTTTCTACCCCGTGCTCTGCAATATCCGCCAATATCCGTAAGGCATAACGCCCTTTTGTAGATATTTTCATAAGTTAACCTCTAAGTCATTCATAATATATTTATAGTATATCACAAATTCATACAAAAAATGGTGGGAAATATGATACACTATACATATATCGAAATATTTTATTTGGGTATTTTTTAATTTCATATAGGAGGATGTTATCTAATGTTAGATAAACTATTTCAACTCAGTGAACGCGGTACAACTGTTAAAACCGAAATTTTAGCTGGTATTACTACGTTTATCACGATGGCGTACATCCTATTCTTGGCGCCTAACATTCTTAGTCTCGGAGGGATGGATAAAGATGCAGTCCTCATAGCTACTGCCTTAGGTGGTGGCCTTGTAACGATTGCTATGGGTTTATTTGTAAACTATCCGATTGCCCTCGCTCCAGGGGTTGGCCTCTTAGCCTTTTACTCCTTTACCGTAGTTCTCGGTATGGGCGTATCCTGGCAAACAGCATTAGGTGCGGTGTTCATTTCCGGTCTCGTATTCCTCGTATTAACACTTACATCGATACGACAAATGATTGTTGAAGGCATCCCGGCCTCTATGAAGGTTGCCATTACCGTTGGTATCGGCCTCTTCATTGCTATCATCGGCTTAAAATTGTCCGGCTTGATGGCTATCTCTATTAGTTTGTCTCCAAACTCCTTAGGTCAAGTTGTGCAAACACATGGTAACTTAGTACCACCTGCATCCGAAGCACTCTTAACACTCGGTAATTTGCACAGTGGTGAAACATTGTTAGCTCTATTCTCTCTCATCTTTACAGCTCTATTGATGGCTCGTAAAATTCAAGGTTCCCTCTTGATTGGTGTGGCAGCAACAACAATTCTTTCCTATGCTACTGGCCTTTCCACAATGCCTGAGAACTTCACTGTATTAGCTGTTCCTGATTTCTCTAAAGCAGCATTCCTTCAATTAGATATTCCTGGTGCGCTCCACATGGGCTTAATCACGATTATCTTCTCCTTCACCTTCGTAGAATTGTTCGACTCCATGGGTACGTTGATTGGTACTGCTACAGAGGCGAAAATTGCAGATCCTAAATCTGGTAAATTCCCAGGTCTTGGTAAAGCTATGACTGTCGATGCTATCGGCGTTAGTGCTGGTGCATTGCTCGGTACTTCTACGATTACTGCCTTTGTTGAAAGTGCGGCAGGTGTAGGTGCTGGTGGCCGTACAGGCTTAACGGCTGTCACAACAGGCGTATTATTTTTAATCTGCTTGTTCTTGGCTCCAATCGTATCCTTGGTACCAAATGCAGCCACATCTCCTGTTCTTATCATCGTTGGCGCCCTCATGTTAGGCGCTATCAGAAATATCGACTTCGATGATTGGACAGAAGGCTTCCCTGCATTCCTCGTTATCGTTTTGATGCCGTTCACATACAGCATCGCTAATGGTATCTCTGCAGGTCTTATTGCATACCCTCTACTCAAAATCATTGCAGGTCGTGCAAAAGAAGTTAACTGGATTATGTACGTATTAGCGGTACTCGTTATCATCCGTTACGTATTCTTCTAATTTACGTATGCTCATAATCAAGCTATTAATGAAAGCTAATATTTGATTGCTATAATCACTAATACGCTGAGACCAAAATGTATGTAAATTACATATACTAAAAGAACCTATCTTCAAAGATATTAGTAATATATCTAGGAGATAGGTTCTTTTCATTATGCACTGTTTTTGGTAAATGTTAATGCTTTACGATAGCAAAAATTGTACTATATAGTCTTATTACTGTTTAGTATTATTACTCTTTAGTATTAACGAATCGTTTTTACACCAATTAAATCTGTACGACTTGGGTCGATATCTTTTAATGGCACTACATGATCTCTATAAAAGTCTGCTTCAGATGCTTTCACAGGCACTTGGAAGAACAAGAAATACGCCATATTATCCTTGTACCACGTAACACTGCGCACTAAGCCCTTATCTACATCCCCTGTATATTGAACCTTCCCTATTGGAGTGGAGTCGCTCCACTGTACGTCATGGTACTCCATTGGGATATATTCTTCAGGCCATACAGTATCCATAGAGTAGCTCATGCGGAAGACCATAGTATGATTTACCCAACGACCGCTGCGCTCTTGATACTCTTCACCTTGCTTCCAATATACAGTTTCTAATACATCATTGTCATAAAAATGTGTAGCATAGTATGTATAGCCAAACGGTAAATAACTTGGTACAGATACGTCATAAGACACCTTATGAGATGCATCAATTACACCGCTAGGTAAACCGATGGTTTTGCTGGTAAGTATAGGCCACACAGAATTCGTATGTGTACGCAATGGCAACTCAATCGTTTCATAAGGAGGCCAATCAGGATCAACATATGGATTATCATTTCGATTACCACGTAGTCGAGCATCATCAGCGGCTACGTTACTCAAAGGACCTACAGAGTCTACAATTTTGCTTACAAAGTTTTGGTTTCTTGAAGAAGCAAAGTAAAGCATATGAACTTTGTTATCTTTTTCCCAGTAAGCAATTTGAATAGCGTCTTTACTATAACCTAACGTATGTACAGAAATTCCATTAGGGGTAATAAAGCTAACTGTATCCTTAGCATTATAATTTGTCTTTTCTAATATAGGCGTTATCACTGTATCGATAGCCCACCCCATACGATATACAATATCTGTATTAGAGAAGGTTAATTTCGGACCATATTCTCCATCATGGCCTGTTTCTGTATAAACGATTTCTAATACATCATGGTCCTTGGCCTTTACATCGCGTACTGCATAGTCTTTAGGCATATAAGACGGAACTTGTATAGGATAGCCAAATTCCTGCGCAGCACTCTCTATGTTAGGTTTGACTAAATCATTATCACCAACTTGATCATACCAACGATAGCGATCAGCGAGTTTTTCATTATCATCGATAGTTTTCTGATTATCTACATCTCGTTCAACAGGAACAGTGTTACCATTTTTATCTATTAATGGGTATGTGGCACCAACTGGCTGTACACCAAACGTAGTGACTGCTGCAGCCATCATGGCACATAACACAGCAGATCTTATTATTTTCTTCATATTCTCTCCTCTTTGAGCGGTTACACACCTTTCCGCTTTATTCCAAATAAATTGCTACGTGAGCTATCTATATTTTCACAGGCTCCACATGCTCCTTATAGAACTCAGCATCAACTGATTTCACAGATTCTAAGAACAATAAGGAGTACGCCATACCGTCTTTTGTCCACGTAATGCTGCGGATTAGTTGTGCTGCTGGATCACCGGTGTAAAAGACTTCCCCAGATTCACCTTGTTCAGACCATTCAAAATCCTTATACTCACCGGGAACATACGGTACATCTTTTACATCTTCCACTGAATAGCCCATTCTATAAACGAAAATACTACCAGAGTTTCTCTTCCCAACTCGATATGTTTGGGAATTTCTTATAAAATATACAACCTCTAATACATCATTTTTGTCTTGCCGCACTGTATAAATTTCATAACCATAAGGGATATAACTAGGTGCCTCAGCCTCATATGGAAGCTTCTTTGCTGCCTCTAATAGCTTTCCGTTAAAAGTATGCGCCTTTTTTGTATTCTCTATAGGCCAATCATGAAAGTGCCACTGTAAACTATCAGTTCTAGGCTCAACATTTTTAAAGTTATGTCCGAGCTTAAGTGTTTTAGTGGATCCAGCCTGATCTGTAGTATCAGGAGTATCTACCGTTTCTGCTGTGGCCATTCCTACAGATAATAACCCAGCAGCAATAACAGCTAAAACGGACTTATACATTGTTTTTCTCATATTTTTTCCTTTTTATAAGCGATTACAAATTCCACCGCTATTACATAATATATTGTTCTAGATACAATTTGTATAACATCAGTTTATCTGCTAAGGAATCATTCGTTCTTTATTATATTCATCAATTGTTTTGTTTGAAATCTTCGTAACCGGATAGTTTCCCAATAATTCATAACGTGAGCTATCTATATTTTTTACAGGTACCACATGTTCCTTATAGAATTCAGCATCAACTGCTTTCACAGGTTCTAAGAAGAATAAGGAGTACGCCATGCCACCTTCCGTCCACGTAATGCTACGGATCAATTGTACTCCTGGCTTACCTGTATAATACACCTTGCCAGATTCACCTTGCTCAGACCACTCATAGTCCTTATACTCTGCAGGAATATACGCTGTATCTCTTACGGTATCCAAGGAGTATCCCATTCGATAGGCCATAGCATTAGTAATAAATTTTTTCCCAGCCTGATAGATAGGTGCATCTTTTTTGTAATATACAACCTCTAGCACATCATTTCGATCAAGACGTGCTGTATAAAGCTGATATCCATAAGGTATATAACTAGGTGCCTCAGCCTCATACGGTAATTTCTGAGTAACCTCTACTATCCCCTTAAAGTTACGAGCACTGTCTTGAGTCATTATAGGCCAGCCTACTAATTGCATTCTTGGTATTTGTTTAATTGGAGAAGCATTATTCATGTTTGGCGTAACATTTTTAGACTTAGATGTGACCTCAGAATTATTAATCGATACAGACTGATCAACAGTATCTGCGGTTACATAGCTTATAGATACTAAACCAACAGCTATAGCAGCCAAAATGGAGTTACATATTAATTTTCTCATATTCTCTCTCTGCCTTATAAAATTTTATAATATACTTCACACATATAATGATATATTTTCTTATTTATATCAGAATCAAGAAACCTATTCTGTAGCTCCAGCTACTTCATAAAACTTTTATCTTTCCTTTTGTGAAAGCATAGGCATCATCAACGAATGTATCTAATACTTAGGTTCGATATAAAAAAATCCTACTGAACGCTATATCATAATAGAGTTCAGTAGGATTGTTGTATCATTATTTAATTAATGGCGGCATAATAACATCTTGTTCAAGTTGTCTTCGTCTTTTGGCCGTATAGTCGACAATTTTAATTTGAACTACGCCTACAGAGTTTACCATGGCTTCCGTAAAAGTAAACTCACGAGCTGTCTGATGTTTCATCAAAACTTGTAAGCCATGAGACTTTTCATCAGTAGCCTCTAAATAGGTAGCCTCTCCACGACCCATCACACTAGAGTATACCGAGCTATATTTACATGGTATATCTCCACCTGAAACGAGGGCTTCATCGCTACCATCAATTTCAATAAATACATGGGGATTCGCTTGAATCAAACTAAACTTTTTCCCCTCATAATGGCCATGTACATAGATATAAAGTACCTCATCTATAAATTCATATCCAAAATGTAAGGGTACCACGTAAGGGTAATCACCATCCATCAAACCTAGGTGAATGATACGAGTACTATTTAAAATACCCTTAATTTCATCTATATCTGTAACCTTGCGATCTTGTCGTCTCATAATAGTCTCCACAGTTTTACATAAAAAATAATCTATGTATCATTATAGCAAATTTTAGAAATCTTTTAAGGCTAAGTATTCTCTTAAAATGAATAATTTCTCTTTTATTCGTATATTAATAATACTATTTTTGCTATGTGTCCACTGTATAAATACATTTGACTTTTTGTAATAGATACTGTATGATAAGAAAATAGTTTTATTGATTCTATAGATTATAAAAGCTATGGTCATCCATGGCTTTTTATATTTGTAGATGGTTTGTAGAAAAGAGGTCTTTACTATGTCTGATACGCATCAGTTAAAACGGGGCCTTAAGAATCGGCACGTACAGTTGCTCGCCATCGGCGGTGCCATCGGTACAGGCTTGTTCTTAGGCTCCGGCCGTGCCATTCACTTGGCAGGTCCATCCATTATTTTCGCCTACCTTATTACAGGTATTATCTGCTTCTTCATCATGAGAGCATTAGGCGAATTGTTATTATCCAACTTGAATCACCACTCCTTTATCGATTTCGTCGAGGATTATTTAGGTGATCGAGCAGCATTTATTACAGGGTGGACATACTGGTTCTGTTGGCTTTCACTAGCCATGGCCGATTTAACAGCCGTAGGCCTCTATATGCAGTTCTGGATACCGTGGTTGCCTCAATGGATACCCGCCCTTGTCGTCTTAGTGGCATTGCTATTAATGAACCTAACAGCTGTAAAATACTTCGGTGAAATGGAGTTCTGGTTTGCCTTAATCAAGGTAATCGCCATTATTTCCCTCATCATCATCGGTATTATCATGATTGTCACAGGCTTTACTACAGATGCTGGCGTTGCCGCCTTTAGTAATATGTGGAATTATGGGGGCTGGTTCCCGAACGGAACGATGGGCTTTATTTTATCATTCCAAATGGTTGTTTTCGCTTTCACAGGTATCGAGCTCGTAGGTTTGACAGCTGGTGAAACAGAAGATCCGGAAAAGGTTATTCCTATGGCGATTAACAACATCCCATTACGCATTATTTTGTTCTATGTGGGCTCTTTGGCCATCATCATGAGTATTTACCCTTGGACAGCCGTTAACCCATCTGCTAGCCCATTCGTGGCCGTATTTACCGCAGTTGGCATTGCAGCCGCTGCAGGCATCGTAAACTTTGTAGTTCTTACATCTGCTGCCTCTGCTACAAACTCTGGTATCTTTAGTACAGGCCGTATGATTTATGCCCTTGCTAAACGCGGTCATGCACCAAGCTCTATGCGTCGCCTAACACACAGCAGCGTACCATATCAAGCAACAATCTTCTCTGCTGCTGTACTATTGATTACGGTTGTACTCAACTATGTAATGCCAGAAGCAGTTTTCGTTATGATTACATCTATCTCTACATTCTGCTTCATCTTTATTTGGGCTATGATGGTAATTTGCCACCTCAAATACCGCAAGAAAAACCCTGAATTAGCGGCACAATCTAAATTTAAAATGCCTCTATTCCCTGTGATGAACTACATCATCCTTGCCTTCTTTGTCTTCATTCTAGGTATTCTCGCCTTAAACGAAGACACTCGAATTGCCCTCTTGTTTACACCTATTTGGTTCGTTATCCTCTGGGCCTTCTACTCCATGCTTAATACGGACGATGAAGATGCTCTTAGCGAAGAACTTATCGAAATGGCTGGGGTAAAAGAAATTTACAAAAAACCTAAAAAAGATGATTCTGATGATTACATAATCTAACAAAAATGCCCGTGCTATGCACGGGCTTTTTGTTACTTCATGGTAGGGAAGTTTTGTTGTTCATATTGTTGTTGATAGGCTGGTAGATTTCTTGTGTCTTCACCATAGTTGAAGATCGTCTTAGTACGGTATCCACCTTGAGTAATAATGAGATCGATAGAGGATGGTACCTCTTGGCCATTCTGTTGTAAATGGTTTACCAATTCTTGTAACGCTTCAACTTGTCGTAAAGAACCAGTCATATATTTGCCTTTTGATAGACCTGTATTTCTAATGACTTGGCCATTATATACTTGACCATTTTTATCTGTGTAATAGAAACGTACAGCCGCTTTATCTCCTGTAGGCACGGCTTTAATATAGATGGTCTTCCAATTCTTCTTAATCATCACTCTCGTAGCATCAGCTAACTTATTGGATAAACGTTGTGTCTCTTTATTGGTAGACTTGGATACACCATTAGCCTGTTGAATTTCATCATTCATAGGCATTTCAATAGGTGCCACCGCAGAATCTTGTTGTACCTTCTTCGCATCTGCAGGCTGAACCGCCAACACACCAACGGCCGCCATTACAGCTAGTGTTGTAAGAGCAAATTTCTTCATTCTATCTCTCCTCAGATAGGATTCCCTAAACAAATTATATTTTATACAATACATTATACGCATTAGGCTATTTATTATCAAGCCTATCTTATTTTTCAGGACCATTATTCTTAATTATTTGATTCCAATGTTCAAATCTCGCAATATTATAATCCATATCCATATATTTAATATTAAAAGATGTAATAGATTTAAGATCGTTATAAAACTCCATCTCATCAGTACTCGTATTCCAGAATAACATCATATTTTCATATATAGGTATACCATAATACTGTTCAGCTTTTAAAAATTCAAATGGTAAATTCATGTTAGGCTTCGCGTAGATAAGAGGACTAACAGTAAGCAAATAGGTATCTCCTACCTTACCATTCATGTATAAATCTCTAGGAATTAAAGAATCTGATATTACTTTATCTTTTTGAATACCATGTTTATTCTTTTTCTCTTGTCGAACAGAGCCTTGATCAGTATTGACTATTTTAGATGCAGATAAATTTGTATCTATAATATATTTTCCATCACGATTAGAGGCTATAATTTTTCCATCTACATAATCTAAGGAAGCAGAGAATTTATCTAATTCATACCCGATAACATTAGAGTATAAAGATGTATCATTAATCTTAAAAATTAAAAGTGGATATAACTTCATATTAGAAATTGCATCATTAGAGCGTGCAAGAAGATATAATTCATTATTAACGATAAGAGAGTCAAAAATATAACAGTTATACTCTTTCATGATAGGCAATACATCAACTACATAAGATTCAGAATAATTACTTGCATTTATAACGGTTAGCCTTGCATTAGGGTTACGATTAAGATCAACTGTAATATCTTTCTCTAGAATTATCCCTTGTTTTGGTAAAATACGTGTCTCATTTCTCGTGCCACTAAGGTGTAAAGAACACAAAACAAGAATAAGGAAAATAATAAAACTTACAATATAATGTTTCTTTATCCATCGCAACATAGTACCACCTCTCTCTTAGCTATAGTATAACTAAATCTCTAAACTAATAAAAGAAAAAGCTTCAACCGCTTCTCGTCAAAACATTTTCGTCGATTATTGGTTGAAGCCTTTTTATTCTATTAGTTACTAAAGTCTGTATCCACAATAGCAAATTGTGTATAATCTGGATAACGGTTATGAAGTTCCGCCTTAATCTTTTCTAATGTACTATGCGGATCTTCTTCGTCAAAGTTAAAGATAATATCATAATAGATAATCTTTTTATCTTCTCGTACGTAGAAGGCATGTACTTGTACTACATTAGTATATAAACTTACAACTTGATCAAGCGCTTTTTTGATTTCAAGAACTTCTACGCTTGGTTGATTTTCTGCGTATACGCCGACAGTCATATTAATGCCAAACTTTTTATAAAGATGAACAGCGATACCTTTAGTTAAAGGATGAACCTCGCCCACTGTCATCGTATCTGGCAACGAAATATGAACAGAACCAATCACTTCACCTGGTCCATAGCTATTTAGCACTAAGTCATATACACCGCCTACATTTGGATGTTGCGCGATAGTTTCTTTGATGTTTCGGATAAGATCATCATCTGCACGAACACCAAGCAAGTGATTATACATTTCTTTTAAAATGTCATACGCAGCTTTCAAAATCAATACGGAGATAGCAGCCCCTACATAACCTTGAATATCAAAGTTAAAGAAGAATACTAAACCTGCAGATACTAATGTAGCAAAGGTAATCACCGCATCAAAGAGGGCATCGATACCAGATGCTACAAGTGCATCGGATTTATATTTTTCGCCTTGTGCCTTAATATAACGGCCCATCACTACTTTTACAACGATAGCGACGGCGATAATGGCCAAGCTTGGAATATCAAAGGTAGATACCTCAGGGTGAAGAATTTTTTCAATAGATTCCTTGAGGGATCCAATGCCTGCACCAAGGATGATGAAAGCAATGGCCATGGTAGTCATATATTCGATACGGCCATGACCAAATGGATGCTCCTTATCGGCACCCTTAGCTGCTAATTTTGTACCAACGATGGTCAATACAGAGGACAAAACGTCTGTTAAGTTGTTTACTGCATCAAGGATGATGGCAATAGAGTTAGACGCAAGACCTACAATCATTTTAAAAATAACGAGAACAACGTTACCTATAATACCTTTTATACTAGCAAGCGTAATCCCCCGATTACGTGCTGCACTATTTTCTTGCAAAATCATATTAAACTACACCTCTTACATTCAATTCACTAAGCTATAAATCGAAGCCTATCAATTTATTTACATTCCTATTATAGCTTATCGATTATCATTTGTCATTATATTTTTTGAAAAATTTTTATAAAACCATTGATTTCACTGAGTTATCAATAATTCTCATTTCTCAATTAGAGTATTTGGTGTATTGTGACTTCACAATCTATAGTATAGACTCATTGTTAACAAATTACGATCTATTTATCAAGACGTAATACATATTACGCACTTTTTGATACTTACCTAGTGATAAGTATGAAAGTAATTAGAGGTAATTATGCGGTAACCGTAATACGCTCGCCTGTGCGCATGTGTGTAAATACAACCTTTTGGGCACGCAATTGGAACGGCTGCCCCATTGGTTGTGCGCCATATAATGTATCCCCTACAAGAGGGTGACCTATATGGCTGAAAGCCACACGAATTTGATGTGTTTTTCCTGTGTACAAACGAACTAAAACCTCTGTATATCCACATTCTTGGGAGTTATACACAGATTTGTCCACATTTTGACCACTTTTATCCACATCTGATAGTTCTATATCCACATTTTTTGATGCTATATCCACAGAATTTTTGGACTTATTCACAGACTTATCCACAGGCTGTGATTGATGTCTACATAGGACGGAATAATCTGTACGAGTCTCTTTTCCCTTAGGATTTACTTCGTAATGAATCCCATCAGCACTGCGTTCCATAGATAATACCAAGGAATCTTTATCAGCATCTACGATGCCTTCCACAGTAGCCATATACCACTTTTCAAAGGCATTATCATCCATTTGCTGTTGATAAAGACTTTGGGCTAATCCACTTTTAGCAATCGCAATACAGCCCGTTGTATCTCTATCTAAACGATTCAAGAAACGTACCTTCCGCTTAATACCATGTTCTTTAAAATAATGAGCCACACCATTGGCAAGGGATACTTGGTCTTTAGAATTCACTGTCACACCAGCCGGTTTATCCACAATGAGGAGATCATCATCTTCATATAAGATATGTAGATTCATTTCAATTGGTTCGTGATCTATTTTTTCCTTCGCCATGGCAATCCAAATCTCGTCACCTTCGGAGATAACAGTCTTTGGTGTCGCCTTATGGCCGTTGATGTGGATTAGTTTTTCTTCAAATAACTTTACTAAAGACTTACGAGGATATTTTGTATCTAGTACTTCACCTAATGTAACATCCTGTTTTTCACTACGTACAGCGTCTATATCTGCGGCGGTTACGGTCCACAAAATATCATCAGGACGATGTGTTTTTCTCGCCATTAGTATCTCCTTTCTACGAGCTCATTGTCTCGTGGCATATAGTTCAGTAGCGAGCTTGGTTGAACCGCTCGACCACGTATATTGGTTTGTTCAAAGGTAATAGTCAGCTCTTGCTTAGGGCGCGTTATGGCCACATAGAACAAGCGCTTTTCTTCGTCTACACGCCCTTCTGCAATGGCAAACGGGCTTGGGAAGGTACCTTCGTTGAGGCCTGCTAGGAATACATGGTCAAACTCGCTCCCCTTTGCTTGGTGAATGGTAATGATAGGAATGCGGTCTTCGTTTCGTACTTGTTGAGCTGGCTCACCTGCGGTAAGGGCCGCCATCTGCAAGATTTGATTTAATCGAGCTAAACCAGCCGGCCCTTCATAGGCTGCATCTAGTTTTTCCATGATGCGATATAGATCCCGTATATGCTCTACCTTTGCTGCTTCCCCATGAGATTTATAGTATTCTAGAACCCCCATTTGGTTCATAATGTACGCCAATAACTTCGTTGGCAATTCTGTATAGGCCTTTCTACGTAACGTTGCCATTTGAGACGCAATATTGGTGAAAGCAGCCTTATACTTGTTAATTGCCACCATGCGACCAGTTGTTGTAGGTACGATATTTTCTTTCACTGCATAGATTAAAAGCTGTGCAGTGGCCAAGATATCATCCATCGCATTATGTGTCGGCTCATGATGAATAGGAAACTCTGACGCTAGGAAGCCCAATTTATGATTTGGCAAATTAGGGTAGAAACGACGATAGATGTCGAGTGTATCGTAGATAGCCTTAAACTGAGGATTTCCTAAATTATACCGTGCCAATTCGTTCGTAAAGATGGTCACGTCATAGTTTACATTATGCCCTACGATAATAGCATTCTTGGAGAATTCCTTAAAGGCTTGTAGTACGGTAGCTGGCTCTTCACCGTGTTCTTGTAAATACGCATCGGAGAAGCCGTGTACCTCTTCGGATTGTCCCACAGGCACACCTGGGTTGATAAAGCGTTCAAAGGTCTCTAACACTTGCCCATTTTCATCGATGCGAATGGCTGCAATTTGAATGATACGGTCCTGGGACGTATCGGTACCAGTACTTTCTACGTCATACACCACAACCTCATGACGTTCTAAACCACTGACGAGCTTCGCATAAGGCTCGGCTTCAAAGATAGGCATATCCATAAAGTCCGTCAATTTTAAGCCTACTTGACGTGTCTCTGGGCTTTCAATAGCGGCGATACGCGCGTCACCGATACCAGCAACATAGCGTTTTATAATGCGCTTAGCGCTGACGGAGTCATTCGGGTTCATAAGCAGTTTAAAGTAAGCCATAACATCTTTGATTTCTTGGCGTCTAAAGAATTTAAACTCGTCAATAATCATAAAATGACGACGTTCATCTTCAGGTTTTTCATTGTTGAGGCGTTCAAAGGAGTCGCTCAGTCGTTGCGCCTTTTTATTATCTCGTACTAAAACGCCAATATTGGCATCCTTTGGCAAGGCGCAGATAGCTTCATAGATATATCTGCCCTCAAGATAGCTGTTTTTACAGCCTTTTATGAGAACAGGCTTGCCCTTTCTTTCACTATTGGCGCGAGGCAATTCAGTATAGATAGATCCTACCAGATCAGGGAACATATTCTGTAATGTTTTGAAAGCCATCGTAAAGAGAGTCCAGTTAGAGCGGTAGTTTTCATAGAAGATAATTTTTAAAGGCTTAAAGTCCGCATCAAAATGCTTGAGTAAACGGAATGGATCGGACCCACGCCATTCGTATATTGTTTGGAAATAATCTCCACATAATAGGACGTGATTACCTTCCCACAGCATTTCTAGAACCTTGTACTCTAGTACGCCTGTATCTTGCATTTCATCTACAGAGATATAGCTATAACGACTGCGCCAACGCTCCCGAACTACAGGATCCTGAAATAGGCGATGAACACCACAGATAAGATCCGTAAAATCTAGACCATGTACGGAGGCTAAGCTTTCATCATAGGCGGCAATCCATTCGTGCCCATGGTTCAAGAAGTCATGGAGTTCACTGTAGAGCACATTCCCAAAACTAGAGAATTGTTGCTCAATAGCAGGACGCTGTTCCTTTTGTAAACGCTTAATAGTTTGTTTATAATCGCCTACGAGATCATCAGAATAGAACCCATATAAGGAACGATATTCTTTTACCATGCCGATGATGTTGGCAAAGGACATTTCTCGCAACTTACCTGGACGATACGGTTCAGACAATTCCTTGCAATCCTCTTCGTCAAAGATGGTTACGTCTGTATATAAGGTTTCATTGCGCTTGCCCTCTTGTTGGAGCACGAAAAAGCAAAAGCTGTGGAATGTACTAACCTCCACAGCCTTTGCAGGACTGCCTACGAGCGATCGAATGCGGTCTTTCATCTCATTAGCCGCCTTGTTCGTAAAGGTCATGCACAAGATATTCTCCGCCTTCGTATAGCCGCCCTCGATGAGGTGAGCCACTCGATAAGCAAGTGTATTCGTTTTTCCCGTCCCAGCGGACGCTAACAAGAGGATATTCTGTTCAACTTCATCAATAACGCGTTGTTGTTCACGATTGATAAGCATGAGGTCCTCCTATTTTAAAAAGCCGTACCATCCGGCTGCAATGAGCATTGGAATAGGGCCTAGAATTGCTGTTAAAGCCCATACGCCCAAACCAATATCCATAGGAATATTTAGGATATGAACGCATACTAAATACGTCAAAATACCAGTTACTGCATTCATTGCCACTCGTTTAATGGTGAAAAATGCTACTTTGAAAGCAATGTAGGCTACAGCAACGGATACAACCGCTGATATAATCGGTGATGCTAATAAAGCTCCCATATTATCCTTTCATTTCTTGGCGGTTTACTACGGCACCGCCTAATGTTAATTCATCAGCATATTCGATATCGCCACCCACAGGAACACCGCGGGCAATACGCGTTACCTTAATGCCACTTGGGCTTAACAAGCGCGCCAAATAGAGAGCTGTCGCTTCCCCTTCTACGTCTGGGTCAGTAGCGAGGATAACCTCTTGTACGACACCATCACGAAGGCGAGCAATCAATTCTTTTACGCGAATATCGTCAGCGCCGATGCCCTCCATAGGGGACAAGGCACCTTCCAATACGTGATATAAGCCCTTATAGTCACCACTGCGCTCGATAGCAATGACATCGCGAGATGTTTCAACGACCATAATCGTCGTTTGATCACGGTTCGGATTGCTACAGAATTCACAAGGATCTTGAGCTGATAAGTTAAAGCAAATAGAACAGTGACGCGTAGCCCCCTTCGCTTCTACGATGGTTTCCACGAGACGGTCTACCTCTTCCTTCGGCATTTCTACCAAATGATAGGCCAAGCGTCTAGCCGACTTGGAGCCGATACCTGGCAAGCGGCGCAACTGCTCTACGAGCCGTTCTAAAGCATTTGTCATTTAGAATAAACCTGTTGGCAAGTTAAGACCACCAGTTACTTTGCCCATTTCTTGAGCCAAGAGGTCGTCTACTTTTTTGCTAGCTTCGTTTACAGCCGCCATCACTAAATCTTCTAACATTTCTACGTCTTCAGGATCAACTGCAGTTGGGTTCAATTTCAAAGACTCGATGATTTTCTCACCGTTCATCACAACTGTTACAGCACCGCCACCAACGGAAGCCTCTACTGTACGAGTTTTTAATTCTTCTTGCATTTTCTTCATATCTGCTTGCATTTTTTGAACTTTTTTCATCATGCCAGCCATATTGCCCATACCTTTACCAAACATTGTAATTCCTCCTTTTAGGACCTTGTCCTTACTAACTGTCTATGCCCATAACTCTAACATGCGACATAGATTTTAACATATGTGTCACCTACGCCCTTAGGACCAACGGGTATACTCAAAAATTTATTCTTCGATGACCTCGACGATGATGTCGTGGTCTTCAGATAATTTCTCTAATGTTTCTGCCAAGAGAGGATTGTTTCGCTCCTCTTCTGTCATATGCTCTGGATCCCATGCGTATTCACGAGCTACCGTCACGCTATCGATGGGCGCCACTTCAATAGGTGCTTGTGAAAGCATAGCATGATAATCACTTTGATAAGGGGTTCCCTGTTGTTCGCCCCCATTAGACTTTGGGACAGCTTCTACCTCAATATGGGCACCGCTATCCATAGGGCGTTCTAAGACCTCCCCAT
The DNA here is from genome assembly GCA_902478055.1 of uncultured Veillonella sp. Lineage (GTDB taxonomy): Bacteria > Bacillota > Negativicutes > Veillonellales > Veillonellaceae > Veillonella. The sequence continues at coordinate 18,784 of CABSJL010000014.1, read as the reverse complement.
CATCGCTAATAACAGTGACACTATCTAATGGATGTGGTGGCATATCATCTAAAGATGATACGTAAGATTCCTCCATATCGTCTACAGGAACATCATCAAAGGAATGAACTGGAATATCATCGCCTTCAATAGAACCTGCTAGAGACTCGATAGGGATTTCTCCATCTGGAACTGGTACAGACGGACTCCCATCAAAGGATGTAATCGGTACATCTCCACCAGATGTTTGCCCTTCTGTTGTAGCTATATTCGCACTATCACTAACGGCAGCACTTGCAACAGCACCGCCAGTCTTTTTCGCTAAGAAGGCCAAAGCCGCCGCTTTTGCCGCGTCTACCGCTGCAGAATCAGGCTTACTAGATTGTTCTTCAGTAGTTGAACCTCCAGCCTGTGCGGTAGGTTGTTGAGCTTGTGACACGCTACTATCTTGAGCTCTATTAGCTCCTGCTGAGCTATTTCCCACTGGAGCATTATTAGTGCCTTGTGGTGCTGATGGATTTGTTAAATCCATTTGCGTCGGTTGACCTCCAGAGGTCTTCTGCACATCAACCATTGGCTCTTGTGGTCGTTGCGGCGCTTTCACTTGGTGTTGCGTCGTACTGCCAGAGGCCTTTTTATAGTCTTTGTAAACTTGTGTGAGAGCATCAACAATTTCTACATGTACCGGATAGCCTAGTGTATAGGTGAAAGCATCTGCCGCTTCTGCTAAGTTTACTTCGTTGGTCATTACATTGAGGTGCAATGTATTTTTGAAGGCCATAACCGCCTTGCTTTGATCTACGTATACAAGCTGACCTTGGCCAATTACGGTAGAGGTCATATTGCGATTGCTATCCTTTAAGTATTTAATGACATTGGACTGTATATTGCGATACTCTTGAGCCGACAAGATTTGATCACTAATAATAGCTTGTGTACTAATACCTTTTTTACTACGACCTTTGGCTTGATTTCTAGCAGGTCGTTCTGGTGCACTACTTGTACTTGGTGGCATCATACCAATACCGCCCATTGGAGGCGGAGACATACCTACTCCATTCATAGGAGGCGGTGTACTACCTGGTGCACCCATAGGTGGAGGTGTCATGCCTACACTCGCAGGCGGTGGTGTCATCCCCACACTACTTGGAGGAGGCACAGTACCAACGGTACTAGTTTGAGCGCTACTCATGGAAGTATTCTGTACAGCCCCATGATCTACAGGAACAAAGCTATTTGCATAACCGCTAGGCGGACCAAATGCATTGGCACCATAAGCAGGTGTAGAAGCTGCCGGACCGCGTTGTTCTAATTGAGCCATGCGATTCAATAAATCGTTACGCTCAGACCGTTCTGAAGACTCTAATGCATATACACGATCTTCTAGGCTTTCATCAACAGAACCTAATTTAGCACATAAAACGAGCAAGCCCATTTCGATGATGGTTCGTGGATTATCCACTTGTTTCGCATCATTCATAATGGATTGAGCACTGCGCACATATTGGTTAAGCTCATTAAAATCGATACTTTCAGCTTGAGCTAAAAACTCATCTTTAAAGGCATCATATACCTTGAGCTCATCCGCATCAGGAGCGACCTTGCCAACGAGCAAGGCACGTACGTGCTGAATGAGGGCTTCCATAATCTGCGTTGCATCGCGACCTTCTGATAACGCATCGTGAATATAGGACAACAATTTGGGTCCATCCCCATTGCGCAACGCATCTAGGAAATGAATGATCCATTCCTTGCTAACAAGGCCGATTAATTCCTCTACGACTTGTGGCGTAATAGTACCTGTAGCCATACCCGCACATTGGTCTAAAATACTCAACGCATCACGCAAACCGCCATCCGCATGTACAGCGATAAGCTGCGCCGCTGCAGGGTCTAATCCAAAGCCTTCTTGTTCGGCTACATAGGATAAACGCTGTGCGATATCATCGAATGTAATCCGTCTAAATGTGTATCGCTGACAACGAGATACGATGGTAACAGGTAACTTTTCAATCTCTGTAGTAGCAAAGATAAACATAACGTGAGCCGGTGGCTCTTCGATAGTTTTTAAGAGTGCATTCCACGCTTCTGTCGTAAGCATGTGTGCTTCGTCGATGATGAATACCTTTTTACGCCCTTCAACAGGCATAAATTTAACGCTTTCACGAAGGGCACGGACCTCATCGATACCGCGATTGGAGGCAGCGTCGATTTCAAGAACGTCCATGGACTGACCGCTCAAAATCGATTTACAAGCGCTACACTCGTTACAAGGATGATCCGTTGGCCCATGCTCACAGTTGATAGCGCGCGCAAAAATCTTGGCCATACTCGTTTTACCAGTCCCGCGCGGACCAGCAAACAAATACGCATGCGCCACCTTATCCTCGCGAATAGCACGCATCAACGTATCAGATACTTGATGCTGCCCCACCACATCGGTAAACGTCTGCGGACGGTACTTACGATATAACGCAATATATGCCATTGGAACACCCCCTTTTTCCGAAAATTACAATACTTTATTATACCATATTCAGAAAAATCTGACTCAATTTATAGAGCTTAGATTAGACATAAAAAAAGCGGCCCCACAGGCCGCCTTGCAATATTCGATCACGACAGCCCCCGGGTTCCCCGTGGCACATGAAGGTTACCGCTTAGTGCTGCTACCTCTCAGTCCTGACACGATTCACAGGCCCCCATTGCACAGGCCCGAGAACTGCCATGATCCAATATTGCAATACAAATATTATACATGAAAATGCCTCTATAGTCAAAATACTCATTTCTCATAATTCTCTCATTTATCTTTAATATTAAACTAATTTTTAGTATAATCAATATATATAGCTCTCATATATACAAATATAAATTTATTTCTAAAAAACATCAATACGGTATATATATTCATTCAGTCACTCAAAGTTAATTTATTACAACTCTTTATTTTCTCTCTCTAGCATTTTGAACTTGAGTAACTTAGCTTAAAGTCTTATTGTCAGCAACCACCCCTATATTTAAATTATGACCAATAACATATATGTTATTTTATATATATTCTATCTTTAAATATTATCACTATCATTCATAACTCAATAACTTATATTAAAAAGAAGGTGCCCATTGTGGATTTTAATATCAGTCTTAATCTACCAGAACCCATAAATAAATCCTTAAATCCTATTGCAACTGCAACCGGAGAAACATTCTCTAATATTTGGAACGCTTGTTTTGCACCAGTTAATTTATGGGCAAAAAAAAGAATCATAAAACATGATCAAGATTTTTTAGAGTTTAAACAATCTGTAGTAACTCACTATACCAATATTCCCGATGAATATAAAAATGAACCAAACTTAAGTATTATTGGACCAGCTTTAGAAGCATCAAAATTCTATATCGAAGAAAAATCCATTAGAGAAATGTTTGCTAAACTAATAACAGCTGATATGGATACCCGAAAAAAAAGCAATCTCCATCATTCTTTCGTTGAAATTATTAAACAACTCTCACCACATGATGCCTTATTATTATCAATACTCCCTAAAGTAGGTCCCATAGGTGAAATTCGCTTATATGATAAAGATGAAGCAACTTATTCGTTGCAAACAAAAGAGGACTTAATTATTATTCCTGATATTCCTGAATTAATAAATATTGATACCTCTATAGCAATAAATAATCTGAATAGATTAGGATTAGCTCAAATAGACCATATCATGAGTCTTGTTGACGAAAATTGTTATGCACCTTATGAGAATTTAGCCGAATTTAAGAAGGGGTTACTTTTAGTTGAAAACCATCCAGAATTATATACTAAAGTAGAGGTTTATAAAGGGATGTACTCAATCACGCCATTTGGAGATGCCTTTAAATCTATTTGTATCTAGTTCATGAATTCTCTTTTATATTAATAAAAACATTGCATCATAAAGTAATTCTAATATTTCAATAAGTTTTATTAATCTATGAGTACTGTTAGAACAAAAAATATTTAATGTCTATCAACTAATCAAGAAGTAAATAAAACTCGTATAAAATCGGGGTTAACACACACTACATTTAATGATAGAGTGAAAGAAATAAGTACCCTAAGATCAACAAATTATTGACATCCCATTTGGGATATTTTACCTCAAAGCTAATCAAGAAAAAATATTGGTTGTAAATATCATTTTCTCTAAAGCAGTTGAATATTCAATCACCTTTATATACGTTAAAGCGTTCACATTCGCTTCTTTTCGGCTAATAATTTTTCCAAAGAAGACATAAAAAGCTATTGATGATATAGTTTTTATGAAACAAATAATATAAAGAATAGATATTATTTTGTTTGTTTAAGAAACATCAAACACAAATAAAATTATTATATACTTATGATGATAATCTTTACTTAGATTGATACACGCAACTAATTCAGAAAATAAGTTTTAACTTGTAAATAGATTAATCTAAGTTAAGGAATATAAACTTTAATTATCATATACTATGCAACTTTATTTTTATCAACAAATATATCGGGAGGTAAAAATGCCAATTAGAGATTTTCCTACACCTTATATCCCGCCTAAACTACCAATAACTAATGTTATCGATCAACTTATGCCCTCCAAAATATTCTTAAAAAATGCAATCAATGGAGATTCATCATTATCACGATTTATTGGATACTTACAAAACATCCCAAATCCTACAATTCTAATATCTGCATTAACAGTCCAAGAGGCTGTACTCTCGTCTAAAATTGAGGGGACAATTGCAACTATTGAGGATGTTTTAAACAATACTCCATCTACCGATATTATAAAAAATGATATAAAAGAAATTGAAAATTATATAACAGCTATACAATATGCTTTTGCTGAATTCAAAGAAAAAGATATTTCTATTACCAAAAATATGATTTGTGCGCTACATAAGGTTTTGCTATCTGATAATGTAAGGGGGGCAACTAAAGCTCCAGGGCAATTCAAAACAGAACAAAATTATATCGCTAATAAAATTCTGGGTAATTTTACCCCTTTGCCACCTTATTTAACCGAAGAGTATATTGAAAACTTAGTTGATTACATCAATTCTGCAAATGAAATTACACACCTAATTGCAATTGCGATTATACACGCACAGTTCGAAATGATACATCCATTTAAAGATGGTAATGGCCGTGTCGGACGTCTATTAATTCCATTATATCTATTTATTAAAGGCTCTATTCCATACCCTGTCTTTTATATCAGTCGTTATTTTGCAGCCAACGACAATAAATATAAAGAATGCCTTCATAATATTTCTCAAGCAGATATCAGCTCACCTGAATATTCTCAAGCATGGGAAGATTGGATTTCTTTTTTCCTAGCTGGCGTTGAAGAAGAAAGTAGCCTTCATATTCAGTCCGCGAAAAACATTATCGCCCTCTATAAAGAAATGATTGAGCATGTAAAAAAAACAGAACATATACAAATTATCGATTTTATTTTTGATAAGTTACGTGCCACCCCTAACGATATTATCCGACATACACAATTGAGCAAAACTACTGTTTATAGTACACTTAATTTATTAACTGATCTAGGCTACCTCTCTAAAATAGGTTCACCAAGAAAAAGCATATTTATATTTACCAAATTAGTAGATATTTTAGAATAGATTTCTAAAACACCTACTTTAAAAACTTATTCAAAATAAGTTTTTAAAAACGCTATTTTAAAAACTTATTTTATAGTAAGTATTAAAAAATGATATTTTAAAAACTTACACTCATATATTTAACGGTATTTATTCTATATATAAAATTAAAACTATCAATAAAAGGAACTCTATTCTCATATATAGAACTTTAATTTCCCTACATAGAAATTTATTCTATGATTTATAACTACCTATCAAACTAATTTAAATAATAAAAAGACTCCCACTAGTTTTCAAAATTAACTAGTGGGAATCTTTTTTATAACTATTTTATTATTTTATTTCGCATATTTTTCTTTGAATGCAGCTAATTGAGCTTCTTCCAAGGATAAGCCTTGTTCTTTATAGCGTTCAATAGCAGCATGCATTTCTTCGTATGCTACAGGTACAACTTTTGTAAATCTGTTTACAAAGTTATTCCAGTTTTCAAGGATGTGACGGCCTTTAGCAGAATTAGTATGTAATACGTGTTGTTCTACTAATTCTTTAATGCGTTTAAGATCATCATTATTAGCAGGACGTAATTCTACGAGACCTGTGTTTACATAGCGTTCATCACAATCGAGGATGTACGCATAGCCACCGGACATACCTGCTGCGAAGTTACGGCCGATTTTGCCAAGTACAAGTACTTCGCCACCAGTCATGTATTCACAACCATGGTCGCCTACACCTTCTACAACAGCTGTGATACCACTGTTACGAACAGCGAAACGTTCACCAGCTACACCATTGATGTAGGATGTACCAGATGTAGCACCATAGAAGGCAACGTTACCGATAAGGATGTTTTCGTCAGCTTCAAAGATGGATTTCTTAGGTGGATATACAGTGATAGTACCACCGGATAAGCCTTTACCGAGGTAATCGTTTGCATCCCCTTCAAGTTCTAATGTCATACCTTTAGGAATGAAAGCACCGAAGGATTGACCAGCAGAACCTTCAAAGTTTAACTTGATTGTATTATCTGGCAAACCGCTTTCACCATAACGACGTGTTACCTCAGAACCAACCAAAGTACCTACTACACGGTTAATATTGTTGATAGCCAATTTAGCGCGAATAGGTTTTTGATCTTCAATAGCAGGACGACACATACGCAAGAGTTTGGACATATCCAATGTGCGTTCCAATTCGTGATCTTGGTCAATCATATGCATATGACCTACAGATGCATCGATGTATGGGTGGAACAATACGCGTTTAAGGTCAACACGAGACAATTTGAAGTTATCATCTTGAGATTTTTGACGAACAAGATCGATACGACCTACGAGTTCAGCTACGGAGCGAATGCCTAAACGAGCCATAATTTCACGCAATTCACGAGCGATGAAGATCATCAAGTTTTCTACATACTCAGGTTTACCTGTGAAACGAGCACGCAATTTTTCGTCTTGTGTAGCAACGCCGTAAGGGCATGTGTTGAGGTTACATACACGAGCCATTTTACAGCCTACAGCAACGAGTGGCAATGTACCGAAACCGAATAACTCAGCACCAAGCATAGCAGCAACAGCTACGTCGAAACCAGTCATCAACTTGGAGTCTACTTCCAATTTAACGCGGTCACGCAATCTGTTGAGCATCAATGTTTGATGAGTTTCGGACAAACCTAATTCCCAAGGCACACCAGCATGTTTTACAGATGTACGACCTGCCGCACCTGTACCACCATCGTAACCAGAGATCAAGATATTATCTGCTTTTGCTTTCGCCACACCAGCAGCAATAGTACCAACGCCTGCTTCAGATGTTAATTTAACGGAAATACGAGCATCTTTATTAACGCATTTCAAATCGTAAATCAACTCTGCCAAGTCTTCGATGGAGTAAATATCGTGATGTGGTGGTGGAGATACGAGCTCTACGCCTGGAGTGGAGTGACGAGCTTTACCGATTTCAGGATATACTTTTTTACCTGGTAATTGACCACCTTCACCTGGTTTAGCACCTTGTGCACATTTGATTTGCAATTCTTTTGCATGAATGAGGTAGTTTGCAGTAACACCGAAACGACCAGATGCAATTTGTTTTACTTCGGAATTCATGCTGTCGCCATTTGGCAATGGTTTGAAACGTGCTACGTCTTCGCCGCCTTCACCAGAGTTAGATGTGGATCCTAAACGGTTCATGGCGATAGCGATAGTTTCATGAGCCTCTTTACTGATGGCACCATAACTCATAGCGCCTGCTTTAAAGCGTTTTACGATGGATTCTTCAGGTTCAACCTCTTCGATTGGAATACCGCCGCCTACAGGGTAGTTTAATTCCATTAAGGAACGCAATGTTACATGGTAATCGTTACGGATTGCTTTAGAGTATTCTTTATATTTTGCATAATCGCCGTTAATAAGGGATTCTTGTAAAAGATCAATTGTTTTAGGGTTGAATAAATGCTCTTCCCCGTCTTTTACTGGACCATACCAACCACCTGGTTCGAGTACGGATTCATCGGATTTGAAAGCGCGGTCAAAACGAGCTAATGCTTCGTTAGCTACGCCTACAAGACCAATACCGCCGATACGTGTTGGTGTATTTACGAAGAACTTGTTGATGAAGTTAGTGTTCAAGCCCAACGCTTCGAAGATTTGTGCACCATGGTAGGAGCGAACTGTGGAAATACCCATTTTGGACATAACCTTCATAATACCGCCTACAGCTGCTTTGATGTAGTTCTTTTCTGCTTGTTCAGGTGTAATATCACCAAGACGTTTACGAGCTTGTAAATCGCGTACAGTTTCAAGAGCCAAGTATGGGTTGATTGCTGTTACGCCATAGCCGATTAATGTACAGAAGTGATGTACTTCGCGAGGTTCACCAGATTCAAGGATAAGGCCAATTTCTGTACGCAATACTTTTCTGATTAAGTGATTGTGAACAGCTGCTACAGCCAATAACGCAGGAATTGGTGCGTGAGTTTCATCGACACCACGGTCAGACAAAATCAATACATTTTGCTCTGTACGTGCTGCTTCTTCTGCTTTTTCGCATAATTCATTTAATGCATCACGCAAACCATCAGCACCCTTAGTTGGATCGAAGAGGATTGGCAATGTAACAGATTTCATACGACGGCAATCAAGAGCCTTAATGGACGCCAATTCTTGGTTAGTAAGGATTGGTGTACGCATGGACAATGCATAGGTACCAGCTTTATTTGGGTCTGTTAAGTTACCAGAGTTACCAAGCATAACGCGTGTAGATGTAACCATTTCCTCACGAATGGAGTCGATTGGAGGATTTGTTACTTGCGCGAACATTTGCTTGAAGTAGCTATATAACAATTGTGGTTTATCGGACAAGATAGCAAGCGGAGCATCGGCACCCATAGCACCTACAGGGTCTTTACCATCTTTTGCCATAGGTACGATCATACGTACAAGGTCTTCTTGAGTATAACCAAAAGCTTGTTGATTTTTGAATAAATCTTCAACTTTTGGAACGTCGTTTTCATCAGCTTGAGTAATTTCAGACAAGTGAATAACGTGTTCTTTTACCCATTCATCATATGGCAATTCAGTAGCAACGCGTTGTTTGATTTCTTCGTCGGAAATGATACGTTGTTCTTCAGTATCGATGAGAAGCATTTTACCTGGTTCCAAACGACCTTTAGCGCGAATATTTTCAGCGTTTTCGTTTACTACACCTACTTCAGATGCCATGATAACGCGATCATCAGTTGTTACATAGTAACGAGCAGGACGCAAACCGTTACGGTCAAGTACGCCACCGATAACAGTACCATCAGTGAAGCCCATAGCAGCAGGGCCATCCCATGGTTCCATCATGAAGCTATTGAACTCATAGAAATCATGTTTTTCTTGGCTCATGAGATTGTTACGTTCCCAAGGTTCAGGGATCATCATCATGATAGCATGAGGCAAGGAACGGCCTGTCATGTGCAAGAATTCCAATGTGTTATCGAACATAGCGGAGTCAGAACCGCTGTCATCAACTACAGGGAATACTTTTTTAATATCTGGGAACAATGGAGATTCTGCTTTACCTTCACGAGCATTGATCCAGTTTACATTACCGCGAATTGTGTTGATTTCACCATTGTGAACTAAGAAGCGGTTAGGATGTGCCCGAGCCCAGCTTGGGAATGTATTCGTACTGAAACGGGAGTGAACCATCGCCAATGCAGATGTAAAGTCAAGGTCACTCAAATCAAGGTAGAAGTCACGCAATTGACCAGGTGTCAACATACCTTTATATACGATTGTTTTAGAGGACAAGGATGCAATATAGAAATCGCTAGATAATTCCTTGCTCAATGGAACAATACGTTTTTCTGCTAATTTGCGAATAATATATAATTTGCGTTCAAATTCTTTATTATTCGTTACGTCTGGGCCTTTGCCGATAAGGATTTGAATCATCCAAGGACGGATAGCAGCTGCTTCTTTACCAACCTTTGTACCATCTACTGGCACTTCACGCCAGCCAAGAACAACTTGACCTTCTTCACGTACAACCTCTTCAAAAATGCGTTTTTGCTCGTTACGGAGGCTTTCATATTTGTGAGCAAATATCATACCCACGCCGTACTCACCAGCTGCAGGCAAGTTGATACCAAGCACTTCGCATTCGCGTTTGAAGAACTCATGCGGAATTTGTACCAAAATACCGGCACCATCCCCTGTGTCCTTATCTGCACCAGCACCACCACGGTGTTCCAGACGCTCTAAAATACGCAAACCATCATCGATAATATCATGGGATTTTTTCCCTTTAATATTAACGACAAAGCCCATACCACAAGCATCCTTTTCAAATTGGCTGCTGTACATACCATTAGCTTCAAGTCTAGCTTGATCTAGACGTTGTTGCTCAATTGTGCTCTGATTCATATCCATAACGTGCACTCCTTCATATCACTTGATCAATCCAAGCTCTGCGGCATCGTTCCGTTCGGTCTTGGTGAAAGTATAAACTATAAACTACCTCTAAAGAATCCATTCTGTAGTGATATTATCGGCTGTGACCGTCCATAACCTCATCTAAGTTTTAAATTCTATAGAATTTTTTGTCTATACATAGTATACTCCTGTCCACTGTGAATTGAAAATATAAAAAAAACATAGTCTATGACTTTAAGTCATAGACTATGCATTTTTATCACTATTGTTTTTTGTATACAAGAATCTGTGGCATGCTCTATGACCACATCATCATATAAATTATAATTGATGATACTTATAAAAGCAATGACTATTTTTCACGACCAAATTCGTCCCCTACTTCACAGGTTACCGTCATAGGTTCATTCTTACCATAGGGTACAAAGGTGAGTTCTGATGCGTGCAAGCATTGGCGTGTATATGGCTTGTTCCGTGTACCATACATGGCATCACCAACAATAGGATGACCAATGTGTTCCATGTGCACGCGGATTTGATGTGTTCTGCCTGTTAGTAACTTGAACTTTAGTAATGTATGATCGCTTTCGTGACCAAGAACGGTATATTCCGTTTGAGCTGGTTGACCCAATTCATCGACAATGCGACGGTTATCAAATACAGGATCAACGCCGATAGGTGCATCAACTACGCCATTCTTCTCAATGCGACCTTCTACAAGACCTGTATAGATGCGGTCGATACGCCCAGCTTGTAGTTCATCTGTGTAATATTGCTGAGCTTCCTTTGTTTTACCAAAGAGAATACAACCCGATGTGTCTCGGTCAAGGCGATGTACAGGCCGCACCTTGTGCACTACACCTTTTTTCGCATAGTATCCAGCCACATAGTTACTCAATGTACCAGATTTAGTTTGTCCTGCAGGATGAACAAGCATAAAAGGAGCTTTATTAACCACCAAGGTATGGGCATCTTCGTAGAGAACAGTAATAGGCCCTTTCTCGACGTCCACGCCATAGTCCTTATCCTGTGGTAATTCCAAGGTTAATACATCACCTTTTTTGAGGGAACGCTGGGAATGGGCTACACGGCTATTTACTTTCACCCGTTTCTTGCGGAACATCATTTGAATATCTCGAGAAGATAGAGAAAACCGTTCCTTTACATATTTAGAGACCGTCAATTCTGTCGGTTCTTTCACTGTATACGTTTTCCAGCTCATATTACCACCATTCGTTAATATATGTTTTTTGTTCAGGATACAGAATATCAAAGAACTCTAACCATTCTTCATTAGCTAAAAGTTTACCTTCAAAGGCAAGATCACGAGCTGTTAATGTACCAATCAAGAGTTGGCTTAAAGCACCAACTTCAACAGTAATATCTACGTCCCCATCCAATGTATCAGACACCTTTTTAACAGATGGAGTCAATGCGCTGCCATATTGGACTTCATAGCGTCCTTCATTCCACTCACAAAGACCATCTTTAACACCAAAGGTCATTGTAATAGGCATCATCAAAGCCTCTGGATTGACAGGAATCGCTTCGAAGGCAGCTTTCACATCTACAATACGACTCATCATGTACGGCATCGTAGCATGTCCGCTTTTACCATCAGGATAGAATCGATAGTACGTATCGTGAAGTCCTTCATTCCAGCGAATAGTTGTGCCTTGAGAGCGGTGATTATAGAAGTAATTCAACAATGCTCGTTGGGCACGGCGTGTAGTATAAACTAATTCAGAAACAGGAATTTCAGGTTGACCTAAGCGATATACCGCATAGCCTTCGATAACACCTTCATCATTGCGCACCACAGCGATATTCACGCCTTCTGCAAAGAAGCTACCGAGCAAGCGTTTCCATTCCTTTTCACCGCGCTCAGCATAGCCAGAAAGACGAGCTGTATACGCTTTATATACAGGGTCCAATAAGGTCCATTGATCTACGCTATTTAGCAGGCCAAAGCTCAAGGATTTATCCGTCATAGGGCGCAAGTCTTCAAGAGACATCGTATTTACCCATTGATGTGCATAGAGTTCCCAACCATATTGTTGGTAGAATGCAGCCTTGGAAGGCATCAAAATCGTCAATGCTTGACCGCGGTTGCGAAGTTCTTCAAGAGAAGACTTTAGCAAGGCACCACCTACACCACCACGGCGAGCTGCTGGATGTGTTGCTACGCCAACCATATAGCTGGTAGGCAATACAGCACCACGAACATTGATATTATATTGACGCAAATGAACGGTACTCAACAATTGATTTTGTTCGAGACCAACCATTGTGTTTTCTGGTTCATAGCAATTTGTAAAGTAATATTGGAAGAATGGGTCTTCCTTTGATTCAAAGCAGTATGCCCATAGATTTTCCACATGTGGTGTATCTTGAGCTGTTGCAATTCTAAATTCCATAAGTATATCCTCGTTATAGTAATAAACCACTTTCTATCTGTTGCATCGCATCGCATCGCATCGCATCGCATCGCATCGCCATGATGATACAAAATATACAATCAAATAGATAGGCTAACACTTTTATTATAACAAAAAGAGCTATGAAGCACATCGGCTTCATAGCTCAGATTTTTATTTACCGCCTGTCGCATTGTCTGCTTCGTTAGCATATACTGCGTCATATTTTTCAGCAAAGTGATCTGGATTGTAAGATTCTTTTGCTTGGCGAAGACCAGGTAAGCCCATATCTTCTTCACGGTTAATGAATTCTACTTCGCTAAATTCATGACGAATGAATTCATTATTGATAGCTTGATACAAACCACGAATATCTGGATTTGCTTTTTCAATGTGAATCAACGCCATTTTATCATTCAACAATTCACCGATACTGAAGGCTTCAACGCGGCCAAACAATTTGATGGCGCCACCTTTAAGACCTAACGCATCCCAGTTATCGAATAACAAGTTGATCGCTACCAATTCATCTTCGATGCCTTCTTCATGATGAGTTTCTACCCAAGATGCTGCAGTTTCACGGCACAATGGAATGATCTCTTCAGTGATTGGCATATATTCATAGTTAGAATATTGCATACGGAATTGATTCAAATGGTTTTTCTTTTGACGGAATTTCTTGCCAGACAAGTTGATAAGATCTTCAGACTTATAAATGTATTCGTAGTTGTCGCGGTCAGGTGTAAATTCATAACGACCAGGACATAACTCTTCCATGCGCTCTTTTACAACTTTGCTAACACCTTTAAAACGGAATGGCAAATTGTTTTCTACGAACCATTCTTTAGCGCGCAATAAACCATCGAGGAACTTTGCATCTTTACCAGCAAATGGAGGCAATAGGAACGGTTCACGTTTACCGCCACCTTGGATGTACAATACACCATTTTCCTCAGCCCAACGAATACCGTACGCCTCTTGCCACATAAACAATGTAGTAAAACAGTTATCAGATGCTTCGTAATGATGTTGTTCAAAATATTTATCGATTAATGGTTTATCTCTTAGTTCAAAACGTTTAAATTCTAAAATAATAATCCCTCCTATCAGATTCCTCAATCGAGGTATTCACCATCGGTGAAAGTTTAATATTGTTCATTATAATTTAACGGATTCGCCTAATTCAAAGGTCCCATCACTTGTGATTACCTTATCACCTTCATTTAGGCCTGAAATAATGGCTACATCATCGTCTTCTGTCATACCTACTTCAACGACACGTACGTCAACTGTATTATTTTCAGTCAATACATACACGTATTTACCGTCTTGGTTTTCACGAACTGCTTTACTTGGTACAGTGAGCATTTTCGCTTTTATATCTGACTCGATGATGAGCGTATAGAACTCGCCAGCCTTGATAAGGCCTTTGTCATTGTTGAAAGTAGCTTTCACAAGAACACTTGGTACATTTTCTGGCTGTGTTACATCTACATAGGTCAATTCGCCAGGTAATTCTTGGTCGCCTACCTTGAGGAGTACCTTAATACCCTTTTTAGCGTCAGGCGTGCCTAACTTCATCGCCGCATCACGAGGAATGCTAAGGGATGCTACCATCGGTGTGGATTGTTGAATCATCATGAACGGACGATCTGCAATGGCCATTTGACGGTCTTCATTGTAAATAGCCGTTACCGTACCAGCTATAGGCGCTACAATGGTAGAGGCCGCCATTTGAGCAGATACTTGAGCAATTTGAGCCTCGATAGCTGCTGTATTAGCACCACCGCCGCCACCGCCAGTTGTTACTGTCGTAGTTTGTGGCTGAGACCGCTCTACAATGCGATCATATTCTTTTTGAGTAATCATGCCCGCTTCGCGCATCTTTTGAGCTTGTGCCAATTGAGCACTATCTACAGACGCTGCTGTCGTAGTTGTCACAGACGTCGCATAGGACTGAGCTGAGGCTTGCGCTAACTGACCTTGTAAGGATGCTAGCTGTTGCTGTAAAGCCGATGTATCCACAGTGGCCAAGACTTGACCTTGTTGTACTTGGTCGCCTACTTTCACAGCATATGCGACCTGCCCCGTCAACGTCGGCGTTACCGTCGCCTTATTGAGAGCTGTTACATTAGCGTCATTATGGATCTGCAGCGGCATATCCTTGTATGTTACATCAGCAACGGATACCGTTTTCGTACCGCAACCAGCGATGGCCAAGGCCATCATCACAACACCAAGCATAGCAACTACAGAATAAATTCGTTTTAATTTCATTCTGTCACTTCCTGTCATATTGATTTTTATCAATACCTTAGTATATCATAAAATCAATTAGAATTGTATGAAAGCTAATTCCTTTAATTAATGGATATAACGGAGGTTCTCATGGAAGAACGGATGGATTTTAGAATTTTAAATAACGGTAGCTTTATTCCCTCTATCGGTTATGGTACCTACAAAACAGGTAGCGAAGGGGAAACAGAACAAGCCGTAACTAATGCATTAAACGTAGGTTATCGATTACTCGATACAGCTGCCTACTACGGCAACGAAGAGGCCGTTGGCAAAGGCATCAAAGCATCTGGCGTTAAACGTACTGACATCGTTATTACCACAAAAATTTGGCATACCGACGCGGGCTACGATAATACGATGCGTGCTGTTGAAAGCTCCTTGAAAAAATTAGACACTAATTATATCGATATTATGCTCGTACATCAACCCCTTGGCGACTATTATGGTTCTTGGCGCGCCATGGAAGAGTTATACGATCAAAACGTATTGCGTGGGTTAGGCCTATCTAACTTTTACGAAGACCGATTAATCGACTTACTATATCACTGCAATGTGAAACCTGTGGTAAACCAAATTGAATGTCACCCGTTCAACCAACGCCAATCTCTTATCCAATTGATGAGAAAGCATCAAGTAGTAGGCATGGCTTGGTCTCCATTCACCCGTGACCGCCAACCTATTTTTGACCATCCTATCATCAAAAGCTTGGCTGAAAAATACGGAGTGTCTAAACATCAAATCATCTTGCGTTGGCACATCCAACGTGGCATCATTCCATTGCCAAAGGCAAATAACGTAAGCCATATGGAGGCTAACTTTGATGTATTCGATTTCAAACTAACAAACATCGACATGGATGTTATGGAACTATTAGACCAACAAGACTTCTTGGAAGATCACCATACTGCACCAGGTCTTGAAAGACTTTTACAACTTAAATAAATATAAAAACAAAACCACTTATATCTACTCCTCTAAGAATAGATACAAGTGGTTTATTTTATTTCGGCACATTAAATACGGCTTGTACGAGTATCATATAAATTACTGTACCGGCAGCAATCGATATGAGCATGTTACGCTTCCATAGATGTAATCCTACCGTAACGACTAATGCTATGAGCTCAGGGATACCATAAGGATATGCTAGAACGACAGTCTCTTTAAAGGTATATACAACGAGCATGCCCATAACGGCAGCCGGCAAAGCCTTACCTAAAAAAAGTACAAAATCTGGCGCCTTTTTTCCTGGTGGAAATACGAGGAAGGCACCAAAACGAGTAAGTAATGTACCGGCTACAACAATAGCAACGGTGATGACCATTTCTGTACTAGTCAAGATGTACACCTCCCCACTTATACGCAATATAGCAGGCTACTAGCATACAGCTCATAGATAAAAGCATAAAGAGCGATTTGCCTACCAATAAGAGCATAACTATCGCCATAGCGGCACCAGCTACGCCAAAGGCTCTTATCTTGTTATTTTTTGCGTTGAGCAGCATTTCAAGGAATACCACAATGAATAGACCTGGTAATACAAAATCGATGCCCCGTAAATCTACGGTGGCCAAGAGATTGCCAAACAGACCGCCTACAAAGGTACTAAATACCCAGAACACATAGTTAAGCCAAGACACGTGGAAGTAAAACCACTTTTCATCCACATCATCCGGTAACTTAGTAGCCATATTGATGGCAAAACTTTCATCACACATCCAAGCAACCGTAGGAAACCATTTCCAACCCATATGTACATACCGTTGTAGTGCAGATAGTCCATAAAAGAAATGGCGTCCATTAACGAACATGGTCAGTATAAACGCATTAATCGGATCAAATCCGGCCATCAACATGCCAATCGTCACAAACTCCATGGATCCTGCAAAAATGGTAGCCGCTAAAACCGGTGCCGTCCACCAAGGGAACCCTTGGCTCGTTGCATATAAACCAAATCCTAAACCTATGAAAAAGAAGCTGATACCCATAGGAACCATAATAGGAAATGCAAAGGAAAATGCACTTCGATTTTTTATTTCATTCATAGGGCTCGCCTCCTTTCCACATCACATACATTTAAAGTGTTAATGTCATTTATTATAAAGCACGCGTTAAAATTTCGTGAGCTACTTCTGGTGTTATATCTCCTTTTTCACCAAGTCGTGTCATACCATGGTCTTCTAATTGTTTCACAATTTTATCAACTGCCTCAACGCCAAGACCATAATCTTTCAAATGGGTAGATACGCCAAGGGACTCGAAGAATTCACGAGTTTTTGCAATAGCCTTATCCGCTTTCTCTTCCTTTGCACCTTCTGTAATATGCCATACACGTGTAGCATATTGCGCCAATTTATCAAGCTTATCGGCTTTTTTCACCTCTAACAACGCAGGCAATACAATAGCCAATGTGATGCCGTGGTCAAGATGGTAAGCCGCCGTTAACTCATGACCGATAAGATGTGTTGCCCAGTCTTGCGGCACACCGGCACCGATCAAGCCGTTTAATGCCAAGGTAGAGGCCCACACGTGATTAGCGCGAATGTCGTAGTTTTCTGGATTTTCTACTGTTTCTTTGCCGATTTCAATCATAGTTTTCAAAATACCTTCACTAAAACGATCTTGAATACGGCCGTCTACAGGATATGTTAAATATTGCTCTGTGGTATGCACGAATGTATCGATAACGCCATTCTTAACTTGTTTTTCTGGCAATGTGAAAGTCAATGTTGGATCGAGCATAGAGAACTTAGGAAATACTAAGCTACTGAACACAGGGAACTTACCATCACCATAGGTAATAACAGCGCCATTGTTCATTTCTGAACCTGTAGCAGGTAGTGTCATAACGGTACCAAATGGTAATGGATTTGGCACCATTTCTACTGGAACCTCTGGTAGGCCAGCTTTCATAACATCAATAACAGGGCCATCATAAGTAGCGCCCATAACGATAAGCTTTGTAGCGTCCACTACGGAACCACCACCTACAGCAAGGACGAAATCTACGCCATGTTCTTTAATGAAAGCAACGGCACGTTCACAAGTTTCAAGAGATGGGTTTGGTTCAATGCCGCCAAATTGTTCTACCTTGCGATTGCCAAGAGCCGTAATAATGCGATCAATAAGACCACTGCGCACTGCAGAGCCACCACCATACGTAATGAGCACCTTTGCATCCTTTGGCACTAATGTATCTAATTCGCTCAAACGATCTTTACCGAATACGATATGTGTAGGGTTATAAAAATCAAAGTTAAACATAGTGACCTCCTATGTATATCATATAAAACCTATAAGTCTAATTGTACGAAATTTATATCTATTATATCATTTTTTCGATATTCTTAGATATGCTACACCCCTTATCATTAGTGAGCTCATAAAAGCCATAGCTTTAATCTATAGCTAACCGATATCTTTTGCTCTATATACAAAATCCCATTCACATGATAGGATATATACATTATATGTATAAGTAGAAAGGGATGTTCACATGAAATTAAAAAAATTTATTGCCCCTCTTCTCGTTGG
>CABSJL010000013.1 GCA_902478055.1 uncultured Veillonella sp. | reverse complement strand
TTGAGGGGGTGGTGAGCGTACGCTCGTGAGGGTTCAAGTCCCTCCAACCGCACCAAGAAATAAGGACCTACAGTTTACTGTAGGTCCTTTTTGCTATAACATTAAAAGTTGTAGATGTATATAGGAGAGAGAAATGAATAAGAAATATTTTGTGTTGATGATGCTTTCACTAGCATTATATAGTCAGTCTGGTTTTGCAGCAGAAGTAGTAGATAGTCAGAGTCAAAATATAAGTATTGAACAAAAAAATAATACAAAGTTAAAACAGTTTGTACAAACAAAAGGCCCAGTAAAAGTAGATTTTGTTGAGGTTATTCCTGGTGCTTTTAAAGCTGTTATAAAAGATAAATCGATAGATTCGAAGGCACTATCAATTGGCGATGAAATTATATTAGAGCGGATGGAGAAGGAGCACGGTTCTCAACGATTAAAAACATCAGAAAAACCTGATTTTGGAAGTGAATATAAAACGTTTGATCCACTTTATAATGATAAGGATGAAACAGCACTAAAAGAAATTAAACACTATAATACTGAATCAACACGTAATGAAGGCTATTTTATTGGTGGTCGAGAAAAACCTTTACGCATTGTGAGCCCATATATGAAAAAGAATGGTAAAGGGGAAATTAAGCTAACGAATCCCGTTAATACTAAAGATTATCGAACTCGTGCCGATCGGGATGCAGCAAATGAAAGGGAAATTCGAGAATATTTAGATAAAAATAAGGGAAAAGGACATGATCTATTTACGGCTAGATCTAAAGCTGAAATTAAAGAATCTTTGGAAAGTTTTTTTAAACCTATAGAATTGATTCAGTATCCTATCAATAATCCAAAGGATTATAAAAGGATGCCTATGATTCCAGGCTTCCCCAAAAATATGCCAAGTTTTGCAAAAAATATTCATATGCATAGTAATCCAGGCTTTTTAGAAGGTAGGGCTTATGTACAATTTGGATTTGGAGGCACACCGGAACAATTAAAGCCATATATTGATGAAGCGCTTTCAAATTCTAAAGTAGTTGTTTTAAAAGCTGATATATCTAATGTGTATGTTAAACGATATATCGATTCGAATATGGCTTATGCAGATTCTCTATATGCATTAATTCCAAGGTCGATACTGACTGTAAAAAATACAACTGTGCCGATGGGTAAATTTATACAAGAGCGACAAGACCATCCAATTGATAAATCTGTAGATGAAATATATGAGTTGGAAAATCAAGTACTAGCAGAATTCAATAAGGTACAGATTCCAGATGAAGACAATAGTGCAAAGTATAAGAGATATTTTGCAACTCGTAAACGAATACAAGATGCGCGAGATGCATTAAATCCTAAACCGGATTATGAAAATAAGCGTTCTAAAGACAAAGTGTATCCAATTTATACTGAAAAAGAAAATCGAAAGCTTCAAAAACAATATTTGCATAGATTGTCATATAATGAAGATTCCATAGATATACCAAACAATTATGTACTGTATGTATTTGATTTTGGTGGCACTAGGAATCATCCATACTCTTTAGGTGCTGCAGTTAGTCCAGATAAAAACTACATAATATATTTCTTACAACAAGGTTGATTATAAAAAATAAAAGGTAGCAACATATATATGTTGCTACCTTTTTTCTATATCCGTATTGTCAGAATTTCATATTATATGTACAATCATAGTAATTAATAATATATATTGTTTTCAGCATGAGAGTGTTTTATGAAATTTAAGTACGGCGATACATTGCGGATCAGAAGTGATTTATATACAATTTTAGGCAAAATTCGCTACATTGATACTCATGGGGCGATTTGGTACAAGTATAAGCTGGTTAAGCATAAGAATAATGCTGAATTTTGGATCTGTTGGAATAAAAAACGTGGTGCATATCAGTTTACAAAGTTGTGCAGTAAAGCGATGCCATTTGACATGAACGTAGTACATCGTGGTTATCAGCTAGTTATAGGTACAAGAGGAGATATAGATATAGATTTTGCGGATGTAGCTCGTTATGAAGAGTATGAAGATGTTAATGGTACTCATACATTTATTGTTGAAAAAGGGGTCCATACGACTGAGTATTCAAAAGGCGTTTATGTTGATAAGGAATATGTGTCTCTTGAAAGCGATGCAGAGATACCTAAGCCCATTCTAGATAAAATGGATACCATTAAGAAAATGAGATTCATAGGGCCCATAATTTGGTTCTTGGCGAACTTATTAAATAATAAAAGGTAGTAACAATTTCTTGTTACTACCTTTTTATTTGCTCTAGAATTTAGTTGTTAGCTGTTAGCTTCAGCTGTTTGGAGTTGTTCAAGTTCTGCTTCTTTAGCATCTAATTCTTTTGCACCAAAGTGGGCAAGTACACAGAATGTAACGCAAAGAATACATGCTGCCATTAGGAGATAGAAACCTGCATTCCAACCGAATTTATCTGCTAAAACACCAAATAGTGTTGTACCAAGGTTGGCACCTACGATGTAACTCATAAAGCCACGAAGACCAACAGCAGAGCCTACAGCGAATGGTGGTACGATATCCATAGTTTGTACAGAGGCTAAGAATTGAGGAATGTAGATTAAGCAACCTACGACAGCAGCAAAGAATGTAACCCATAAGAGGGATTCACTTTGCCAATAGCCAAAGATACAGAAGAAGATAATACTTACTGCAATGATTGCTGGAGGCATGCGATAACCTTTGAAGAATTTATCGGAAATGTAACCTGCAAAAAGTGTAGAAGGAATGGCTGCCCATTCAAAGAATAAAAAGGCGATGGACATTTCAGCCTTAGAGAAGCCTTTTACTTGTAATAAGTAAATAGGCAACCATGTAAGCATACCGAAACGAATCATGTAAACGAATGTATCAACTAGAGATACATACCAAGCATTTTTATTTTTTAGTACATATTGTACAAAGATTTGTCTTGTACTTAGGTGAGGTGCTTCTGCACTTCTATGTGCTTTATGAGATGTATCGGCAATGATTTCGCTAGTTGGTGGTAAACCTTCTCGTTCTGGACTTTCTTTGATCAAGAAGCAAATAATAACAGCTACGATAATCGCGATAATTGCAGGGATACCATAGCTACCTAATTGCCAGTGATCTGTAGTAGTAAAGTATAGCGCAGCAGCAACGATTGGTGCTACGATACCACCACCAAGATTATGGGAGATATTCCAAATTGCCCCAAAGCGACCACGTTCCTGTTTTGGATACCATTTGGCAAGTGTGATGAAGGATGGACCTACACCAAAGCCTTGGAAGAAACCATTAAGAACTACTAATACTAAGAAGAAGGCGAGGCTGTCGGCAAAGCTCATAAAAATGTTGATAATTGCACAACAAATAAGGCCGAAAGCCATGAATTTCGCAGGGCTCGCTTTGTCAGCAAGACTACTCATGAAGCCTTTACTTAGACCGTAGGCGATAAGCATACCACTAGATAACAAACCGATTTCCGTTTTGCTCATGTGTAGGATATCTGATAAAAAATGAGTTGATAAGGCAAAGTTGTTACGAACAATATAGTACGCTGCGTAACCAATAAAAATACCGATTAGAGATTGAAATCTGTATTTATAATATAGATTCATAATCATATTCTGTGGTACAGATGATTTTGCCTCTTTTGGTTGTAGAAATGAAAACATTATTATTACCTTTCTTTCTTAATAACCAAATTCTAGTGCATTGCTAATATTACCACTTATAGATGATTTATGTAAATGATTTATGGTACGAAAATAAGCGTTTATGTCATGAAATTTATTAATAATACAATTTATATAAATCTTTTGCAAGTATTTATTGGTAAAATGAAAAGATAAAATTTTTCTAAAATATTGACAAAGTTATTTTATAATTGTATATTAAAGGTGACATACTGGCGTGTCGTTAAAGGGACTTAGAGAGAGTTAGCCAGACTGACATACGATATAGTTCGAGAGTAACTATATACATAAAAAGGCATGCCGCTGAGAGACGAGAGAAGGGTGGTATGCCTTTTTTGTATGTCTAATTTCTGAAATATAAAATTTTATTAAAATAGTACTGTTTGCAAGTTTAAGGAATGGACTAAAACCTCCTTATGTAATACAATGTATTACATAAGGAGGTGCTTTATATGGCAAATATTTCAGTCCGTTTAAATGAACAAGAAGAAGAGTTATTTAAAACATATGCTGAGTTTATGGATGAAACACTTTCTACTCTCTTTAAGAAGGCTTTACTAGAAAAGATTGAAGATGAATTTGATCTTAAGGTAGGTCAAAAAGCATTAGCAGAATATAAGCAAGATCCTGTTACTTATTCTGTGGCGGAAATGCGTGCAAAATATGGCTTATAAACTTGAGTTTTCTAAACGGTTTGACAAGCAATTTTCTAAACTCGATAAATCAACGCAACGATATCTCTTTAATTGGCTTATTAAGAACGTAGATAATGTAGAAAATCCTAGATATTCAGGAAAATCACTGACAGGTAATAAGACGGGGCTGTGGCGTTATCGCATTGGTAATTATAGAGTCATTGCCGATATTAATGATGATAGATGTATTATTTTAGCGTTAGAAGTTGGACATCGAAAAGATATTTACAAATAGAGGATACACTATGAAATACTTACGTCGTGAACTGAATCAAGTGGAAAAAGAATACTTAAAACAATTTGGTCAGGACTCATTGAACCGTGTCGTTTTACACGATCCAAATACAAAGAATAAACAAGAAGTACAAGATACGATTGATATTCTAAAAGATGCTATGGCAAAGAACAAACCTCTAGAACAAGTTCCAGAGGACATGTGGAAGCTTATTGAGTTTTAAATTATCTGATTAGCTATGTATGTAGAGTAACTCTTTTATATAGTTTGTTTAATGGAGATATGAATGAAGTTAAAAGGATTTATACTTGTTGTGACCGCATTGGTTGCTAATATAGGAATAACAAATGCTGAGCAGTTATCCACTCCATCTGTAGGAACACCTTTGGGCACAAAGACTTCTCAAGTAGATAGAACACAACCTCTAGAGGTTATGCCTTATATGGAAAGTAAAGTAACGGGTGAAACTGAATTATCTTATGCTGTTATGTCTCTTGCTAAAAAAACATATAACGAACAAATATTGCAGCAGCGAGATGAAGAATCGCGTATGCACGCTCATATAGAGGAACATAATAGAAGGATAAGAAGTACGCCACAACGAGACTTTATTAAAAATCCCTATACACGAGAAGAAATTGAAAAACAAATTGTAGCTGCTATTAATTTTAGGGAAAGCATTAAATATCCTGTTAATGACAAGGAATATTACAATCATATAGATATAAATAAAGTGAATGATTTGTCTGGTTTTCCAAAGAAAATACCTTCTTTTGCTAAGCAAGTTGATATTCATTTAAAGCCACCTAAGGCGATTGAAGATGGTCGTTATATCCAAGTTTCTTTCACAGGTAAACCATCAGAGCTAAAGCCTTATATTCAAGATGCAGAAAATCATGCTAAGGTTATTATTACTAAGGGTGAGGCTGAACGTGTTTCTATTAAACCGTACGAGGATGTTAAGACGAAATATAGAAAATACATGTCTACTATATTGCCAGAAGAATGGATTGAAGTAACTAATACATTCAATAATATGTATCAATATAAAATGGCACTAAGCAATGAGAATATTAAGCGAAAGGTTGATCGTGAGCTCTCTAACCAAATGAACAATCAAATGGGGTTGGACTTAGAGCAAGATACTAGTCAATTAAGTTCTGATAAAGTGTTGTCTAATGATGAAAATAAGGCTTTACAGAAAAAATATTTAGGCTACTATTCGTTTAAGGAAGTAAAGCGACCATTTAACGCAGATTATACATTCTATATCTTTAAATTTGATTATTCATATAACACGTTTACTGTTGCAGGTATGGCTGTTAATCCAGAACAAACTAGAGTAATCTATTTCTTACATACAGTTCAATAAAAATAAAAGGCACATAGTTAAATGAATGACCTTCCTGATTTAAGATGGTTGTTCAAAACAATGTGCCTTTTTGTTATAGATTATAGAGTTCAGGTTTGCGATCTCTAAAGATATTAATTTTGTTACGGATATCTTCGACTACAGCGAGGTCGATGTCTACGGAAGCAATACCTTCGTTAGTGTCCATTTCGAGTAGGTTTGTACCCCATGGATCATATACCGCGGAGTGCCCTGTACTTTGAACGCGACCCACTGTGCCACAGCCGTTTACGGCACAGACAAAGAGTTGGTTTTCAATAGCTCGCACTTCATTGAGTACCTGCCAGTGTCGTAAACGCATAGTAGGCCATTGCGCAGGCACAAATAATAATTCCGTGCCTGGTAATGCAGCCATTCTTACTAGTTCAGGGAAACGGATGTCGTAACAGATGACCGTGCTACAAGGAATTCCATCTAGCTCAAAATGCGTAGTATGAGTACCGCTAGCAAAGTATTTGTCTTCCTTAGCAGGGCTAAAGCCGTGCATCTTGGAATATTCTCCTACAAGTTCGCCGCTTCGGTTGTAAACATAGGATGTATTAAATACGAGATTCTCTTTGGCAACTGCTACAGATCCGCCTACAATATTTATATTATGTTCCTTAGAAAATGCACGTAATAATGCTTTTGTGCGGTCACCATTTGCATCAGCGATATTGATTAAATCTGTAGATGGATAAAAACCAGTGTTCCAGGTTTCCGGTAATACGATAATATCTGGACTTTCAGATAGGGCCTGATTCAATAATTCTTGAACTCGATTGTAGTTATATTCTACGTCGTTTACGTGGACATCCATTTGTATGAGAGTAAGACGTTTTTTCATGGTAAATCCTCTGTGTATTAAAATAGTATAGTTTACGCTATATAGTATATAATTAAAATATTAAAGCATTATTGAGCGTATTACAATATAACAATAGTAATAGTTTAAATACTATTCTTTTGTAGGAAAGGATAGAATGGATTTAGATAACACTAGATGTACAGGCTGTCATTGCCATAGGTGTTCCAGATGAGCCTATATATCCTAGACCTAGAAAATCAATTGATGAGGTACTAGTAAAGCGTTAGTTTTTTACTAATCTTCATAGAAATGTTATAATATTCTGTATATAATTGTGTTCTAATAGAGGAGGACCTATGAAACGGATTCCATTGGTAACACTATTAGTTGTCGTATTGGTTGTGGTTTTAGCAGGCTGTGGATTGCTTTCACAAAAAACGGAACCACCTAGTCCAACGGCGCCTGTAAAAGAAGTCAAAATGGTACATCCAACAGGCATCCCTGTTCTTATGTATCATAAAATTGGCGATGATAAGGATAACGATGCAGTTATTCGTGAGGATCTATTCAGAGAACAAATGAAGTTCCTCAAAGACAATGGGTATAATCCATTAACGATGGACCAACTATATGATTATGTCGTAAATGGTGCAGCAGTGCCTGAAAAACCTGTTGTATTAACCTTTGATGACGGTTATGCAGATACGTATTCTATCGTATATCCAATTATGAAAAAATATGGTTTTGCAGCCACTGTGTTTATCAATCCTGGCGATGTAGGTACACGGTTAACTTGGGATCAAATTCGTGAAATGCATAAAAATGGTATCACCATTTCCAATCATGGATTCCAACATATCGAAATGGGCCAATTGTCTGAAGCTAAACAAATAGAAAATATTACAAAGGCTCAAGAAGCCCTTGCAAAAGAAGTGGGCATCAAGGATAATCCTTGGTTCTGCTATCCTTATGGAGATAAAAATGAATTCACCGATGCTGCCACTAAAAAAGCAGGTATCAAAATGAGCATGGCCATGAAATCTGGCTGGGCCCATACCGGTGATAATCCATATAACATATTGCGTGTTTGGGTTGGTAATGCTGTTGATATCAAACATTTTGAAGAACGCATTAGTACCGAACATTTCACTGATTTATAAGGAGAAATACATTGTTCAAAAAGAATTGGGTAAAGTTCATCATCATGGTGTTCTTATTTACCGTTGTAACCTCACCATTCGTGGTGCTCTTTGGACCATTTAATAATGTAAAGCGCGCCGTTATTGGTGCCATATTGCAATCTCGCCATCCTCATTACATTACATGGCTTTTCAGTGAAGATGAATTGCAATCTATTTTGGGTACAGTTGGCGTTGTTAAAAGTCAAGATTTGTTCAAGTTTAATGCTCGTGAAGATAAGAGCTTAAACCTTGAAAAAATTCAGTCTGCTCGTTATGTAGGCTATATTCTTGAAATTCCAGATCCTCGTCGTATTGAAGTCGGTACAGCTGCGAATATTCAAGAAAAAGGCGATACTACAAGTAATATTGCGAAGATGAATAATGCGGTAGCTGCTATCAATGGCGGCGGTTTCCATGATCCAAATGGTACTGGTACAGGCCGTTTGCCTTATGGCTTTATCTTGCATGATGGTGAATATGTTATCGGTAAAGATGTAGGACCTGAAGAAGCAGTAGACTTCGTAGGTTTCTCTAAATCTGGTAACCTTATTGCAGGTAACTACGATAAAACACAACTTAGTGATATGAAAGCCATGGAAGGTATTACTTTTGGCCCACCTCTTATCGTAGATGGTAAGAAGATGATTACCGAAGGCGATGGCGGTTGGGGCGTAGGTCCACGTACTGCTATCGGTCAAAAGAAAGATGGTACAGTACTATTCCTCGTAATCGATGGTCGTCAACCAGGTTATTCTCTTGGCGCTACATTACGTGACGTACAAGATATTCTCTATGAAAAAGGTTGCTACATTGCAGCGAATTTAGATGGCGGTTCTAGTTCTACACTATACCTCAATGGTAAAGTAGTAAACAAACCAGCCGATTTATTAGGGGAACGCATGATCCCAACGGCGTTTATCGTGAAATAGGAGGACACATGAAACCTTTTACGCGTGTACTGAGCGCCTTTGCGGTAGGTATTCTTCTGCAAGGTGGGGTATACCTATACCTTGATCAATATATGTTTGCACCGACTACAGATTTTAATGTAGCCGGCGCTTCTAAGGATGATACTAAAAACTTCCCTGATATTAAGGAAGGTACTAAGTATGTATCTTATGACCGTCAGTTCATGGCGGTTGTTACTGAAAGCTCTTTGAAAATTTATAAGGCTAATGAAAGCAAGCCTACAACGATTGATTTGAAGGGTCGCTCTATTAGTTACTTTAGTTGGATGCCTGACCGTAATTATGCCATCATGGGTCTATATGACTCTAGAGAGGTTGTTATGGCTCGTCTCAATGCGGATGATCCTGAACATGAAGTAGATACAAAACTTGAAGACTTGCCTCGTAATAGTAAAATCGTAGATGCTGCGTATTCTGAAGCGACGAATGTTGTGTATATGAAGGTAAAAGTTCAAGAAAACGCATATCGTATTTATCGTACTGATGCGAACTATGATACGCGTCGTGTGTATATGCAGGCTACGGATATTGGCCATATTGGCGTATTCTATGATGAAGATAGATTCTTCTATGATAACGTTAAAACTGGTGATATCTTCATGTTTAACGGCATTGAAGGTGGTTGGCGTGTAATTAATCCACCAGGACGTTTCCGTCTGATTGGCGTTGATATGGATAAAACTATCTATATTGCTCGTGTGGATGAAGATAATAATGCCTTAACTGTTTATACAGGAAAATTGGGTGTAGGCTTTAAACCAGTTTATAAATACAATCATCCTACTACATTCAATGAATTGACATTATCCGATGTAAAAGACATTATCAAGAATGGTAGCGACGAAACTACAAAGGTGACAGAGGATGATACATCATCTAAATCATCTAGTGATAGTAAAAAGAAATCTTAAGAAAAGGCCTTTATAATGATTCATTATAAAGGCTTTATTCCTATACTCGTTTGTACTATAAGGATATATATGAATATATTATTTGTACGACTCAGTTACATAGGGGATATACTCCATGCCACACCTGCTGCGCGCTGGATTAAAGAGCATTATCCAGAGGCAAAGCTACATTGGATTGTAACACCTAGTATGGTAGAACTTTTACAGGGAAATCCCTATGTAGATGAAATCATTCCTTGGGAGCGGGATGAATACGAAGCACATTCTAAAAAACTACATATTCCAACGATGTGGCGCATGTGGTGGGAACTTAGAGATAAGTTAAAACCATACAAATTTGATGTGGCTGTCGATGTACAAGGGCGACTCATAACAGGGCTTGTTTTATTGGCATCAGGTGCACCCATTCGCCTTGGCCTTGGTGGTACAAAAGAGCTAAATTGGATGTTTACTAACTACAAGGCAAAGCCGAGTACAGATCATGTCATTAAGCGCTATATAGAGGTTGCTAAATTACTGGATACAGCCGTTGCAGAGCATAGTGGATTAGCTACATCTGCTGCTGTTATTACTGATGATGAAAAACCTTGCATAGTCAACGGTTCTAGTGGTAAACGGCTATACCGTATGGATTTTTTTGTGCCCTCTAATTTGCGTGCTTGGGCGGAAGAACAGTGGGAATCCATTAATTATGATACAGCCTTAAATCGCGGAGAGGTGGATAAGCCGCTGCGCATAGGTCTTGTACTAGGTACATCTTGGGCGACAAAAGAGTGGCCTCAAGAGAAATGGTATTCTCTCATTAAATCCCTTCAATACAGAGCTAATTTTGTGTACTTAGGTGGTCCAAAAGAGGCGATTCAATACAAACCGTTGATGGACTCCATAACGGCGGATGGCCTTGATAAAATTATGCTGAATATGTTGGGGAAAACTACACTTCAAGAGGTAGGGGCTCTAATTGAAAGTTGCGATGTAGTAGTGACTGCTGATACGGGTTCATTGCATATTGCACTAGCTCTAAATAAACCTGTTGTCGCACTTTTTGGACCTACAGATCCTAAGCTGTGGGGGCCGTTGACGGGGGACTTTAAGGTTCTTGTTAATGATGAGTTAGATTGCTTAGGATGTCGTAAACGACGTTGTCCTAAGCCTGATCAATATTGTATGTCTGGTATTGAATCAGTACGCGTGAAAAAGGCAATTTTCGAATTAATAGGAGATAAACATGGCAAAGTTTAAAATTCAAAAAGGCTTATCCGATGCGGATATGATGAAAAACTTTAAAGATACTGAAAATTTTGAAGAAACAATGCTTGATAGAGAGCGTTCTGCTAAGAAACCTGTAGTACATCAAAGTCCAAAACAAAAGGAAGATGCATTCTATCGTGAATTCCTTACAGAGAAGGTAGAAACGTTAATTGGTAAAATGTTGCTCGATATTAAGATGGAATACTTCAAAGAAGGTGAGGGTGCATTCTCTATCCAAGTTAAACGAGATGGTAAAAATATCGTTCTTGAAACGGCACCAAAAAAGGTAAAACCTGAAAAATAATATAATAATAATTGCTTACTATAAGAACCTACCTATAAAAGGTCGGTTCTTTTGTATATTTATAAATCGCAATAATACAGGTGTGTTATCAATAAAAGTGATGAGCTTATAAGCGTACCGATGATTATCGAAGTACTAGATTTATAAATACCGATATACTTTGGCGGCTGGCCAATAATAACTAAAAATTATTGCGATATAAATTTTGGTTTCTCATTAAAAAGAGAAATTACAAAGAAATATAATTGATTAAAAATACATGTTAAATCCTAGCTTTTTAGCGCTTTATTGTGATTTCTATCACGAAAAAATCATAATTGAATACATGAAATTATGAGTAAATAGCATAATGTGGTTGTTGACAAAGAATTCTATAAGTAGTCTAATATAAGTATGTCTTAACGATTGCTTGAGTATTTGCTCGTTTGAGCAAGTGCTATAAAAATCGTAAAAAAATAGGTATGAGATAGTTATGTAGTGGATGTATAAAATTACATGCATAAACTATTTCGATTTGGAGGATTAACATGGCTAAAAAATTAAGAATCTGCGAAACCGTTCTTCGCGACGGTCATCAATCTATTTTGGCAACACGCATGCGTTACGAACAAATGGAACCAGTGCTTGGCCTTTTAGATGAAATTGGTTATGAAGCTCTTGAATGTTGGGGCGGCGCTACTTATGACAGCTGTCTTCGTTTCTTGAATGAAGATCCATGGGAACGCCTTCGTAAATTGAAATCCAATTTGAAAAACACTCCACTACAAATGTTACTTCGTGGCCAAAACTTGTTGGGCTACAAACACTACTCTGATGATGTAGTAGAAGCATTCTGTAATGCAGCTGTAAAAAATGGTATTGATCGTATCCGTATCTTCGACGCATTGAATGACCCTCGTAACATGGAAGCTGCTATTAAGTACTCCAAAAAAGCAGGCGCACACGTTCAATCCGCTATGGTATACACAATCTCCCCAGTTCATACAACTGAAAGCTTCTTGAAAGTAGCTGAAACATTGGTAGAAATGGGTACAGATTCCTTATGTATCAAAGATATGTCCGGTTTGTTAGGACCTGCTGATGCATATGATTTGGTTTCCACATTCAAAAAACGTTTTGGCGAATTGCCAATCGACTTGCACAGCCATTTCACTTGTGGTCTTGCAAGCACTACATACTGGGAAGCTGCTAAAGCTGGTGTAGATATCATCGATACTGCTATCTCTCCATTCGCTCATGCAACTAGCCAACCAGCTACTGAAACTATGATCGAAATGTTCAAAGGCACTGAATGGGATCTTGGTCTTGACCTTGATAAATACATTCCATTAGTTGACCACTTCCGTAAAGTAAAACAACAAATCGCTGAAGAATTCAACTTGAAACCAGCTAGTGATGTAATCCCTGCTGTTCGTCGTTACCAAATTCCTGGCGGTATGTTGTCCAATACTCAAAACCAATTGAACGAAATGGGTATGGGCGATCGCTTCTTCGACGTTATGGATGAAATGCCACGCGTACGTGAAGACTTGGGTTACCCTCCATTGGTAACTCCAACATCCCAAATCGTTGGTACAATGGCTATGATGAACGTTATGATGGGCGACCGTTATAAAATGGTTCCTAACGAAGTTAAAGACCTTGTACGTGGTAAATACGGTGCATTGCCTGGTAAAATTTCTGACGAAATCCGTCACACTATCATCGGTGATGAAGAACCTATCACTTGCCGTCCAGCAGATCTTATCGAACCTGAATTGGAAGGTTACCGTCAAGATTTAGCTTCCAAAGGCTACAATGGTATCACTGACGAAGACGTATTGACTTACGCTATGTTCCCAGAAGTTGCTATTAACTTCTTCGATGCAAATCGTCGTTAATCCAAATATTAAAAGAGGATTCCTATGGAATCCTCTTTTTTTATGTATAATAAGGCAATTGAATTATATATGAGTAGAGAAATATTTTGATACTAATAATATAAGGTAACAGAATTTATTTTTACAGATATAGCATTTTTATATTTAGAGATTTTATAAAAAATATAGAGAATATTGAATAAGACGATATAGATGCTTATCTTTGATGTCCTAAAAATTACTTATAATATGTTGATATAAGTTACCCGGATGCGTGTAACTTATATCAAAAACTTAAGAATAGTAGATAATAAAAGGCATACTGACCATATGTAATAACTGCCAATTATAAACTAACAATGAAGAAAATATGAAGGTTAAATCACTTTTTTGAGCTTTTCACTTGCTTTAAGTATTAAAAATAGCGTAAACTATAAGAAGTATCTAATATTTATGATATTGAGGTAACCCTGTGAATTTACAAATACGGATTTGGATATCCAATGTTGTGCTCTTTGTAGTGCCTATTTTGATAGCAATTATCTTATTTTTGCTATACTTTACAGGTCTGCGCATATTGGCTAATGCCGGTTACTATTTGCGTATTGAGCAGGAACAACAGTTTAAAAGTGTCAGTCGAATCACTGAAACAATTACCTTTTATGGTTTAGAAAACAACTTAATAGATAGCTTAGTAAAGCCTAGCTATAGCTTACTCGATCCGAAGGAAGTATATGTAGAAGTACTAGATCAAGGTAATATGGTGTACACCTATGGTAATCCTCAAATCTATAGTGCCTCTGCTATTGTTGGCCTTATTGATGTAAATCCTGAACTACAAGGTATCGTATATCAGTCCAATAATACTTTCGTATATGAAATGAGGAAATACGATGGGCGTCATGCTTACGTATATCATATTGCTATAAAGCGAGCTACTCATGGTAGTGATAGCTTAATGGAATCAGTTTCCTTCTATATTATCGTAGTAGCTATATTACTCTTTATTGTTACCTTCTTTGCTATTAACCGATTTGTTACACGCTTCATCATGATTCATGTTAAGAATATGACAAAATCGTTAGAAATGGCCAATCGTCAGATTGAAATGGAACAGGAACAACAAAAAGAGTTGTTAGCAGGGATATCCCATGATATCCGAACGCCGTTAACAGCTATTAAAGCCTATGCAGAAGGTGTTCGTGATGGTATTGCACCAACAGAAGAGCAACAAAAACGCTACATGGGAATCATTTTGAAACGGGCTAATGATTTAGATTCTATGTTAGAGGAATTGTTCCTTATTACAACATTGAATTATAAGAAAGAGTCACGTCCATCTGAACGAATTGAACTCGGTCAATATGTACGTGATTTTGTTGAAGATCATTTGGCGCCTTATCAAACAAGAGGACTTGAAATCAAATCCCGTATAGCAGCTGAAAATGCTTTTATTAATGCGAATCCACAATTGTTACAACGTGTTTTACAAAATGTGTTAAACAACAGTGCTAAGTATAAAATGGCCGATATTGGTCATTGTGTGATTGATGTAACTAGTGATGATGATTATGTATACTGTGTTATTAGTGATGATGGACCAGGGGTACCACCAGAATCTCTAGAGCGTCTAATGCGCCCGTTCTACCGTGTAGATTCGTCTCGTACGAACCCACAAGAAGGTAGTGGTCTTGGATTGTCGATTATTCGTCGAATTATGGAAATCTTTGAAGGCCGAGTTGTGATTGAAAATGTAAGACCACATGGTCTACGTGTTATATTAGAATTTCCTAAACAAGGAGAAGAATCATGAGTGAACATATCTTAATTATTGAAGACGATTTGGATATCGCCAATATTGAGCGTGATTATTTAATGGTGGCAGGTTATGATGTTACGATTATGACTAATGGTACCGATGGTATTGAGGCTGCTTTAAATACTCCTGTAGACCTTATCATCCTTGATGTTATGTTGCCAGAAATGGACGGCTTTGAAGTTTGTCGCCAAATTCGTGACAAGGTTCGCGTACCAATTGTTATGGTAACAGCTCGTCTTGATGATATCGATAAAATCCGTGGTCTCGGCGTAGGTGCTGATGACTACATTGAAAAACCATTCTCTCCATCTGTATTGATTGCAAAAATCAAAGCTATGTTGGCACAATATAAACGCTTAACAGAGCGCGATGCAATGGAAACTAATGCGATTCAATCTGGAGAAATCCGTCTTGATCCTAAGATGATGAAAGTTTGGGTAAACGAAAAAGAAGTTCATCTTAAAAAGAAAGAATTCCAGTTATTAGAATTCTTGATGCGCAATCGTGATATCGTATTTAGTAAAGAAGAATTATACTCTCGCGTATGGGGCCTTGATTCTTATGGTGATTATGCAACTGTAGCGGTTCATATCAACCGTTTACGTGAAGAAATTGAAGATAATCCATCCGATAGTAAGCACATCATTACTGTATGGGGCGTTGGTTATAAATTTGTTTGATAACTGAAATCACTTTCATATTACGCTCACGTTTTTGGTGGCTGTTGATAAAATATGAGTTTATAGAGAGTTATTATATAGATATAATCAAAGATTTAAAAATAGTTTATATACTTCCTTTGATAGTTTAGATATTCCATGTATACTTATTTAGGTAAGGCTGACGTTTGATTCTAGATAAGAAACAACTAAACTTCTCTCTCTTAATAAGTTCTCTCTCAACTTATCTAGATCACATATACTCTCTCTCAACAGTCCTTACACTCTCAAACTATATGCATAAAGGGCATTTGCTAGCGACGGCTAGTGAATGCCCTTTATGTTTTATATGATAGCTTTATATAGAACTTTTGGTTCGTGTCATTTCTCTAATATTGAATTGTTCTTGAAAGATCGCCAGATACATATTGTTTATAGAAATTATATTTTTATAATAGATGTAATAAATTGTTATCTTGCATTGCGATGTTTTGCGTACTATAATAGGTTCATCAAAAATCAATTTTATAAAATTGATTTTAGGTAAATCATTAAGAAATGATATAAGGAGAAATGTATGAATTTTTCAAAATATAAGAAATCAATTATTGCCTGTGTGCTAGCTCTTGGTATTGGTGTAGGCGGTGGGTACTATTTCTTTGGTAGTCCTGTGACACATCAAGCAACTGTGCGAGAGCAAACAAAACAAACTAAGCCTATTACAGATACACGTAATACGTATGTAGTACAAGCGGCTAAAGAATCTGGCCCAGCTGTAGTGGGAATTACCACTCAAGTTTTCCAAAAAGACATTTTTAACCGTACCATCTATGCTGGAGAGGGTGTTGGCTCTGGTGTGTTGATTGATAATGATGGACATATCGTAACAAATAATCATGTTGTCGCTGGTGCTAAAAATGGAGAGGTTACCGTATCTTTGTCTAATGGCTCTACCGTAACAGGTACAGTTATTGGCACAGATGCTCAAACAGATTTAGCTGTTGTTAAAATCGATCCTCCAAAGGATATTCAACCAATTAAAATAGGTGACTCTGATTCACTACAAGTAGGGGAACCTGCCATTGCTATTGGTAACCCATTAGGTCTAGAGTTTAAAGGTTCTGTTACATCTGGTGTAATTAGTGCTTTGGCGCGTACTATTGATGATCAAGGGCAACGATTCCCATTGATCCAAACCGATGCAGCTATTAATCCAGGTAACTCAGGTGGTGCTCTTATCAATGCAGACGGTGAATTGATTGGTATTAATAGCTCTAAGATTTCTAAAGAAGGCGTTGAAGGTATGGGCTTTGCCATTCCAATAAACTCAGCTATGACAGTTGTAGATTCTATTATTAAAAATGGTAAAGTTGTGCGTCCTTATATTGGTGTGTGGGCTGTAGATCGTCAAACAGCAGCACGTAACAATGTAAGTTATGAAGGCGAAGGCCTTCTCATTGTTCAACTTGATGCGAATGGTCCTGCAGCAAAGGCTGGTTTAGTAGAAGGGGATACAATTGCTCAAATTGATGGCAAGGATATTAGTACATTATTAGAATTAAAAGAGCAAATCGATGCTAAGAGCCCTGGCGATACAGTTTTAGTATCCTATACACATAACGACAAAATGAAGAGTACACAGATTAAATTAGGCCAAGCAGCTTCCAATTAGATACTGTCTATTCAAACTAAGCACAGATTCTTTATTATGAACAGATCCTGTTTAGAATAGATATAGTACTTATTATATAAATAAAAATCCTCATCCTTTGGATGAGGATTTTTTTGATATACGATGATAATTGAGATATATTTCAATATAAATAACTTGAAATTAGCATAAATTTTGAAAATATTTTAATCTCTATAAACCTAGACTTTATCTATGTTTATTAGTGATGAAATACAAGAGTTTTAATTGCGCAAAATATATTTTTTACAAGGTACCTTGCATTACGAGGTACCTTGTGTTATTATGTATTTGTCAGTACATGATAGTGACCGTAAGAGAGCTTTCACATTGGCAGGTAGGCACAGCCTAAAAGGGAGGAACTATGCAAGTTCAATTAAAAAAAGGTGTTATGGATATGTTAGTGCTAGCATTACTAACACAAACTGATCGATATGGGTATGAAATTGTAAGCACCATTTCGGAATATATTGAGATTTCGGAAGGAACTATATATCCATTATTTAATAGATTGAAAAAAGAAAAGTATGTTGAAACATATTTAAAGGAATCTACTACAGGACCATCTCGAAAATATTATCACATCACAGAAGATGGACGTGCCGCATATAACAAGATGCGCCAAGAATGGGATGAATTTTCTGGTGTAATCAACATCCTGTTGAAAGGAGTCGACTATAATGAACAAAAATAGCTTTTTAGAAGCACTGCGTAATATATTCAAAAAGGCCCGTGTTGCTGATGTAGAGAGTATTATAGAGGTTTATGAAGAGCATTTTGCAGTAGGTTATGAAAAAGGTCTTACCGATAGCGAAATCATTAAATCTTTGGGGACTCCAGAGGAAATTTATGCGTCTTATGTAGATGCAGGTATTATTACCGATACATTAGGCCAAGATGGTGGTGAAAGTAAATCTGTTAATATGCAAGAAATCTATGCAAGATTTGACGACTATAAAGAACGTCTTTTACCACAGTTGCCTGGTATGGCTAAAAAAGCATCCAAAACATTACTATCTATCGGTAGTGCATTGTCATATATTGTAGGAGTTTTAATATTTATCATTACACCTGCCATCTTATATTTACTCGGAAGCTCATGGCAACCGTTTGAGAATGTAACGGCCTTTCCTGCATTATCATTGGTAACTTTAGTTGCACTTGGTGGTGTAGGTCTCTTTGGAGGCCTTACATGTATCTTTATTGGTATTGATCTTCGTGGTGTACGCGAACGTTATTTCAGCAATGTAGATTAAGGAGGACCTATGAGACGAATTATAATTGCTGCCATTCTAACTGTAATCAGTGCTGTAGGGGTAGGTACATCCTTTGCTGTAAATGATTTACCAAATTTTGGTGAATGGATGAAAACCAATGAACAACAGTTTAGAAAACCACATAGACATGATGGTTCTAATATGCATATGGACCAACATATGATGGATGGAAATAATCAAATGATGCCTCAAGATGGTATGGGGCCAAATAATGGTCAACATATGTACCAAAATTGTCAAAACCAAATGATGACTCAAGATGGTATGGGACGAAATAATGGTCAGCATATGTATCAAAATGGTCAAATGCCTCCGCAAGGTCAAATGCCAATGCAAGGCCAACCACCTCAACAAACTAATGGTAATGCACCACAACAACAAACTGATCAAGGTGCACCACAAACTACACAAAACTAACCATATTTTATGAGCCCCTTACTCTCATAAAATGATAGAGAACGTGGCCGTGAAAGTGCATTCATGGCCACCATAGAGCCACACACTCTATGTGATACATTCGTATCAGAATCTCTCTCTTACACACAATAACTACACACAAACAAAAAGAGCTCCTCAGTGAAGGAGCTCTTTTTGTATCTGTTTATGAATGTTGATTGTGTTTGATAGACTAGGAATATTTTTATTAACTTAGATATGTAAAAGAAAAGACCTATGCATAGGCATAGGTCTTTAGTAATTTATTTGATGTGTTTAGAACCGCGTTCTGTCATAGCTACGCCGTCTTTGCAAAGAGGGCATTCTTCAGGTTTGTATGTAGGAACTTCAAGGTTAAGCAATGCTTGTACTTTTTCGTGAGGTACGCCGAATTCTGCTTTACCGCCAGAACGGTTAACGAGAAGGCCTACACCTACGATTTCACCACCAGATTGGTTTACAACATTTACTACTTCTTGTACAGAACCACCAGTAGTTACGATGTCTTCAACGATAAGTACGCGTGTACCTGGTTCGATTTTGAAACCGCGGCGCAATGTCATTACACCTTTTTCGCGTTCTGTGAAGATAGCGCGTGTACCAAGAGCTTTACCTACTTCGTGAGCTAGTAAGATACCACCGGTCATAGGTCCGATAACGAGTTCTACATTTTGATCGCGGAAGCGTTCTGCTAATTCTTGGCATAGTTTTTCAGTGTATTTAGGATGTTGCAATACATTGAATTTTTCAACGTACATTGGGCTGTGGAGTCCAGATGTCAAAAGGAAGTGACCTTCTAAAATAGCTTGAGTGTCGATAAGTAATTGTTTTACTTCTTGTTCTGTCATCATTTGGATACATTCTCCATTTCTTCAATAATTAAACGAACTGCTTCACGAGGATTTTCAGCCTGTGTAATAGGGCGGCCAATAACGAGGCGAGATGCGCCATCTTGTAATGCACTAGCAGGTGTAGCAATACGTTTTTGGTCGTCTGTTGCTGCAAAGGATGGGCGAATACCTGGTGTTACGATGAGGAAATCATCACCACATGCTTCGCGAATCATCTTAGCTTCTAACGCGGAACATACAACGCCATCCATGCCACATTCTTTAGCAAGCTTTGCTAAACGAATAACTTGGTTGGAAATCGGTAATTGACCACCAGTTGCAGTCCAAGCTTCATCATCAAAGCTAGTTAATACAGTGATTGCCAATAATTTTGTACGTTCAACACCTAATTGTTCAGCTGTTTCACGAGCAGCTTTTACAGCAGCTTTCATCATAACAGGACCACCTTGACCATGCATAGTGATCAAGTTAGCACCTAAACGTGTTAGGGAAGATACGCCATGTGCTACTGTATTAGGAATATCATGCAATTTCAAATCAAGGAATACTTGTTTGTTTTGCTCTTGTAAATAGCGAACTGTTTGCTCTCCTTCGGCGTAGAATAGCTCCATGCCGACCTTGTAAAAGCTAACCGCATCACCAAGGGATGTTACGATTTCTTTCATCGCATCCATAGTGGACACATCAAGGGCAACGATTAATCTGTCATCTGCCATCTTGCAACCTCCATACTACATATATATCTAAATAATTTTCACATACAGAGGGCCTATCTGTCAATTAAATTTGATGTGAAAAGGGTGACTAATAGTCACCTCCGAATAGTAGATTATAGACTGTTTCATGCTATAATAAATGAAGAAAATGAATACAATTCTTATATATAAATTTTGAAACATATAGATTTGAAAGGAGTCCTATGTTAGATTTTGTTGCATTAGACTTTGAAACAGCTAATAAATTTAAAAATAGTGCGTGCTCCTTGGCGGTTATTACCGTAAAGGATGGACAGATTACCAAAAAGGCGTACAGCCTTATAAAACCTCCGTTCATGAGTTTTGATGATGAATGTATTGAAATTCATGGCATTCAACCAAAGGATGTTATCCATGAGAAAACCTTTGATCAATTGTGGAACGCTATCTACGAAAATCATTTAAAAGGCAATATCATGGTAGCTCACAACGCAAAATTCGATATGAATGTATTGCGTGCTACACTGGATTACTATAAAATTCCTTGGCCAGAGCTAGATTATGCATGTACTGTAAAACTTTCACGTGCGGTATGGCCAGATTTAGTAAACCATAAGCTAAACACAATGGCTGCATACATCGGGGTTGAGTTTAAACATCACTACGCATTAGATGATGCGGAAACATGTGCTAAGGTTGTATTAGAGGCGGCTAAGGCTAAGGGCGTTAATAGCTTGCCAGATTTGTTGAAGGCTACAGGTGTACCACTAGAACCATTTATTGATGACAAAAATCGCGCTGCTCAAGAGGCTTTACATAAAGAACCTGAGCCAGAGCAAATGTCATTCTTTTAGTAAGGAGAGACACTATGTTAGGTAAAGAATTATTATCTTATGTGGATCATACACTATTGCGTCCTACAGCTACATGGGAGGATATTAAAGAAATTTGTGATGCCGGCGTAGCCTATAAAACAGCATCTGTTTGCATTCCACCAGATTTTGTGGCTTCTGCTCATGAAGCGTATCCAGACCTCAATATTTGCACTGTTATTGGGTTCCCTTTAGGCTATGAAACGACAGAGGTGAAGGTAGCTGAAACAAAACAAGCCCTTGCAGAAGGTGCCTCTGAAATTGATATGGTCATAAATCTAGGCAATGTAAAACAAGGTGATTTTGAATCCGTTACCGGTGAAATTAAGTCACTTAAAGAGGCTTGTGGAGATAAAATTTTAAAGGTTATCATCGAAACGTGCTATCTAACAGATTCTGAAAAGGTAGCTCTCTGTAAATGTGTTACAGAGGGTGGCGCCGACTATATCAAAACATCTACAGGTTTTGGCAGCAGTGGTGCTAGTATTGAAGATATTCAACTCTTTAAGAAACACATCGGCCCTAATGTAAAAATTAAGGCTGCCGGTGGTATTCGTTCTATCTCTGATATGAAAGCCTATATTGCAGAAGGTTGTAGCCGTATTGGCGCCAGTGCAGCAGTAGAACTACTCAAAGATCATTTAGACGAAGAAGTGTAATAGAAAACCACCTAGGCAGTGCTTAGGTGGTTTCTTAGAATGGCGGTATAACCATGCGCATGTATGATATTATTCTAAAAAAACGTTCCAATTTACCATTAACAGATGAGGAAATTCACTTTGTTATCTCTGGCTATGTGAATGGCGAAATTCCAGACTATCAAGTAAGTGCTTTGTTGATGACCATTGTATTTAATGGGATGAATGCTTGTGAACTAGGTACATTGACATTAGCAATGGCACAATCGGGGCACATGGTAGATTTGTCCAATATCAATGGTATAACAGTAGATAAACATAGTACTGGCGGTGTAGGGGATAAGACAACACTTATCATTGGACCTCTCGTAGCTGCTTGTGGCGGCAAGGTGGCAAAAATGTCGGGCCGTGGTTTAGGTCATACGGGCGGAACGATCGACAAGATGGAATCCATACCAAACCTAAAGGTATCCTTGGACCAAGAAGCCTTTATTAATCAAGTCAATACAATAGGCCTAGCTGTAATCGGTCAATCTGAAGGGTTAGCACCAGCAGATAAAAAACTCTATGCCTTGCGAGACGTAACGGGTACCGTAGATAGCATTCCTCTCATTGCATCCTCTGTAATGAGTAAAAAATTAGCTTCTGGAGCACAAGCCATTTTACTAGATGTAAAGGTTGGCAGTGGTGCCTTTATGAAAACCTTAGATGATGCTCGTGCATTGGCTAAAGCAATGGTAGATATTGGTAAGGAAAATGGCCGCTCTGTTAAGGCTGTTTTAACCGATATGGATAGACCACTAGGTCATGCCATTGGTAATGCTTTGGAAATCCGTGAGGTTATTGATACGTTGAAAGGTCATGGCCCACAGGATTTAACTCATGAATGTCTTATTATGGCTGCCCATATGCTCGTATTGAGCCATATATGCGACTATGAAACTGCCCTCAGCCGTGTACAAGAGGCACTCGACTCTGGTGCTGCCTTAGATCGATTGCGTATGATGATTGATGCTCAAGGTGGAGATAGCCGAGTTATTGATGATGAAAGCTTATTAGCAATCGGCAAATTCACCTATGATGTTACAGCGCCTCAAGGCGGGTATATTACGCATATGAACACCGAGCAATGTGGTATTGCATCGGTTATGCTTGGTGCTGGACGAACAGTTAAGGATGGGCCTATCGATTATAGTGCGGGCATCGTAATGCATAAGAAAACAGGTGATACTGTTCGAGCTGGTGAAAGTATAGCTACCTTGTATGCTTCCGATGAAAGCTTGCTCGCCAATGCTAGTCAAACATATTTAGCGGCCATAACCTTTGGTGAAACTGCACCAATTGTGGTGGATACGATTCTTGATATGGTGGAATGAGGAGATTCATATGATAGAAAAGGAAACTCATATGACAGAACAGGAAATTCAAAATCTTATTGATCGTGCTATAGCAGCTCGAGAGAAAACCTATAGTCCGTACTCCCATTTTGGTGTAGGTGCAGCCCTTGTATGTGAGGATGGGAGTATCTATGAAGGCTGTAATATAGAAAATGCTTCCTATGGTTTAACGAACTGTGCAGAACGAACTGCTATATTTAAAGCTGTATCAGAAGGGCATACAAAATTTAAGGCCCTCGCCGTGGTTGCTGATACGGAAGGACCTTGTGCACCTTGTGGCGCTTGTCGCCAGGTGATTTCTGAATTTGAAATACCACAGATTATTTTGGCTAATCTAAAAGGCAATTATAGAGTTGTTAGTCTTGATGAGTTATTACCATTTAGATTTGGCGCTGATAGCTTATAGTAAAAAAAGAGACCACATATGTGGTCTCTTTTACTTTATACCTTAGAATGCAGGAACAACTGCACCTTTGTATTTTTCTTCAATGAATTTTTTGATTTCAGGGCTATGAAGTGCTTCCATTAATTTTTTGATGCGAGGATCGCTTTCGTTACCTTTAAGTACAGTAACGATGTTTACGTAAGGGGAATCTTTGGATTCGATTGCCAATGCATCTTTACTAGGGTTAAGACCTGCATTCAATGCAAAGTTAGTGTTGATAGCTGCTAAAGCAACATCGTCAAGAGAACGAGGTACTTGAGCTGCTTCTAATTCAACGAATTGGTAACCATTAGGGTTGGAAGCGATATCTTGAACTGTAGATAAGATATTGCTGGAGTCTTTCAATGTGATAAGACCTTCTTTTTGCAATAACAATAATGCACGACCGCCGTTTGTAGGGTCATTAGGGATAGCAATTTTAGCGCCTTTAGGTAGATCTTTCAAATCTTTGATTTGACGGGAGTATAAGCCCATTGGTTCAAGATGAACACCACCAGCAGATACTAATGGAAGGTTGTGAGCTTTTGCGAATTCATCCATGTAAGGTACATGTTGGAAGAAGTTTGCATCGATTTCTTTATCACCCAAAGCAAGGTTTGGTGTGTTGTAATCAGTGAATTCAGTGATTTGTAAATCAATACCATCTTTTGCCAAGATAGGTTTAACTTGTTCCAAGATTTCTGCGTGAGGTACTGCTGTAGCACCGATTTTTAATACTTGCTTGCCATTGCTAGCAGCTTGTTTGCTGTTGTCGTTACCGCAACCTGCGATTAGTAAAGCACCGCCAAGGATTACAGTAGCCGCTAATGCTAAAAATTTTCTCATTAGACACACTCCTTTTACAATTAGTTCATATAAAATATTACATTAATAGTACTAAATTATTTCCTATCTATCAAGAAGGAATTATTGTAGGTTCTCCATAACTTTAAGTTATAGCAAAAAGAGATTTTCGAACTAACATCTATAAAACGTTGTTAAAGTTTGAAAATCTCTCTTTATTTTATGTAATTGTATGTAGTGTATGTACGTATTGGTAAATACTTATTTGCCAATAATTAAACCTATGGACCACATGATTTGGTAAATCATAGCTGCCCCTGCAGTTGTGCCCATCGCCTTGTCGAGCAGGAATTCATCTGTTTTTGTACTTAAGGTGTGTACAGTTTTGAAAGCTAGTGGTGCTGCGAAGAAGGCTAATAGGGAGAACCATGTCATGTGACCTACAATGATCCATGCAAGGATCCAAATAAAGTTGAATAGGTAGGTAATGCTCATCAGACTGAGGGCGCGTTCTCGGCCCAAAACGATTGGTAATGTGCGACGACCGTGGCTTTCATCATTTCTAATATCACGAATGTTATTAGTGAGCATAATGGAGCCAACTAGTAATGTAGATGGAATAGCAGGTATCAATAATGCTGAGGATAAGTCACGTGTCCATGCGTATCCTGTAATGAGTACGATAGCAAACCCCATAGCGATACCAGAGGAAATTTCCCCAAATGGTGTACGGGAAATTGGTTTTGGACCACCAGAATAGAGGAAGCTAATTAGAATGCAAAGAAAACCTGCTGGAATATAGTACCAAGTAATGGTTGCCGATAGGTAAAGACCGATGATAATAGGTACCACCATGAGTACCTTAATCATGGTAACGATAAGCTCTGGCGTAATGGCACCACGCGTAATAGAACCAGCATTACCAACCTTTTGCCCCGCATCTAGACCAGATTTAAAGTCTTTGTATTCATTCCATAAATTAGCTACAATTTGAGCTGTTACAACGGCTAAAAATATTAAAACCGTATGGAAAATGGCAAGACCTGTACCGTGAGTGGCACCAAATGCATAATAGCTAAAGGCTGCACCTAAAATGGTAGGCCCTAAAGCAGCTGCTAATGTACGAGGCCTAGTGAGTGGAATTATTTCTTGTATCATTATAAAAGCACACCAAGTGTGCACTCCTTTCTATTTCTCATACCCTATATTTACATATCTATTTAAGTATTGTATAGCAGAACTGAAAGGTTGTAAATTAGACTATACAGTTATGCAGCTCCATATAGTATAATAAT
The DNA here is from genome assembly GCA_902478055.1 of uncultured Veillonella sp. Taxonomy (GTDB): domain Bacteria; phylum Bacillota; class Negativicutes; order Veillonellales; family Veillonellaceae; genus Veillonella. Next base: position 24,498 of record CABSJL010000013.1, on the reverse strand, counting down.
TAATATATGCAGTATAGATTATCTTTTTGAAATCTTTATGGATGCAGTATGGAATATGAATATAATTTGTATACGAATGTATTGTTAAATCGTGAGGTGTCTTATGAGAGCTCTCAACAAAAAAATGATGACATTGGCTTGTGCCACATGCTTAACTGTTGGCATGGGCGCAGTGGCATGTGCGGATACAGTAGATTTAGGCTATGGTTTATATGGCAGTACGTCTCCTACGGTGAAGGCTGTAGAGGCCATGCGTGTTCCTACGGATGCAAAGCTGCGGAATAATGAGCAAAGTCAAATAATTTCAATGGCAAATAAAGCGGCTGTTGATGCTGTTAATGCTAGTATGAAATTGCAAGCACCGGTACAAGTTGAACCTATGAAGGGTGATGTGTTAGATGGATTTTCCGTCTATCAATTGCAAGGGACGGATAAACAAGGTCACCATGTAGGTCAGTTAGTCGTTGTAGACTATTCTAAAAATGCTATAGATCAAGTAATTGGTATGAATAAAACCATTTTAGAAAAGGTTCCAGACGCAAAAAAAGCTGCAATGAAAAGCTCTATCTCTAAATATGTAGATTCCTATTCTAAAGAGAAGGCTCAACAACAATTACAAGGCTTGAAGGGCAATACTATTGAAGGTGCTAAATTAGCTAAAGATCTAAAAACGATAAATGATAAGTTACCTGCTCAAATTATGGGTGCTTTTGATAAAATGCTTGCCACAGATAAGAACTTATCTCCTAAAAGTAAAGAAGAGATCCGTTCTTATGTAGATTTTATGGCAAAACAAGTGAGCCTAGATGCAACGCATGTGGCTTATAAACCTGTTCAAACACGTTATGGCACGGCTGTGACAGGCGATTTACGGGGTAGCCTTAAATATGATGGTTTTAGAAATACTTATTCCTTAATTGGTTATTCCGTTCCTACAGACAAAGGTGTAGCTTTACAGCTTTTATTATCTGATGACTCTAGTCATGATTATTGGGCTAATGAGTTGAACCATATGTATCAAACACAATCTCTCAAGGGAGGTAAATAATATGAAATCTTTGAAAGTATTGGCTTGTGCAGCTTGCCTAATGGGTACTGTATCTGGCGTAGGTTTTGCTAAGAATGTACAAACAATTGCAGGATCCATGGTAGTGCCTAACAATGTAACTGTTGTTTCTGCATCCAAAACAAATACACGTGATTTTGTAGAAAAACAATTAAATGCGGAACCTACAAAATCTTCGATGGCGAATATGATGGTAAAGGAATTTTTCCAAAACTTTGGTACTAATTTTGATGTATACCAATTACAAGGGGCCGATAAAACAGGTCAAAAGGATGCATATGTAGTAGCGGTAGATGTTAAACAAATAGCACAGCAAGTGGCTAAAGATAAGACAAATGATCCTATGTTTATAGCGGCTATGGCAGCTCTAGATAAAGGTCAAATTGATCCTGTTACTGAGCAACTAGTGCTAGGTGCCGTTAATAAGCAAATTCCTACAACTACAACTGTAGTCCCTTTAAATGATCCAAAACGTTATGCTAATCTTAAGACTCGGTCAGGTGAACTACTTATAAAACCTAGAACGCTTACTGTAGAAAATGCAGAACAAGTGCATCCTGTGGCAGGCACTAAATATCAAACCTATGCAGCAAGCTCTCGCTTATTATATGCAGATGGAGATGGTCAAACTCCGCTCTATGCAAATGCTGCATTTGTGTTGAAGCCAGGTAAACCGGTACTATACGTAGGTGTAACTACTGATGTACAACGAGATTATTTCAAAACGATATTTGACAATGCCTTCAAATCTATTAAATAATTTGTTATAGATATACTTTCACAGAGTATGTCATATACAAGGTAATTACTAATGTGAGTATGGTGGCATTAGAATAATCTATATTATTTTTTATTATATTTAAAAGGAGAATTATTATGAAAACAATTTTCACAGACAAAGCACCAGCAGCAGTAGGTCCTTACTCTCAAGCTAAAGTAGTAGGCGGTTTATTATTCGCTTCTGGTCAAATTCCACTCAATCCTGCAACTGGTTCCATTGTTGAAGGCGGTATTGTAGAGCAAACTGAGCAAGTATGCAAAAACATTGATGCTGTATTGGCTGAAGCAGGTTCTGACTTCTCCGAAGTTATTAAAACAACTTGTTTCTTGGCTGATATCGCTGACTTCAAAGCATTCAACGAAGTGTATGCTAAATATTTCACTTCTAAACCAGCTCGTTCTTGCATAGCAGTAAAAGATCTTCCATTGGGTGCTTTGGTAGAAGTGGAAATTATTGCGGAAGTATAAGATGGATTATATTTCCTTGTTACAATCGGAGATGCGTCCTGCCTTCGGGTGCACTGAGCCAATTGCATTGGCTTATGCGGCTGCGAAGGCAGTCTCTGTTTTAGATGAGTTTCCTAACCATATTCACGCACGATGCAGCGCGAATATCATAAAAAATGTAAAATCCGTAGTCATTCCTAACTCTGGTGGTCGAAAAGGCCTTCAAGCTGCTACTACTCTTGGTGCCATCGTAGGTCACCCTGAGCGTGAGCTAGAGGTATTAGAATCTGCTACAGATGAAGATCGTAAATGGCTTGGCACATTGTTAGATGCCAACTTTTGTACAGTGTCACTTGCGGAAGGCGTAGATAATCTCTATATTGAAATCACTGCAGAAACAGATGAACATACAGCGGTGGTTCGTATTGAGAATGATCATACAAATGTAACCTATGTAGCTGTAGATGGTGAGATTGTGTCTGAAACGATCAATGAAATCAAGAAAGCCGCAAAGACAGAATATGCTATGACCTTTGATAGCATTTATGAATTTGCTAAAACGGCAGATATTTCTGGTATCATTCCTCAAATCAAGCAGCAAGTAGAATACAATACAGCTATTTCTCGAGAAGGTTTGTCTAATGATTATGGCTCCAATATTGGACAGCTCTTATTGTTGGATGAAGAAAATCCGTCTCTTGAAACGAAATGTAAGGCTCGTGCAGCGGCTGGATCCGATGCGCGCATGAGTGGGTGCCCATTGCCAGTTGTTATCTGCTCTGGCTCTGGTAACCAAGGCTTAACCGTATCTGTACCTATCATTACAACTGCTGAGGAACTTGGTAAAAGTGATGATGAATTGTACCGTGCTCTTGTTTTCGCTAACTTGTTGACGCTCTACGTTAAATCTGGCATTGGTAAATTGTCCGCCTACTGCGGCGTTGTATCTGCTGGTGTAGTCAGTGTAGCTGGTATTGCCTTCTTGAAAGGTGATAGCAAAGATATTATCGAAAATACTCTTGTGAATGGTCTTGCTAGCTTATCCGGTATCGTATGCGATGGCGCGAAACCATCCTGCGCAGGTAAAATTGCTATCTCCCTTGATGGCGCGTTCATGGGCTATAAACAAGCTCGCCTTAATAAGAACTACCAAAAAGGCGATGGCCTTGTAGCATACTCCGTTGATGATACCATTCGCAGTATCGGTACTGTGGCTCAAGGTATGAAAGAAACAGACGTAGTTATCTTGAATGAAATGCTAAAACACTAATTTAGCTAAAATAAAAGCCCCCAAATGGGGGCTTTTTTATTGTAATTTTTTAGGATCTTTAAGTATTAGTGATGCCCCAAGACCAACTATTAGGAATGGCACAAGTGTCATCATAGCGACCGGTAGGGAGTAGGTATCTGCTAGGTTACCCACAACAGGTGCGATTACACCACCAATGGTTTGGCTTACGCCGAGGGTGATACCCGATGCAAAGCCGATACTTTTAGCTAGATAGGTTTGGCCTAGTACGATAACTGGACTGTAGCTAATTGCTTTGGCAGCACCAATCATAAGTAGTAGCAAGTATGCTACAGGCATCATGATAAGTGGTGAGAAATTAGGAACTTCTGTTAATAGGAACATGGCTGGTAACCAGACTAATAGGGATAGTCTAATAATCTTAATCGGACCAAATTTATCACCTAATAGGCCCCCGATGTATGTCATGAAGATACCAATGCTAAAGAATACGGTTAAGGCAAAGCTGCCTTGTTCTGGGCTAGTACCGAGTTCACGAGTCCAGAAGATAGGAATAAACGCATTAATAACGCGGAAGTTTACCGACTGGCTTAGGATGATAATGAACAAGATACCAAAGTATTTCCAATAGTTTTTTAGTGGTTTTGCGGCTACAGCCGGATTTTCTGTGGCTACTGCTTGATCGATGGTACGCGCATGCGCTACGATGCGAGGCATGAGGGCGAATAGAGCGGTAAATATAATAATGCCTGCCACTGTAAAAGCAGCTAGTCCATGTGGACCTACTGTATAGGCGATGGCGCCAGCAAAGAGTGGACCAAAGGCAAAGCCAGAACTACCGCCAATGGCAAAGGTACCCATGGCCTTACCCTTTTTGCCACCACCGAGGCGGTTCATAATCTTCGCGCCTTCTGGATGGAAGATAGAGGAACCTACACCAGCTAAGGTGGCGCAAACAAGGAGGCTTTCATAAGAGGTAACAAAGCCCATCATACCTGTACTACAGGCAGATAATAAAACACCAAAGGCAATGAGCCGTGGCTGATTGATCTTGTCTGAAATATAGCCTAGTAATGGCTGTAATAATGACGATAATGCTGTATTAGCTAAAATAAGAAAACCTGCTTGCTCCAAACTCAGTCCATAGGTATAAATGAACAGTGGTAAGAGGGCAGGCAACACACTTTGACAAGAGTCATTAATCATATGGCTCAATGTGATGAGATACGGGTAATATTTTTTCATAGTCGTGTCCCCTTGAGTCTATTTAATAGCAGTAATTATATCTTGTGTATATTATAACTCATAAAGTTACCAAAGTATTGATAAATATAGACTAATTATATAGGTAACAATAGTATTATATAAATTGGGTCAATATAGATACAAAAAAGCGCTAACCATGGTTAGCGCTTCATATAGTTTAGTTGGCAGAGGAGGAGGGATTTGAACCCCCGCGCCGGTTGCCCGACCTACCGCATTTCGAGTGCGGACCCTTCAGCCTCTTGGGTACTCCTCCGTGCTTTACGGCGCTCCTTAAAGAAGTCTTTCATGATTTGGCTACATTCATCACCAAGCACACCAGATGCCAGTTCAGGTTCATGATTTAAACCTGGATGAGAGAGCACATTGAATAGCGATTCTACGGCGCCTCCTTTGTAATCACTTGCACCATATACAACGCGATCAATACGACTGTTGATAATGGCGCCAGCGCACATCGGACACGGCTCTATCGTAACATACAGGGTACAACCAGTCAACCGCCAGCGCTTGAGGACATCGCATGCTTCGCGGATTACAAGGACCTCTGCATGAGCCGTTGCATCATGATCGAGTTCACGACGATTATGGTGGCGTGAAACGATGGTATTATCTTTTACGAGAATGGCACCGATAGGGATTTCTCCAAGGTCATAAGCCTTGCGCGCTTCTTCCATGGCAATAGCCATAAAATATTCATCCCGTGTACGTTCATCCATATTTTCAATATCTACAGTAATGTCTTTTGTCATTGGCATACCTCTTCATGTATAATATCTTACATAAAGTCTATCACAGTGTACGCAGTTATGCGAATAGATTATATGGGGGAATTATGGATATTATATGGTATATGTTTGATATGATTGGCACCATTGCCTTTGCCGTATCTGGTGCTCTCGTTGGGGTAGCTCGGAAGATGGATATATTTGGTATGGCCGTGTTGGCGTTGGCTACGGCTATCGGTGGCGGTATTGTACGGGACGTATTGCTCGGTTATTTTCCGCCAAACTCTCTGCGAAATGTAGTGTACGTAACTGTTGTCTTAGCTGTAACAGTTATCGTGTTCTTGATTTACAACAGTCGATACCGCAAGCATGCGATGGGCCCTCGTAGTCGTGCTAGTTATTTATTAGCCGATGCATTAGGGTTAGCATCATTTACCGTTACAGGCGCTTCTGCAGGATTTAAACTCTATCCAGAGTTGCCTATATTTATTGTACTGTTAGGTACGATAACCGCAGTAGGTGGCGGTATTATCCGAGATATGCTAGCACAGCGCATTCCATCTGTTTTGAAAGAGGATGTGTATGCATTGCCTAGTATTATTGGCGGTATTGTTTATTACCTTATGGTTACATCTAGTTGGGACAGTATGGCCGTATATGGTGCTTTCACAGTGGTACTCGTTATCCGTCTGTTAGCCATCAAGTACAATTGGAGTCTACCTAAGGTAGGGAAAACTAAGCCGGTTGCGAAATAATAGTCAAATGATATAATTATACTATTGAGCATATGAACATTTCATAAAAGTGTCAGAAAAAGAGAGTATTATAAAACAGTTCATTTCGCGAGTCGGGAGTACTCGCAACACAGAAGGAGATTTGATTTATGACGAATAAATGGTTGAAAGTAGCACTTATGGCAGCAGCCATCGCTACTGGTACATCTATTAAAATTGATGCGGAAACCGTGTTGTACGTACCTCAAGATGATCGTCCTGTAAGCTTACAATATACCGTAGATACAGCTCGCGAAGCAGGTATGACTATATTGACACCACCTCAAAATTTGATTTCTGGTAAGAACTACCAAGGTCAAGCAGATCAAATCATGGCTTGGGTTGAACAAAATGCAGGCCGTGCTGATGTGATGGTATTGAGTACAGATACGCTTATTTATGGTGGTCTTGTAGACTCTCGTAAACACAACATTCCACTTTCCACATTGGAAAGCCGTTTAAAACGTATTGAATCCTTAAAAGCTCGCAACAAAAAAGTACGTATTTATGGTTTCGGTACTGTAATGCGCTCCCCACGTGCTAGTGGTGGCGGCACTGAACCAGCTTACTATGCAGAATATGGTCCTACCATCTTCCAAATTGCTGCATTGCAAGATAAATTAGACTCTGGTTCCTTAACACAAGAGGAAACTCAAAAATTGATGAGCCTTCAAGCCTCTGTTCCTGTAGAATACCTACAAGACTGGTTTGACCGCCGTCAAAAAAATATGAAAATCAATAAAGAGTTGATCGATGAAACTCGTAGCGGCGTATTCGATTATTTCGCATTGGGCCATGATGATACATCTCAATTGTCCCAATCTGCATTAGAAGGTCGTTACTTAAGTAAATACTCTAAGGATATTCCTGTCGAAAAATACGGTAGCTTCCCTGGTGCTGACCAACTTGGTCTATTGTTGATGGCTCGTTCTCGTACCGATGAAAGTACAGAAAAACCAACATTCTCCGTAATTTATCCACTCGGTGGTGGCGGCAAAACATTGCCAGGTTACGAAGACCAAACTATCGATAAAACAATTGCACAACACGTTGAGGCCGTAGGTGGCACAATGGTAACACAAGGCAAACCAACTGTGTTGTTAGCTGTTAATACACCACTTACTACAAGCACTGGCGAATCTGAAAGCTTTGAGAACTTCCCGATGATTTCTAATTCTACAAATGCTTTCGTAGATCGCATTCAACAAGCTGTTGATTCTGGCGTAAACGTAAGCGTTGCAGATATCGCTTATAACAATGGTGCGGACAATACATTAGTATCTGCTTTGTATAAACGCGATATGCTGTACAAAATCGGTGCGTACAATGGTTGGAATACAGCAAGTAATACGGTAGGTTACGCAATTGCTCAAGGTGTATTGCTCAAAACTATGAGCCCAGAAGGTCATCGCAAGATGTTGACGCAACAATACTTGGATAACTGGGCGTACCAAGCAAATATCCGTAAAGATATTTACCGCATGCAAGATTCTATTCGTACAGATAATGTACGTTACTCTGGCGAGTTGAATGAACGTCTTGAAAGTTACTTAGGCGAACGTATCCAAGACTTCGCTGAAAAATACCTTAAAGTCGACCCTCGTACAGTAAAAGCTACATTCCCTTGGGGTCGTCTATTCGAAACAGATATCACTATTTACGATAAACCAGTGGTACCTCTCGAAAAAGAATTGCGCTTGAAACGTGAAGCAGAGGCAAAAGCAAAAGCTGAAGCGGAAGCTAAGGCTAAAGCAGAAGCAGCAGCTCAAGCAAATGGTCAAGCTGCACCAGCACAACCTGCTCAACCAGCAAAGACTGCAGCTGCTCAAACTACAGCATCTGTAATTCCAGTTGTAAAACAACCAGCTACAACATCTCAAGGTCCACGCCTTGTGCCAACACCAGCAGTTGTACCTGGTCAATAATGAATAGGGAATGGCTATGAAAAAAGCATTTTTACCGGAAATTACTTATATGCGTGGCCTCTGCATGCTCGGTGTAATCGGCATTCACGTAGGTTCTTACGCACTACAAAATCCTTTTGTAAATTTAGAACTCATTAGCGTTTTAGAAATTCTATCGCGCTTTGGGGTACCAGCATTTTTCTTCCTCTCTGCATTTGGATTGTTTTATCATACATCTATAGAGGGACCATTCTCATATAAGGAATTTATGCACCGCCGTATTCAGGTGGTGCTATTTCCATATATTACGTGGTCCATATTTTATCTGCTCTATACAGGACTGACGGCGCATAACCTTGGTAATTTACATCCGGGACCATTGGCAGTTAACCTATTGTTTGGTACATCTATGTATCATTTGTACTTTATGGTTATTCTTCTATGGTTCTACGTGATGATGCCACTATGGCGGGCTATGGTGAAAGTCATCTTAAAACGACCTGTATTTTGGATGGTCTTACTATTTGTTATCCAAGTTGGTATCGATTATGTTTCATCTTACATGCTGGGCCGGTGGGTAACAGAACATCTTAGCAATAATCCTGTCTTGAAATATCTCTTTGATATGAGACTTAACTATTGGGTTATCCATTATGTGTGGATATTCCTGTTAGGGGCTGTGTGTGCTGAGCGATATGAAACGGTATGCGAATACATGTGGCGCTATCGCTACTTGTTAGGTGTTAGTGCGGTAGGTTCTATTTTATTGATGCTCGGATCCTACTACTATGTCATGGACGTATGGCATTATACTGTTCTAGAAGCTATCTATACAGTTCATCAAATGAGTCCAATGGGTGTTCTCTATACGGGATTGGGAACACTATTTAGCTTGTTCTTGTTCCAAACTTTACCAATGAATGCGACTATGGAGGCCACTTGGTCAGAAATAGGGGATAAGTCCTACGGCATTTATTTAGCACATCCATTCTGGTTGTTAATCATCTCTGGGGTGATGGCTAAATACAATCTCTTGTATACCGTAGTCAATGTGCTGGCTATGTATGCGATGGCGCTAGGTCTGTCCTATTTGACTGCCGTGACATTAAACCATGTACCTAAACCATTACGTAAATTTATATTGGGACATTAATAATATACATCCGCTAGGATATAGTTTTTAGCTATGGCATCCTAGCGGATTTTTGTATATCTAAGTTATATCTTTCACAAAGTAAAGTGTGAAAATTTGAAAGTAATTGTGATATAATAAGTCCATGATGATTACTACTTGATAGAGTAACGATATAGAAAAAGAGGTGCTCCTATGCAAGAATTAACATATTTTAATGGCGAGTTTGTTGAACCAGGTGCCAAAGTTATCAGTATTGATGACCGTGGTTATTTGTTTGGTGACTCTGTATACGAAGTGGTACGTGTCGTAAAAGGCCGTTGCTTCGCATTGTCTTACCATCAAGATCGCTTGTATCGCTCTATGCGTGAAATGGATATTCCCGTAAAAATGACCCCAGATGATTTAACAGAATTGCACGAAATTTTAATCGAGCAAAGTGAAATCAAAGAGGGCTATATTTATTTGCAAATCTCTCGTGGTGTAGCGCCACGCCATCATGCATACGATCGTTCCAAACTAGAACCACAAATGCTCATGTCTATCCGTAATTTGGATATGGATGCAGTTAATAAATTGGGTGAAGGTGTAAAAGCGATTGCATTACCTGATGAGCGTTGGGACCATGTAGATGTTAAGACTACTAACTTGATTCCAAATATTTTGGCTCAAACTAAAGCGGAAAAGAAATTTGCTTATACAGCTATGTTATTCCGCGATGGCATTTGTACAGAAGGTGCAACATCCAATGTGTTTGCTGTCAAAGATGGTATCTTGTATACGCATCCAGCAGATAATCATATCTTAAAAGGTATTACGCGCCAAATGATTTTGACTCGCGTAGCACCATCTCTAGGTATTACTCTCATCGAAAAAGAATTTGACCGCGCCTTTGTAGATGATGCGGACGAATTATTCTTTACCGATACAATTGGTGGTGTCATCCCAATTACTAAGCTAGACAGAAATCCAGTATCTGGTGGTAAACCAGGTGCTATTACACTTCGTCTACGCGAAGCTCTAGAAAAATTGATGGAAGAGGGATTACCTTGATAGATAAGCTGCTTTCATCAAATGATACATATTTACCTTAAGAAAGGAAATTATTTTGATACAATTAGAACACATTAGTAAAGTCTATGAAGGCGCTACTCGTGTGGAAGCATTAAAAGATATTAGCCTTGATGTTAAAGAAGGTGAAATCTTTGGCATTATCGGTCAATCTGGGGCCGGTAAATCCACATTAATTCGATGCATCAACATGCTCGAAGCTCCTACATCTGGCTCTGTTATCGTCAATGGTACAGATTTAACAACACTTAGCAAATCCGATTTACGTAAAGCACGCAAAGATATTGGTATGATTTTCCAACATTTTAACCTTTTGTCCTCTCGTACAGTGTATGACAATGTGGCATTTCCGTTGGAATTACAAGGCTTGAGCAAATCCGAAATCAAGGAACGCATAACGCCAATCCTTGATATCGTAGGCCTTACTGAGCGTATGAACAACTATCCATCTCAATTGTCTGGTGGTCAAAAACAACGTGTTGGTATCGCTCGTGCCTTAGCGTCTAATCCAAAGGTTCTTCTTTGTGATGAAGCTACATCTGCTCTGGATCCGCAAACAACAGAATCCATTTTGAAATTGTTGAAAGATATCAACGAAAAAATGGGCCTTACTATTGTTCTCATCACTCATGAAATGCACGTAATCCGTGAAATCTGTGATCGCGTAGCGGTTATCGAAGGCGGTGTAATCCTCGAGGAAGGTAGCACTGTTGAAGTATTTACACATCCTCGTGAAAATACCACAAAAGAATTCATCAGCTCTGTTGTGAGTGATAACTTACCGCCAGAAGCGTTAGAACATTTGGAATTACATGATCAATGGATTGCAGGTACAGCTCCATTAGTACGTCTTAAATTCACAGGCCAATCTACAGATGAACCTGTAGTGGCAGGTCTCGTACGACGCTTTAACCTCGATGTAAGTATCCTCTTTGGTGGCATCGACTATATCCAAAATACATGCGTTGGTCGCCTTATCGTTATCTTGAATGGTGACCCAGAAAATGCGCAAGAGGGCTTAGACTACATCAAAACATTACCAATTGAAAGCGAGGTGATCGGTTATGTCAGAGCAAATCATTAATCTTCTCATAACTGGTACCCTTGATACATTGCAAATGACCATTATTTCTACGGTCATGGCTATGTTACTTGGTATTCCTCTCGGTGTTATTTTGGTAGTAACCTCTAAGGGTCATATCTTAGAAAATGTAGCGCTTAATAAGGTGCTAGGTGCTATCGTCAATGCAACGCGTTCCGTACCATTTATCATTTTGATGGTAGCTATCATTCCATTCACTCGTATGGTGGCAGGTACATCTATTGGTACCACTGCAGCTTGTGTGCCTTTAACAATCGCTGCAATTCCATTCTTAGCACGTCTTGTAGAAACATCTATTAAAGATATTAACTTTGGCGTAATTGAAGCGGCCCAATCCATGGGTGCAAGTCCACTCCAAATCATTTGGAAAGTATTATTACCTGAAGCATTGCCTACGATTATCGATAACGTAACGGTTCTTATCGTTAACCTCATCAGTTACTCTGCAATGGCTGGTGCTATCGGTGGCGGTGGCCTTGGTGATATTGCTATCCGCTATGGTTACCAACGTTTCCAAGCTGATATTATGATTGCTACCATTATCATCTTGGTTATTTTGGTACAATTAGTCCAAATGATTGGCGATGCTTGGTCTAAAGCGATGAATAAGAAGTAGGAGGATCCTATGAGTATCAATGAAAAATTGAGAAGTCAGCAAAACGATGAGTTATTCACCGCTATTTTAACGCTTGAAAATACAGAGGAATGCTATGCATTCTTTGAAGATATCTGTACGATTAATGAATTGAAAGCTTTGTCTCAACGCTTACAAGTAGCAAAAATGCTACGTGCCGGTGATAGCTACGAAAAAATTGTAGAAGAAACAGGTGCGAGCACGGCTACTATTAGTCGTGTCAAACGATGCTTAGTCTATGGTGCTGATGGATACACATTAGCTTTAGATCGTCTAGGTGCAAAATAAAATAAACTAGCATGACAACGGTGGCCTTTTGGCGACCGTTGATGTGCTATCTACAGGAGGTTTATATGGAGTGGCTTATTGAGGTAACAGGTTTACCATTTGATATCCTAATTCTCGTTTTGCTCGCTGTAGCAGGTGCTTTTGCCGGCTTTGTAGACTCCATTGTGGGTGGTGGGGGACTAATTTCTGTTCCTGCTATGCTATTAACCAACCTTCCGCCGAGTATGGCCTTAGGCAGTAATAAGCTGTCTAGTATATTCGGAGCTGGCAGTGCGTCCATTACATTCTTAAGAAATCACATGGTTGATTTTTCTCTAGTTCGTAAATTACTACCTTTTACATTTATAGGATCCATGCTTGGTACCTTAGCAGTTGTATCATTGCCACCCTTGTATGTAAAGCCTATTATTATCGTCCTACTCGTGTGTGTCACACTTTTTGTGGTATTTAAAAAGGATTGGGGCGAAATAAACCGTACCTCAGCAGTAGCAGGAAAAGCATTGTATATTTGCATGGCTTTTGCTCTTGGCATTGGTGTTTATGATGGCTTTATTGGCCCTGGTACAGGTACATTTTTGATTATGGGCTTTATCTTTACTGGCTTTGATTTTCTGCATGCTTCAGCGAATGCAAAAATATTGAATTTTACCAGTAATTTAGCATCCTTAATCGTATTTTTCTATTTAGGTCACGTCAATATTAAGTACGGTTTAGCTACAGGGGTAGGCCAAATTATAGGTGCTTACCTAGGATCTCATTTAGCTATTGCTAAGGGTTCGTCGTTGGTACGTGTTGTATTCTTGTCGGTAACGACAGTTATGTTGTTGAAATTAGTCTATGACTATGTTTCCACATTATAGGAGGGCAAGGTATGCCTCATAAAAGTGATGTACAAGTGGCATTGATTAGTGGTGGCACATCGGGCATCGGATTTGCTACGGCAAAATTGCTTCTTAAAGAAGGCTGGTGTGTTGTCATTAACGGTCGTGATGAAAAATCAGGACAAACGGCTAAGATGAAATTGCGCCGCTATTCTTCAAGGGTGCAGTACATCCAAGGGGATGTATCGAAGATTGAAGATTGTCAGCGCATTGTAAAAGAAACCGTTAAATTATTTGGCGGTGTTTCTGCTCTCGTAACAGCAGCAGGCTATTATGAAGAAGAGCTTCTAGCAGATGTAACAGAAGCAGCCTTTGATGAAATGTTTGGCACCAATGTGAAAGGTACGGTTTTCTTGTGTCAAGCGGCATTGCCCTATTTGCGCGCTACAAAGGGCAGTATCGTAACGGTAGCTAGTGATGCAGGCTTACAAGGCAATGTGGCTTGCTCTGTATACGGTGCTTCAAAAGGTGCGGTAGTGAGTTTTACGAAATCACTATCCCTTGAAATGGCACCACATAATGTGCGCGTTAACTGTGTTTGTCCTGGTGATGTGGATACCTCTTTAGTAGATAAACAAATTGCAAATGCTCAGCAAGATGCAGAGGCTGCTAAGGCTGAAATGGGCCAACATTATCCCTTGGGACGCATTGGTCAACCTCATGAAATTGGAGAGGTTATTGTATTTTTATTGAGCAATAAAGCTTCCTTTGTAACGGGGGCAGCATGGACTATCGATGGTGGTCTCACTAGTTGGTAAGATAGAAAATATTGGAAGTTATTTTATTTTTTAAATCTATAGATAATTAGAAAAATTCATTTCACTTCTAGCAATAGAATGGTATAATAATACTAATAATATGACCTATAGTTGGTTCACAACAAAGGAGAATACTTATGGCAGAATATAATGGCGTAACACTTGAGCCACTTATGGATGGTTCTCAAGACCGTGACTATCAAGTTGAACAATTTATTTTCTGGGGTGCAGGTCGTGCAGCGGCATTGGCATTATCCCCTAAATTCAGCAGTGTTGCTTTGTGCGCCAATGCAACGTATATGGTAACTCGCATTGCACATCTTTACGAAGTAGAATTACAATCTGGTGCCGTAGTGGGGCTAGTTGGTGGTCTTAGCACAGCTGTAGGTACAGCGGCTATTTCTCTTCTTGTTCCTCTAAAAGCAGTTCGCGTTCCTGTAGCAGTTGGTTTAACATATGCTATCGGTAAAATTGCTCACATTTGGATCCAAGATGGTATGCCTTCTGATATCGAACGTTATAAACCAATGGTTGCTGAATTCCTTGAAAGCGGTAAAGCTATAGCAGGTGACATCATCCGTGATGCAAGCGCTAGCATTCCTTTCACACAAGGTCAACGCGACGTTTGGGCTGGTATTGCTAATGAAACAGGTCTTGCTAAAGAAACTTTGAAACAAGTTTACGAAGAAAAAGTAACACCTGCTATCGATAAATGGAATACAGAAACAAAATATCAACTTCATGACAATGCAGCAGAAGTTGTGGCGAAAGTAACCGATGCAGCAAAAGAGAAAATTGATGTTGCTAAAGAAAATATTGATGTAGCTAAAGAATTAGCTAAAGGTGGCGTAGAAGTAGCTAAAGCTTCTGCACAAGCTGCAGTAGAAACTGCAAAAACTAAAGCTAATGATGCTGTTGAAACAGCAAAAGATGTTGCTACAAACACTGTTAATACAGCAAAAGATAAAATTGGTGGTTTGCGCAAATAGGCGCTAAAGGATTATGAAGATGAATCCATTAAAAATTATTACATATGGTAAGTATTTTAACGAATCTAAATTCGCCGCTTTTTTAGGACGATATGGTAAGAAGCTTGCCTTTGTACAACGAGCAGTGACCTTGTTCCTTTGTATGCGTGACAAGGACACTCCAAAATATGTAAAAGCAGTCATTGCTGGTGCCTTAGGGTATCTCGTATTACCTATTGATATTGTACCGGATACAATTCCTGTATTAGGTTGGATAGATGATGTAGCCGTGCTTGGTCTTGCCTTCAAGGTTGCCAATCGTTACATTAAAACTCGTCATCAAGAAGAGGCAAAAAAATACTTCCCATTTGGTGGCAGTAACTAGCTTTTAACCATTAAGGCAGTTTGATCCGTTGCGATTGAACTGCCTTTATTTATTTGACACGCTAAAGTAATAGATATACAATGAAGGTTGTATTCTATGAAAAAAGAAGGATAAATATATGCATATTGCTTCAGTAAATGTACGATTTTACGAAACCGATATGATGGGTATTGCGCACCATAGTAATCATTTTAGATGGTTTGAAATGGCACGCATTGAATTCCTTCGTCAAATCGGTGTAACCCTGTGGGATATGATGAATGAGGATATTGTATTTCCTATCATGAATGTATCCTGCAATTATAAAGAACCAGCAAATTTTGATGATGAACTTCACATCGAAACATATTTGGTTAAAATGACACGTGCACAAATGATATTCCGTTATCGTATGCGCCGTGCCAGTGATGGTGCGCTCCTAGCTACGGGAGAGACTAAGAATGCATTTATGTCAAAATCAACAGGTAAAATTGTGCGATTAGACGATACTTTTTATCAGCCTATGTTAGCAGCTGTTGAGGAGATGCCTAATGAGTAATGTACAACAATTGCCTATCGGCGTGTTTGACTCCGGTGTAGGCGGGCTATCTGTTTTAAAGGTCTTACAAGAACAATTCCCTAACGAAGACTTCATCTATATTGGTGATAATGCGAATAACCCGGTGGGGAATCGTAGTAATGATGAAATTACTTATTTAGCTTGTCATATTGCAGAGGCTCTTGAAAAACAGCCTGTAAAATTGATGGTTATTGCTTGTAATACGTTTACTGTTGTAGCCCTTGATGCGGTACGTGAACGCGTGTCTGTACCTGTTATTGGAGTATCACAAGGCGTAAAAACAGCGATTAGTCAAAGCAAAAGTAAGACAATTGGTATCATGGCGACGGCAGCAACTGTGAATAGTCATATTCATAAACATGTAGCCCTTGAAGTTGATCATGAAGTGCTCGTATGGGAACAACCATGTCCTGAATTGGCAGGCCTCATTGAGCAAGGTCATTTAGATGACTATTTTGTACGCGATGTATGTACTGAATATCTAGAACCTTTATTGTCCCGAGAAATTGAGGTCGTAGTTTTGGGCTGTACTCATTTCCCATTTGTACAACCTTTGCTAGAGGAACTAACGTCAGGGCGCATTCAATTCATCGACCCTGCTTTTGAAACGAGTGAACTTGTTCGCCGCAGATTAGAGGGTAAAGATTTGTTTAACCCTCAAAAAACGGCGGGTACTGTGTCATTGTATTTTACAAAGGATATTGAGCTTGGTGATACGCTGAGCGCCTCCTTCCTTGATACAAGTCGTCGCAGCATTGAACATATTACATTATAAAGGAGATGCCCTATGTGGTTTTATAACATCCTAAGTGTAGTAATAGCTATTATTGTAGCTATTGCCGCTTTGTATTTATTATTCCGTTTGTTCGTATTGAAACAAGGTAATGAAAAGGTTATCTTGTTGCCAAAACGTGCGACAAACTTCCAAGTATCTGATCGTAATTTTGAATCCATTACCTTGTTCTGTGACATTCCATTTGTGAACAAAGGTCGTCAACTTGGTACAATTATGGATTTGTTCCCACGTCCATTGTTACCAGAGGAACATTTTGATGCGGTAAAAGTAGATGCATGGGCTATGGATATTAATCGCCCTCGTCATGATGGCTATTTTGAAGCAGTTATCATCAAACCTCGCAAAGGCGGTACTATCCGTGTATTCGTTACATTGACAGGTAAAAATGGCAATATTCGTGAAGATATTAAGGGCTTCCCTTATATGGACATCGATATTTACTACCAAATCGTAGGCCGTACAGATTATCATATCGATAAACAACGTATTCGTTTGACTGCTGAAGAAGTTCAAGCAGCATTGGTTCAATAAGGAGGCATAACAATGGCAGAATTAGAGTTAGTATGTGTGCCAACACGTATTCTTACAGATAATGATGACATCGTGGATGCTATCGTTGAATTTGGCGGTCATAATATTGGACCTGAAGATATCGTATGTGTAGCTGAATCTGTAGTAGCTATTACACAAGGTCGTTTTACACGTCCTGAAGAGTTAAATGTTTGCTGGCAAGCTCGTTTAATTAATCGCTTTATCCATCCAGATGGGTCTATGGCATCCATTTATGGCATGCAATCCGCTATGAATCTAGATGGTAAATGGAAAGTATTGGGTGCCTTCATTTTAGGCGCTATTGCTAAGATTTTCCGCAAACCAGGTGTATTCTATGCAATTGCTCGTGCAGCATCTTTAACAGATGATGTAACTGGTACAATGCCTCCATTCGACAAGCACATTGTATTTGGTCCAAAGGATCCAGATAAAGTAGCTGAGAAAATCGTATCTCGCACAGGCTGTTATGGCGCTGTTGTAGCTGACGTTAATGACTTGAAACGTTCCGCTGTGTTAGGTACAAGCCGTGGCATTGACGGTAATAAAATTGCACAATTGTTGATTGACAATCCATTTGGTAATGATAGCCAAATGACTCCGATTGTTATCATTAAAAATTACGCATCTGTATCTGGTAAATAACAGAAGGCTGTACTCATCACATAGAGATGGGTACAGCCTTTTTATATATTGTGAAAGTTAATAGTGGTTATATGCTAGGTAAAATAGAGTTTTTTACTTAATTTAGTATTTCTAAGTATCCTCTATTAATTTTGATAAGGAGGTCGTATGTTACTAGGTTTAGACGTAGGTGGTACTTTCACAGATGCGGTCATCATCGATGGCCATCGTGTAGTAGCATCTGCTAAAAGACGAACAACCAAAGATAATTTAATGCAAGGCATAGGCGAGGCCCTTGATGCAATTCTCCAACATTGTAATACATCAAATATTGATCAAGTTACGCTGTCTACTACTGTGGTAACGAATACCATCGTGGAAGAGAAAGAGCAAGTGGTAGACCTGTTTGTAGTAACGGGACCTGGCCGAAATGTGGACGATATATTCCCTGTGAATCCTATCTATCTTCAAGGCTATACTGATCATAGAGGTATTGTGGTGGAACGTACACCTACAAATGCAGTTCAAGCTATAGCCGAAATGGTTCAATCTCGCAGTGGTACTGATTTAGCCGCCGTATCTGCTAAATTTGGGGTGCGCAATCCTCAAGAAGAATTATCTATAACAGAAGCATTGAAAGATAGATATAATACTATCTCTAATGGCAGCTTATTAAGCGGCTCTTTGAATTTTCCGCGTCGCACTATTAGCGCATATTTTAATAGCGCTGTAACACCGGTATTTACAGTATTTAAGAAGAATGTAGAAGATGCGTTAAGCGTGCGAAACATTAAGGCTCCTCTTCATATATTAAAGGCCGATGGAGGTTCTTTACCTATGGAACATATGGTGAGTAGACCTGTAGAGACCGCTTTTACAGGACCTGCGGCAACCGTACTGGGCTTATCTGCTCTTGGAGCTATTGGGAATGAACATACAGTTGCTTTAGATATTGGCGGTACCACTACAGATATTTCTTTGTGGAAACAAGGCAGACCGTTGATGACTAAAAGTGGTGTATCTATTCGTGAATACCCAAGTGCGGTACGCTCCTTTGCCGTTACCTCTGTTGGTATTGGTGGTGAATCTGTCGTTCGCATTGTAGATGGTGAAATTACTGTCGGACCTGAACGGGTGGGGCCATCGGTAGCATTAGGCGGGGAGGAACCTACATTAGGGGATGCTCTCATCGTACTAGGGTATGCGAGCTATGGTAAGGTTGGATTAGCTGAACGAGCTATGGAGGTATTGGCTAATAGACTAAATGCTAGTACAAACGGAAATACAACTGAGACTCAACAACAATTAACAGAGGATATAACTGCTTCTGACGTTGCTCAATCAATCGTAAATAAGGCGTTGCAAACAATTCAGCATGGCATAGATGAGGTGGTAAGGGCAGAAAACAAACGACCTATCTATGTAGTAGCGGATATTGTGAATCCCGATGTATTTGTGCCTGCTCAAATCGTGGTAGTAGGTGGAACGGCGCCAAGCCTTGGACCTAGCATAGGTAAATATATGGATTTACCGATTACCATACCAGAAAATGCGGCGGTGGCTAATGCTATCGGTGCGGCCTTAGCGTTATCGACTATCGAACTTACGGTTCACGTCGATACAAAACGGCGCTTGCTCGTTATTCCTGAGTTGGGAATCAAGCAACAAACATGTACCTTAAAGCGGGTGGAACAAGTTGTGGAACGAGCTAAAGAGGCCCTCAGTGAAGAAGCATTGCGTTTAGGCCTTGGTAAGGACCAGGATATAGAGGTCATTAGTATAGAAGATTTCCCTGTTGTTGAGGGCTGGCAATCGATGGAACGATTAATCACTGTAAAAGTACAATTAGCAGCGGGGGTGAAACAGTATGTGGAATAAAGGCTTATCCTATCGTGAGCGTCATGGACTTATTAATACCCATAAAAGTGTACGTAATAAGTTGAATACTGACAAAAATACATCAAATCATAGTTTAGGGCTTGTATTTTTCCCTGCTTTCGACTGGAAGATTTCTGAAACTCACCCAGAACGACAAGAGCGATTGCTGTATACGCGTGATCAAATCGTTGAGGAAGGCTTATTAGATATACCCAATATTGTGGAATATAATCCTATCGTGGCCGATTGGGATACCATAGAGCGCGTTCATGTGGGCGCTCCTAACTTAGAGTCCTGGGTAACGGAAGCACATCGTGTGTCTGCAGGTGGTGCTATTGCCGCTGCTGATGCGGTTATGCGCGGTGAAGTAGATCGCGCTTTTGCCTTAGTAAGACCGCCAGGGCATCATGCGATGGCCATGGTTCATGGTATTCGTGGTTTCTGTACCATTAACATTGAAGCTGTCATGATTCAACATATGCGTCAAACCTATGGTATTAAACGGGTTGCTGTGGTGGATACAGATGTACATCATGGTGATGGCTCTCAAGATGTGTTCTACCATGATCCAGATACACTATACATTAGTTTCCACCAAGATGGACGGACCTTATATCCTGGCACAGGCTTTATGGATGAATTCGGTGGTCCACAGGCTATTGGTGGAAATATAGATATCCCATTGCCACCTGGGACTGGTGACGAAGGCTTGATGAAGGTTATGCGTGAGTTAGTATTGCCAATCCTAGAAGAATTCAATCCTGACATAGTTATCAATTCTGCGGGGCAAGATAATCATTTTAGCGATCCATTGGCTAATATGCAGGTAACCGCAAAGGGCTATGCTGAGCTTGTGGATTTATTGCAAGCAGATATAGCTGTCTTAGAAGGTGGTTACTCCGTACAAGAAGCATTGCCATATGTAAATACTGGTATTATTTTATCTATGGCAGGTCTTGATTACAGCAAGGTCGTCGAACCTGCCTTTGACCCTGTTAAATATAAGCAAAGTCAAAATGTAACCGCTTATATTGATGACCTTATCGCTAAGTGGAAGCTGCAATGGTCTAACCGTCATAAGATGGCCGAAGAGGAACGCACCGGTGTAGGCGATATATGGTCGAACCGCTACAATGTGTACTATGATGAAACAGGTGTACAAGAGGAACGCCTTGAAAAGGTGCGCATGTACGAAAATAAAGTTGGATGGCATAGCGTACTTTCACATGGTCAATATGGACCCTATGGGCCACAAAGTGTTTATGCCATGTTCATTCCTTGGCAAGCTGATGAGGAAACTCGTCAAGATGCCATTACAGAGGCCAAACGGGCTAAAGCAGAAGGCGGTGCAGGCCGTTATGTTGTGGTAGATCCACTTGGCAATGGACAATACGAGGTATAGTGGTAGATTCTCAAAGTTGTGGCTCCTGATAATGAACCATACTGTGTTAGAATTGGTAACTATAATCTGATTTGTAGTGATAAAAAATAGTTAAATTGTGATATAATAAGAAAAGATAACGCCCCTTTGTGTAAGGGGCGTTCTAATGTTTAGATTTAGAATGGTGAGGTTCCTATGCGCAGCGATAATAGAACAGCAGGTCAATTGCGACCTATTAAAATAACACGGAATTTTACAGAGTATGCAGAAGGTTCTGTACTCATTGAGTGCGGCAAGACTAAGGTTATCTGCACAGCTACTGTGGAGGATTCTGTGCCGCGCTGGCTCAAAGGATCTGGTCAAGGTTGGGTAACCGCTGAATACTCCTTGTTGCCACGTTCTACGCAAACTCGCGTGAGCCGTGAGGCTGCAAAGGGGAAACAAACAGGCCGTACCGTAGAAATTCAACGCCTTATCGGTCGTGCATTGCGCGCTGTCGTAGACCTTGAAGCGCTAGGTGAACGTTCTATTACTATCGATTGCGACGTTATTCAAGCCGATGGTGGTACGCGTACAGCCTCTATTACGGGTGCTTTTGTAGCCCTCGTTGATGCGGTGGACTTTACCTTTGGCGGAGCTGGCAAATTCCCTATTACCGATTTCTGTGCAGCTATTTCTGTAGGTATTGGTCCTGACGGCCCTATTACTGATCTTTGCTATGAAGAGGACAGCGCTGCTATCGTTGATATGAATGTGGTGCGCACGGGCTCTGGCAATATGGTTGAGGTACAAGGTACTGGCGAACACGGTACCTTTAACCGTGATGAGCTAAATGCATTACTTGACTTAGCGGAAGCTGCTACAGATGAGCTCATGGCAAAACAACGTGAAGTACTCGGCGCAACAGCAGATAAAGTAGGTAAAGTGTATCCTACAGCTCCGGAGGTATAAGATGGAACAAATCGTATTAGCTACAGGCAATAAAGGGAAAATTCGTGAATTTTCCGAGGCTTTCTCTCATTTATCTATCGATTGTGTACCGGTAAAAGAGGTTGTTACCATTGAGGAACCTGAGGAAACGGGTACAACCTTTATGGAAAATGCTTTATTAAAGGCTCACTACTATGCAAAGGCTACCAATCGGCCATGCCTTGCCGATGATTCTGGCATCACCGTAGATGCTCTTAATGGTGCACCAGGCGTATATTCTGCGCGTTATGCAGGTCATCATGGTGATGATCAAGCTAATAATGAAAAATTAATTCGCGAACTGCAAGGTAAAAGTGACCGCACAGGTCATTATGTATGTGCTTTAGCTCTTGTATTTCCTGATGGCCGTGAGGTGACAGCTGAAGGCTATTGTGATGGACTTGTTCAAGATGAGCCAAAAGGGGACAATGGTTTTGGCTATGATCCATACTTCTATGTACCTGAATTTGAAAAGACAATGGCAGAACTTAGCATTGAAGAAAAGGAAACCATCAGCCATCGTGGCCGTGCTTTACGCAAATTAATTAACAAGCTTTAATATTTTCGAACTATATGGTATAGTTCATATAAATATGTAATATAATAGTATTAGAGAACTTATAAAATGAAACGAATTGGTATTTTAAGTGATACCCATGGGTATCTAGATGATATAGATCTTGTCTTGGAGGCTACAGCAGATCAAGACATCGATATGTGGCTTCACGCTGGTGATTTCGGTGATGATGCGCGCTATATGCAGGAACATACTGATATTCCGGTGTATGCAGTGCGCGGTAATAATGACCGTGTACAGCCTCTTGAACCGAGAGAACAGTTGATTCCTCTAGAGGATACCTATATTTACATGACTCATGGTCATGAGGTATCATATTATAATCGAATACAAAAACTGATTGAGTTAGGCACTGATATGGGGGCGCGACTCATCGTGTCCGGTCATAGCCATCATCATGGTGAGGTTCGTGTTCGTGATGCGGTATTTGTGAATCCCGGCAGTATATCGTTGGCTCGCGACCGCTCTGGCGGTACATTTGCCATCGTTACCTACGATAATGGACAGTTTGATGTAGAGTTTGTGTATAAACAAGAAATTGTTTAGTTATATGGTGAAAGCTTATTCTGATACAGTTTGAAAAGCTTTCAGAAAAATAGTAAGTCTATGCATGGAAAGGGTTATGACATATCATGGATACACCAGTTAAAGCAAAGCCTAAAATGAAATTATATGGTTTTAATAATCTCACAAAGACATTGAGTTTTAATATTTATGATATTTGTTATACTCGTACAGAAGAAGAGAAAAAGCAATACATTCAGTACATTGATGAAGTATACAATGCAGATCGTTTAACAGCTATCTTAACAGAGGTTAGCCATATTATTGGTGCCAATATCCTTAATGTAGCGAAACAAGACTATGATCCACAAGGTGCATCTGTAACGATTTTGATTTCTGAAGAGGAAATTGAAAAAGAAGATGTAGTTATGCATCTCGATAAATCTCACCTTACTGTACATACATATCCTGAAAGCCATCCGCACAAAGGGATTAGTACATTCCGTGCCGACATTGAAGTGTCTACATGTGGTCAAATCTCTCCACTAAAAGCACTTAACTATTTAATTCAAAGCTTCGATTCCGATATTCTTACCATGGACTACCATGTACGTGGCTTTACACGTGACGTATCGGGTAAGAAAATTTATATCGATCATCGCATCAACTCGATCCAAAACTACATCAATGCGAAAACTCGCAACATGTACAACATGATTGATGTAAACGTATATCAAGAAAATATTTTCCATACAAAAATGATGTTAAAAGAGTTTGATTTAGATAATTACCTATTTGGTATTACTGAAGCTGAATTGAGCGAACGAGAAATCAAACAAATTAAACATCAATTAAAACAAGAAATGATGGAAATTTTCTATGGCCGTAACTTGCCATCCGTAAAAGCATAAATAAAAATGTATATTTTGTATGCTCTTTGTCATATTAGATAATGCGTATACAGTACCAAAGTAGATAAGTCGTATATGGCTTATCTACTTTTTATTTAATTATCATTTTTATTACTAAAATAGATTAATTGAATTTAATTCTAAAATATTCGGAGAACTATATCGAAAAAACTTGAATTGTTATATATCATTTTGTATAATACAATTAGTTAAAGGTATTAATTACCGACTCAAAAGAGTCCGAGTTTATCCACAAAGGAGAATTATTATGGACGTACGTGAATTAGCTGTACAAAAAAAACGTGAATTAAAAGGTTTCCT
>CABSJL010000012.1 GCA_902478055.1 uncultured Veillonella sp. | reverse complement strand
TTTTTACCAACCCCCAGTTTAACTGGGGGTTTAGTCATGCCTATTCGGCGTACAATTATAAAACGCGATTCTCCCTTAGCGGTGAGAATCGCGTTTTTCTATGGTATACTAAAGTATATTCATACTGAACTATAGTAAGTCGAGGTTAGTAGCATGAAACGTATTGCATTTATAGATTTAGGATCCAACTCCGTTCGTTTTGTCATTTATGAGATTTCTAAGACCGGTAGTTATCGTCTCATATATCAAGAAAAAGAGAGTGTCCGCTTAAGTGAAAATATGTGGGGCACTCATGAGTTAACAAATGAGGCAATGGAGCGCTCTCTGCGTGCTTTAAAAGGCTTTGTTCATATGGCTGACGCTATGGAGGTAGATACCATAAAAGCTGTTGCTACGGCTGCAGTACGTCTAGCTAAAAATGGAGATGCTTTTATTAAAGCCGTAAAAGAACGAACAGGTCTAGATTTAGAATGTATTGCTGGTGAAGAAGAGGCGCGCCTTGGATTCCTTGGGGTTATCAACACGATTGGCCTTAAAGATTTTATTATTTTTGACTTAGGCGGTGCTAGTACAGAGGTAACGCTAGTAAAAAATCGACATATTGTGAAAGCTGTTAGTCTACCTATAGGGGCACTTACCTTAACTGGAACCTATCAAAAGGGCGATGAGTATACCCCTAAAGAACTAGAAAAAATGACGAAGGCTGTAAAGAAAACCATTAAGGAACATTATTGGCTTCATAATGTGAAGCTTCCTCTATTAGGTATTGGCGGTACAGCTCGTAATATTGCAAAAATAGATCAACGTAAGTTATCATATCCCATTACGAAACTACATAACTATGAGTTACCATATCATAGATTTCACGAAATCTTAGAAGATGTAAAAGGTAAATCCTTAGAGGCCCGTAAAAAAATTAGTGGCTTATCATCGGAACGTGCAGATATTATTATTGCAGGACTCACCATAGTGGATGAGCTGTTTAACTATGTAAATGCTAAGACCCTTGTTGTAGGCGGTTGTGGTTTGCGTGAAGGTTTATTCTACGATTATTACGGTGAGTACTATTTAGGCGGAAATTCTATAATCGATGATATTCTAGTTCATTCTGCAGAGAATGTACTATTAGGTATGACAAAGCATGAGCTCGTGCATGCTAAGTATATTACGAAATTAGCTACTACTTTATATGATGCATTAGAGCCACTCCATAAGGCCGATAAGAATTTTAGACGATGTTTGATTGCAGCGGGACTGTTGCATGATATAGGTAAACGAGTTAATTATTATAGTCATGCTCGTCATGGCTGCTATATGCTCGTCAATAGTAATTTATATGGGATTTCTCATGTTGAACAGGCGTTTAGTGCATTCTTAGTCATGAATTCTCATGGATTGACGCCAAAGGAATATAAGAATTTCTTATATGGTAAATTGTTAGATCAAGAACAACGCTCATTAGGTCAAAAGCTTTCTATTATTTTAGCGATTGCAGAGGCTCTTGATGAAAGCCATGAACAATTTATCAAACAGTTAGAGGTAAATATTAAATACACTAGTGTAGTCATAAAAGTGTTCTATTTAGAAGGACGCGATGTGAGTGTCACTAGAACGGCGGTAGAAAAACTTTCAAAATCATTTAAAAAAGAATTCGAGAAATCCTTAGAAATAGAATGGCATGAATCTCGTAAGGAGGCATAATGGCATTACCAAAAACATTACGATATGCAGTACTACATGTGGGATCCAGTAGCATGAGTATTACCATATTAGAATATAAAGGCATAGATGATGTACGTGTTATAGATTATGCGGCGCGGGAGGTAACCTTTGGGGAAGAATTATTTCAAACATCTCGCTTGAGCTTTAAAACAATTGAAGAAATCTGTCATATTTTAAAAGGTTATAAGCAATTAATGGCAGATTATGGCGTGAGTCGTTCTAAACTATATGGTACGACCGTAATACGCGAAGCCGCTAATCGTCGTAGTATTCTAGATCAAATCTATATTCAAACGGGGATGCGCGTTGAGGTCATCGATATGCCGAAAGAGGTATATTACAAATATGCTTTGTTATATTACAAGATGACGCATCAATATAAACTGACAGATCCTACTAAGGCAACATTATTCTTGGATATTACATCTGGTGGGGTAGGCTTAACGGTTTGGCGTGGTGAGAATTTATTGTTCCAACGCAATATGCATAGTGGGTCCTTACGGGTTATGGAGTCATTTAATCGAAATCAACGATCTTCCATATCATTCCCAAGGGCTATTACAGAATACTTACATCGTATGATTGGCCCTCTTCGTGAAGAATTACAAACTTTCAATATTAATAGTATCGTCTTATCTGGTGATGAGGCGCAATATATGACTCATTTAATGGGACAAGAAAATAATAAAGAAGACATTATTACTATTGAGCCAGAACGATTTAAAGGGCTTATCAATTCTTTTGACGGTGTGACAGCTACCAAGTTGATGAATCGTTATAAATTACCTGAATATAAGGCCAATATTTTAATGCCTACCATGATTTTATTTAATGAAATCATTACGGCCATAGAGCCTAAATCATTAATTTTCAGTAGCTTTTCATTCTCTCAAGGCATTAGTTGGTTCTACGGTGTGGAAACCGAGAATAATCCGTTTATGTATCAATTGCGTGAACAAAATGCACAGTTAGCGCGTGCTGTTGCTGCAAGATATCATACAGACCGAATTCATGATGCCGAGGTAGAGCTATTTAGCTCCTTATTCTGTAAAGCATTGCGACATAAAGGTTTACCAGAACGGTGGGGCTATCTATGTCGTATTGCAGCCATTCTTTGTTCTGTAGGCAAGTTCGTTAATTTACGAAATCATGGAGAGCATGCGTATCATATTGTAATGGGGACAGATATATTTGGCCTTTCAGAAGAAGAAAAACAAGTAGTTGCTAATGTTGTGTATTACCACTACAAGGGAACTCCAAATGATGACGACGCATATTTCAATGCATTAACAGAATTACAAAAAATTCAAGTTACCAAGCTGGTAGCCATCATTCGGGTTGCTTGTGCACTCGATGCAGGTAGTAACCAAAAAATCTCTGAAGTAACATTAGAAGAACGAGATAATGTACTTTATGTATTCTGTCGTACTAATGAGGATATTTCATTAGAATGGTGGACCTTTGACCGTGATTCGGAATATTTTACAGAGGTATTTGGTATGGAAATTGTACTAGTAAGGGGAGGGGATCGTCATGTTCAGTAATGCAAAGTATTATTTTAACCGTGAATTATCTTGGTTAAAGTTTAATCAGCGCGTTTTATTAGAGTCTATTGATACTAATACTCCTTTATTAGAACGACTTCGATTTATTGCTATTGCTAGCTCTAATTTAGATGAGTTCTTTATGATTCGTGTGGCTGGATTACGTCATCAAGTTGTGAATGGCATTGTTAAGTACGATGCGGCTCATATGGATGCTAAGGCACAGTTAAAGGCTATTGATGAGTCTGTACAGCGCCTCGTATCGATGCAAAGTACATATTTAAAGAATGTATTGTGTGAATTAGAATCTCATGGATTTTATTTTACCTATCCAGAACAGTTAGATGTGAAATCTAAGGCTTGGTTACGTCACTATTTTGAAGAACATATCTACCCTGTTGTAACACCTCTAGCCGTTGACTCTGGACACCCATTTCCATTTTTAACAAACCATACCATCAATGCCATTATACGTATTTTTCAAGTATTGCCAGATGGTACAAAAGATTATAAAATCGCAATCTTACCAATTCCGTCTGTGTTAAATCGTATCATTGAAATACCTAGTCGTAGTAATAAAGAGCATCGTTTTGTATATTTGGAGGATGTGATTACCTATTATGCTACTCAATTCTTCCAAGGTTATGGTATAGAAGATTTTATGGTGTTCCGTATTACTCGTGATGCGGATTTAGAAATTGATGAAGAAGAAGCAACAGATTTGCTTTCTGAGGTAGAAGCATCTTTGCGTCGTCGACGTCGTGGTGATGCAGTACGATTAGAGGTTTGTGGTGATGTAAAGGATAATCTATTGGACTTTGTGCTCACTAGTGTTGAATTAGAGCCAAAGGACGTATATCGTATAGATGGTCATCTTGATTGTCGTATGTATTTTGATTTCTGCAACTATCCAGGTCTCGATCATCTTCGTTATGCTCCATTTGAACCTAAACTTCCTAGTGAATTAGTAGAGCACGAAGGGGAAAGTCTATTCTCTGTTATTGGAAAGCAAGACTTATTTGTTCACCATCCCTTTGAGTCTTTTGCGGTGGTAGAACAATTTATAGCACAAGCAGCTACGGATCCAGATGTATTGGCTATTAAACAAACATTATATCGCGTCAGTGGCGATTCGCCTATTATAGCATCGCTTATAAAAGCGGCTGATAATGGCAAGCAAGTAACCGTACTTATGGAGGTTAAAGCACGGTTTGATGAAGAAAATAATATTCATATGGCACGCCGCCTAGAAAAGGCTGGCTGCCATGTTATTTATGGCTTGAAAGGACTTAAAACTCACTCCAAGATTACCATGGTTGTTCGCAGGGAAGATGCGGGTATTAGGCGTTATGTTCACCTAGCTACAGGTAACTATAATGGCAAGACAGCACGGATGTATACGGATTGTGGCATATTCACATGTAATGATGAATATGGCGACGATGCATCTCGCTTCTTCAATTTAATTTCTGGTTATTCCGATCCTCCAATTTGGAATAAATTTATTGTAGCCCCTTTAAATTTGCGGGAAAAGATAATGGAATTGATTGACCGTGAAATCGAATTCGCAAAACAGGGAGAAGAGGCATATATCATTGGCAAAATGAATTCCTTGCTCGATAAAGAAGTCATTGCTAAACTATATGAAGCTTCTGCTGCAGGTGTTCGTATTGATCTTATCGTTCGTGGTATCTGTACACTACGGCCTGGCATTGCAGGTGTTAGTGATAATATAACGGTTCGTTCCGTCGTAGGGCGTTTCTTAGAACATCATCGTTTATTCTATTTCCATAATGGGGGGAATGAAAGTCTATTCCTATCTAGTGCAGACTGGATGCCGAGAAATTTAAATGAACGTGTAGAACTTATGATTCCTATTGAAGATAAACGGCATAAGGAGCGCGTTAAAGGTATTTTAGATTTATATTTAGAAGATACCTTAAAAGCTCATATTATGAGAGCAGATGGCTCGTATCGTAAAATTAATGATAGAGAACATCCAATTTCTGCTCAAGAGGAACTTATGAAAGAAGCTATTGCTCGAGAACACAAGGAATCGATGACCGTCATTGAGCGTTTACAACCAATGTTTAAGATGAATAAATGATGAAATTCACACATAGTGTTGAATGATGAATTTTAATACATTTATATAATACTGAAAAAGCCTGTTTTTACAGGCTTTTTTACATGTATACATATTTAAAAATGAGATAAAAATGAAGTTTTCTGATATGTAGAAAATTTTGGTAACAATTGAAAAACACATAAAAATACAATTTATGTTATAAAAAATCCTAGCATACTATATATGGTAGTGGTATCGTATATATGTACACAATTCGGAATATATTGTATAGTATTAAAAAATATAGATATGTACGTATGCAGTGGACTTTTTGTAAAAATATAGAAAATAACATTAATGAAAAACCAGTATTTATATAGGCTTATCTCTTATTGTTAACCTTTGGCGTTTGACAGGTTATATCTATCTGTAGTAGAATAATTACATTACAGGAGGGATTACAATATGAGAATTCATAAGACACACAAACGATATATTTCGTCTGTTGTTGCTGGATTGATTGTAACAGCTGTAACTATGACAGGTTTTTCTTATAATGATAAAACCGTTACCGTTATGGTAGATGGTGCAGCACACACTGTTAGAACGCATTTAAATTCTAACGAAGGTATCGTACGCGATGCCGGGGTTAAATTAAATCCAAATGATAAAGTTATTTCCAGCTCAACATCTGTTCAAAATGGTACAACATTAACTGTTGTACGTGCCATTCCAGTTTATGTAACTGTTAATGGTAAGACTAGAGCTGTTTTCACAACAGAAACAACTGCACAAGGCGTTGCTAATGAACTTGGTTTCAAAATGCCTAACTACGCTGTAGTAGGCGATGCAAATGGTTCTGTATTAAGTGGTACACATATTACAATTGCACAAGTAACAAGCCGTTCTTTATCCACAGTAGATCAAGAGATTCCTATTCAAGTGATTCGTCAAAAAGATGATACAATGGCACAAGGTGAAGAAGAGGTTGTTCAAGTTGGCCAACCTGGTTTAGAACGAGTGCAACGTGAAACATTATATAGTAATGGTACGGTTATTAAAACAAATGACGTATCTAAAGTAACACAACGCGAAATGGTACCTACTATTATTAAAGAAGGTACTCGTGAAGTGACTACATCCCGTAATATTGCTGGTCGCTCATCTCGTGCTATCGTAATGGAAGCTTCGGCTTACCTTGCTGGCGATGGTGATGGTGCTGGTATTACGGCTACAGGTGTTCCTGCAGTACGCGGTATTGCAGCGGTTGACCCAGATGTTATCCCATTGGGTACACGCTTATTTATCCCTGGTTACGGTGAAGCTATTGCTGCCGATACTGGTGGTGCTATTGTGGGTAACAAAATTGACCTTGTAATGGACTCTTATGGTGAGGCTATGGACTTTGGTCGCCAAGACGTTACAGTGTACGTATTGGACTAATATGAAGATTTAGAGGATATATCTGTAAGATATATCCTCTTTTTGGTTCTACTTACTTAGCTCAGTAAGTACTCATAATAGATATAGTAAAAGGACGCCTTATGATTAAGGCGTCCTTTTTTAGTCTTCAATATATGGAATTAGATATTCGTATTTTGTACCTTTTAATTCATCTTTAGGGATAAATCGTAAAGATGATCCATTGATACAGTAGCGAAGTGAACCATTAGGACCATCTTCAAATACATGGCCTAAATGGGCATTACCAATACGGCTGCGTACTTCGATACGATTCATGCCATGAGAGTCATCTTGATAGTATTTAATGACATCCTTTGCGATTGGCTTTGTGAAGCTAGGCCAACCACAGTGAGACTCAAATTTATGGGCGGACACGAATAGGGGTTCTCCTGTAGTGATATCTACATACAGCCCTGGTTTGAATTCATCGGTTAGGTCATGACTGAACGGTGCATCCGTAGCAGAGTTCTGTGTAACTTCGAACTCTTGAGGAGATAAAGCCTTGAGATCTTCCTCAGAAGGCTTATTATAGGCGTTGTCATCGATAAGTGGCTCATCAGATAGGCCTAATGGAATGTGACAGTAACCAGTAGGGTTTTTATCTAAGTAATCTTGATGATATTCCTCTGCAGAATAGTAGTTAGATAGAGGTAATACTTCAATAGCAAATGGTTTACCTTCGAAGGATTGAGCACGAGCTAAGGTGCTTTCAATAATTGATTGGTCGGCTTTATCTATATAGTAAATACCGGTTCGATATTGAATACCTACGTCGCCACCTTGTTTATTAACGCTGAATGGATCGATGGCGCGTAAGAAGTATTGAATTAAGTGATCTAAGGAGAGTACATCTGCATCGTATGTAACCTTTAGCGCTTCCACGTGACCACTATCATGACAGACATCTTCATAACTTGGATTTTCCGTAGGACCATTGGCATAGCCTACTTCAGTGGAAATCACGCCAGAGATTTTTCTGATATACCCTTGAAGGCCCCAGAAACAACCGCCCCCTAAATATATTGTGTGTTCGTTCATTTAATCACCCCAAACTTCATGAGCTATTTCTTTAACTAATGCAAGTTTAGCCCATTGTTGCTCTTCGGTCAATTGGTTGCCGATTTCACAAGATGCGAAGCCACATTGAGGGGATAGGCAAAGTCTTTCAAGAGGAATATATTTTGTAGCTTCTTTGATACGTTCTTTGATAACTTCTTTATCCTCTAATTCTGGGCGTTTAGATGTAATAAGACCTAATACGACCTTTTTATTAGGAGACACTTCACGCAATGGTTCAAAGCCACCAGAGCGGTCATCATCAAATTCTAGATAGTATGCATCTACATTTTCTTTTGCGAATAGAATTGGTGCAACTGGTTCATAACCACCACTAGCAGCCCAAGTAGAGTTGTAATTACCACGGCATACATGGGTTGTGAACGCCAAGTCATGAGGTCGCCCTTCGAGTGCCAAGTTGTTTAAGCGTAGGTACTTAGCTGTTTCGCCTTCAATAGTAACGTTTTTATCTTTTTGGCGACCAGTCCAGTAAGCGTGGTCACAGCACATACCCCAAGTGCAATCATCAAATTGGATGTTGCGGCAACCTGCTTCATAGAGGTCTTTAATTACTTGACGGTATGCAGCAGCAATGTCTTGAATTAATTCTTCTAAATCAGGGTAGAAGGAGCGTGTTGTAATACCATTATCCTCGCGGAATAATTCAGCTAAGAATTGGGATGGAGCAGGAATTGTTTGACGAGCTGTAGTATGTTCATCTTCAAATTGTTTTACAAATTTGAAATGTTCTACAAATGGATGGTTAGTACCTGTAATTTTACCAGTAAGGGCGAGGGAGCCTGGCGCTGTTTCTTGACCAACGAATTTGTAACCGTGTTCAAGTTCAATTTCTTTTACTCCATTGAATCCCCACATGAAATCTAAGTGCCAGTATGCACGGCGGAATTCACCATCAGTAATAACAGGAAGACCTGCAGCTTTTTGTTTTTGAATGAGGTCTGTAATAAGACGATCTTCAACAGCTGTTAGCTCTTCTCTTGTAATATTTCCTTTTGTAAAAGCTTCACGAGCTTCTTTTAATTCTGCTGGGCGTAGGAAAGAACCTACGATATCAAAATGAAATGGTGCTAATTGTTTGGACATATATAATCCTCCTTATATAAACGGTAAAACCGATAGATTCGATAGGTTTATTATAACTAAGGATGAGCATATATAAAAATATCAATATATTAATGTTGTATATAGCTTTAAGTTATATCAGAGAGTTATTTTTGCGCTTCAGTTATATCGAGATGTAAAAGTAATATAGTATCAACTCAGTTGTGGCATATCTTATTCTATCTTATGCTTTTCTTTGGTTTAGTTGTTAGCAGTTAGATTTCCTACATATATTAAAAAGCACTCTCTAAATGAACTGCACCCAAAAAATTGGACACAATTTTCCGAGGTACAGTTCAAAATCAAGAGTGCTTTTATTTAAAGTTACACTATTATGTAGAGCAGTTGAAATATAATCAAGAATCCTACAATATTATTCTTTTGTTTCAGGTAGTTTAATATGTCTACCGTAGTTGCCTACATACTGTTCTAAGGCTTGAATATACTCTTGTCCTAAACGACTGCGATGCATTTTGTTATTGGTAATGTAACCGATATGCATTAAACCTTCTTCAGCAAGAGGAACAGAGATAATATTCTCTCCGTTTACTTCTTCATCGATAACACCACTAGATACGGTATATCCATCTAGACCAAGCAATAAACTAAAGAGGGATGCTCTGTCGCGTACACGAATATGTTTTGGTCGTACAACGGTACTAAAAATTTCTTCAGAGAAATAGAAAGAGTTGTGATCGCCTTGTTCAAAGGAGATATATGGATATTCCTCTAATTCGTCCATAGATACAACCTTTTTATTAGCTAGTGGATGGTTTTTGCCTATGAAGATATGTGGGTGTGCAGTAAATAACTCTGTAAATGTTAATTCATTAGTGTGAATTAATTTCTCTAGTACAGGTCTATTAAAATCATTATAGAAGAGTAAACCAATTTCACTCTTCATATGAGCTACGTCATCGATGATTTCATAGGTTTGAGTTTCTCGTAAGGATACATCATATTGTTCGATGCCTGCGCCTTTTAAAAGCTCTACAAAGGCGTTAACCGCAAAGGAGTAATGTTGCGTAGAAACAGAGAATTGTTTTTTACCACCGCTTTGGCTTTTATATTGCTCTTCCAATAAAGCGGCTTGCTCTAGTACTTGGCGTGCATAGCCGAGGAAACGTTCCCCTTCTTTAGAAACAGTAATCCCTTTATTGGTACGGTCGAAAATGGTAATGCCCATTTCCTTTTCCAATTCCTTAATAGCCTTTGTTAGACTTGGTTGAGACACGAAGAGTCTCTTAGCAGCTTCACTAATACTGCCTATATTTGCAATTGTTGTGACATACTTTAATTGTTGTAAGGTCATAATGGCCTCCTTTTATATATTACACTACCTATACTACTCGATTATAAGTATTTAAGCAATGTTATATATATGTTACAATGTACTAATAGAATAAAGGAGGACCTATGCTTAAACAAGTCATCGTAGTAGAAGGAAAATCTGATATACAACGTATTGCACAAGCCGTAGAAGCAGACTGTATTGCTACAGAGGGTTTTACACTTCGTAAAGGTGTTATTGATATGATTCGTGTAGCTTATGAAAAGCGAGGTATTATCATATTAACCGATCCTGATACAGCAGGGGAGAGAATTCGTCGTGTATTAACAAAAAAATTCCCTAATGCACAGCATGCTTTTGTCCCTCGTGATGAAGCGTTTGCAAATGATGATATTGGCATAGAACAAGCATCTCCAGAATCCATTAGAAAGGCTTTATCCACATTACATGTAGAATCCTTGGAATCATCTAACGAATTTTCTATGGTAGATCTAGTTCGTCATGGGTTATCAGGTATGCCTGATAGTGCTGCTCGCCGTGCGGTTATTGGGGCTAAGTTAGGCATTGGTTATGGCAATGGGAAACAGTTTTTATACCGTTTAAATCACTATGGTATAAGTCGAGATGCTTTTGAAGAGGCTGTAAATAGTTAAAATAGGAGTTAAGATGTTAGAATCAGTAATTGCAAGCCCTGAAGTAGTACATTATATATGTAAACGCTTCGATATTAAAATGAGTAAGAAATTAGGGCAGAACTTTCTTATTAAACGCGGCATTGTTGATGAAATAGTACATGCTGCAGAATTGACACCCGGTGAACCTGTACTAGAAGTAGGTCCTGGCATCGGTACATTGACACAGGGGTTAGCACAAAGTGGGGCAGATGTAACGGCCATTGAACTCGACAGACGTTTATTAGAGGTCTTAGACACTACTTTGGCCTCCTATGATAATGTGCGCATTATTCATGGCGATGTGTTGAAACTTGATGTACCATCTATCATGAATCATAAACCATTTAAGGTAGTTGCCAATTTACCGTACTATATTACAACACCTATTATTATGTCTT
Organism: uncultured Veillonella sp.; assembly: GCA_902478055.1. Classification (GTDB taxonomy): domain Bacteria; phylum Bacillota; class Negativicutes; order Veillonellales; family Veillonellaceae; genus Veillonella. The sequence continues at coordinate 41,236 of CABSJL010000012.1, read as the reverse complement.
TACTGGAAAGTAAATTACCAATTGAGCGCCTCGTTGTAATGGTGCAAAAGGAAGTTGCCTTGAGAATGGTAGCTAAGCCAGGTACAAAGGATTATGGTGCATTATCTGTGGCGGTACAATATTATACTGAACCGGATATTGTGCTTGATGTACCACCTAAATCCTTCTTGCCAGCTCCAGCGGTAACGAGTTCTGTCATTCGCTGCGTATTACGAGATAAACCACCTGTTGATGTGATTGATGAGAAATTATTCTTCCGAGTAGTGAAAGCTGGTTTTGCGCAACGACGTAAAACATTTGCTAATACGATGAAGACAACGGGATTATCAAAAGATAGAATCGAAGAGCTATTAGCAAAAGCCAATATCGATGGGCAACGAAGAGGGGAGACTTTTACCCTTCAAGAGTTTGCTGATGTAGCCAATGCATGGGCGGCTTTAATTAAATAGAATAATGTAAAAAGAGCTTATTAGATTGATAACATATCATTCTAATAAGCTCTTTTCATAAAAAAAGGACCCGAATGGGTCCTTTTTTTTAGTAAAGAATGCCAGCCATTGTTGTAATTAGGAAAGCATTAGCAAAGTCGATTAAGAATGCACCTACCAAGGAAACTACGAGCCATGCACGAGGGGATGGACCATGTTTACTTGCTAAGGATAACATATTAACCAATGCATTTGGTGTAGCACCTAAGCCGAAGCCGATGGCACCAGAACCAAGCATAACTGCATCGTAGTTGCGACCAAATAGGAAGTAGATAAGGTATGCAAATACACAGATAAGTACCATTTGTGCAACTAAGATTGTAATAAGTGGTAAAGCAAGATCGATTAATTGAACTAGTTTCAAGCTATTGATAGCCATAGTTACGAATAGAGATAATGCTACATTGGATACTGCATCAAGAGCTGCATCGTTGATTTTGTAAGCTTTAGTGAAGTCACCGAAGTTACGGATTACAGCTGCACAAATCATTGCACCGATATATGCAGGTAGTGGAGTTAAGATAGACAAACCAGCACTTACGATAGTACCGATACCTAAAGCAAGGCCAATCCACATACAGATTGTTAAAAGGTCTTGGGAATTGAATTGTTTGCCACCACTTTCAACGTGATCTTCGATCATGTCGATGCCTTCATCTTCCATTAACTCAGGATTTTCATAAGGTGTTTTAACTTTGTGCATTTTGATAATGCGTTCACCTACAGGAGCACCGAGAATTGTACCTGCTACCATGCCGAATGTTGCGGCTGCAACCGCTGCGGATGCTGTACCAGGGATACCAAGCAATTGTTCGTAATATGGGCCGAAGGCGCCAGCAGTACCAAGACCACCAATCATGGATACGGAACCAGCCATAATACCGATGATTGGTTCAATACCTAAAGCTTTAGCAATCATAATACCTGCTGTATTTTGTACAACAATCCATACTGCACAAGCTAGGAAGAAGAAGATAATGAAGATACCGCCCTTTTTGAGGACTTTTAAAGATGCCATCAAACCGATGGTAGTAAAGAAGGCAAGCATTAAGAATGTTTGTAGGGAACCTTCAAAAGTAATGTTCAAAATCTTGTAGTAAGAAAGAATAGCAGTTAAAAATGCAAATGGCAAAGCCCCTACAGCTGGTGCAGGCATACACATACGTTGTAAGAACTTGGAATGCTTGTTAATCCAAGTACCAATGAATAACGTGATTACAGCGAGGCCTACAGTTTGAATCATGGACAGTTTCAAGGTCCATACATCGTTGACTAACGCTAAGTCAATAAGTGGCATAAAATCACTCCTTTAAAATAAAAAATAAAACTTATATTTTATGGTATCATGAATGGTCGAAAAAAACTATAGAATATATAAGGCATAATAATTATATATTATTTATTTTCAACACTCACAACAACAGTAAAACCATTAGGTTTTATATATCTATATTAGATATATATCTATTTATAATATATTTATATTATATACAAAAATACGAGAAAGTAATAGTATAAATCACTTCTCTACATAATCATACTATATGTATTCGACTAAATTCTGTGATTTTCCTGCCTATTATAAAAAAATAAACTGGAATATATTTCTAATTTTTATATATTGAGAAATATATTCCAGTTGTTATTATCTGAGGATTTATAGTGTGCTTAACTATTGAGGTTTGCAGTTAAGCCACTGTCTGCTACATAGTACATCTCGCATTTAGAAGTGCGAAGTATAGATTTAGAAAGATAAGCTATAAATGCCAATACTATAGTTCGTGATGAAGTTTTGGGGTTGTTAAGAATGTAACATCAGGATTACGCTCTTGAACCCAACCCATTTGCCATTCATTGGAGATAAGCACTACAGTACGATCGCGATTATCCTTAACAATCATCGCATTATCTACACCTTTTAAAGACGCAATATCTACTTCACCATCAATCCAACGGGCAACACTGTATGGCAATGTATTATTTAATAAATCAACACCATATTCATTTTTTAAACGGTATTCTAAAACTTCAAATTGAAGCATACCTACGGCACCAACTACGAAGGAGTCGAGGGCACCTGGTTGTTCAAAGATTTGAACTGCACCTTCTTGAGCCAATTGTGTCATGCCTTTTTGGAATTGCTTACGCTTCATAGTATCTTTTGGAGATACGCGGGCGAAGAATTCTGGTGGGAACACAGGGAAGTCACCAAATGTTACCTTGTGTTTTTGTGCACATAGTGTATCACCTACGCCCATTGTGCCAGCATCGAAGACACCGATAATATCACCGGGATATGCATCTTCTACGATGGTACGTTCGGTAGCCAAGAATTGTTGAGGCTGAGACAAGCGAATCGTTTTGTTAGATTGGCGATGCAATACGGACATACCCTTTTCGAATTTACCAGAGCAGATACGCATAAATACGATGCGGTCATGGTGATTAGGGTCCATATTCGCTTGAATTTTAAATACTAAAGCGGAGAAGTCTTCGCTCGTAGGTTGCACCATTTCTTCCACGGCTTGTCGTGGAGCAGGGGATGGAGCTAGTTCTAAGAATTTTTCTAAGAATGGTTTTACCCCAAAGTTAGTCATAGCAGAACCGAAGAACATTGGCGTTAATTCGCCTGCACGAACTTTATCAAAATCGAATGGATCGCCAGCAACGTCTAATAATTCGATATCATCAAGCAATGCTTGATATACATCGTCACCTAATAATTCTTTCATACGAGGATCAGTCAAAGCACCTTTTTCAGAGGCTAGCTTTTCTTGACCATGTGTTTCGTCTTTTGCGAAGAGCTCGATAGTTTCGTGTTCTCTATCGTATACGCCTTTGTATTCACCGTTGATACCAATTGGCCAGTTCATAGGGCATGTACGAATGCCAAGAACGTTTTCGATTTCTTCCATCAAGTCAAATGGGCTGCGACCGAAATGGTCAATTTTATTTACAAAGGTAAAGATAGGAATACCGCGTTCTTTAGATACGGCAAATAGTTTTTTCGTTTGTGCTTCGACACCTTTTGCAACGTCGATAAGCATGACAGCGCTATCGGCAGCCATCAATGTACGGTATGTATCTTCAGAGAAGTCTTGGTGACCAGGAGTATCAAGAATGTTGACACGACAGCCATCGTAGTCAAATTGTAATACGGAACTCGTTACGGAGATACCACGTTGTTTTTCGATTTCCATCCAGTCAGATACGGCGTGTTTTGCTGTTTTACGAGACTTAACGGACCCCGCTAAGTGAATGGCACCACCGTATAAAAGTAGTTTTTCTGTTAATGTAGTTTTACCCGCATCCGGGTGAGATATGATAGCAAACGTACGCCGACGTTGCACTTCTTCTAAAAATGTCATAGTTCACCTCTATTGTTTCGTTTGTGAAAGTCTTATTTTAATATATCATCTTCACACCATTCATATCTTTAAAATTATACATGATTTTGGTAGTTATGACCACTAAATTGTAGTATAATGAGATTTCAAAGAGCGGCTTGGGGAATAGCCGTTATTTTATGTTAAGGAGGGGGACCATGAGGTTATTTATTGCGGAAAAGCCATCCATGGCTCGCGAAATTAGTAAATGCTTGCCAGAAAACAAGAATATCCAAAAACGGAATGGCTATTTTATCCAAGGTGATGATGTGGTGACTTGGGTTGTAGGGCACGTATTACATCAAGCAGAACCTGGTGATTACGATGATAAATATATCCGCTGGCGCCCTCAAGATTTACCTATTGTGCCTGATGAGTGGAAATTACTCGTTACGGATAGTAGTCGTCAACAGTTTGAGACTGTAAAAGAATTAATCGGTAAAGCGGACATTATCGTCAACGCAGGTGACCCGGACAGGGAAGGTCAATTGTTGGTTGATGAAGTATTATATTATGTAGGAAATACAAAACCTGTACAACGTATCTTGCTAAATGCATTGGACGAAAAATCTGTTCGTGCCGCATTAAATGATCTACGGGATAATAAAGACTTTCACAATCTATATCAATCTGCATTGGCTAGAGCACGTGCAGACTGGCTTATTGGCATGAATTTATCTCGTGCCTATACATTGTCTGAACGTTATAAAGGTAATAAAGTAACATTACCTATCGGTCGTGTTAAGACTCCAACATTAGCCCTTGTTGTGCGCAGAGAGCGAGAACTAGCGGCATTTAAACCGGTCGATTATTTTACATTAAAGGTTTTATATAATCATCCAAATGGTGTATTCTGGGCTACGTGGCAGCCTACAGACGAACAAAAGGGGCTTGACCCAGATGGACGTCTTATTAATAAAGCCATAGCCGATGAATTAGTAGAGCGCTTACAGGCGGGGTCAGATGGAGTTATTAAAGCTGTTACAAAATCTAAAAAGAAAGATGTACAGCGTTTACCATTGTCTCTATCATCTTTGCAGGTATTAGCTGGTAAAGCTTTTTCCTATGATCCGCAAACTGTACTTGATACAGCACAGAAACTATATGAAAAGAAATTGACTACATACCCTCGTTCTGATTGTGAATATTTACCACCAAATCAATATGGTGACCGCAATGCAATTCTCAATAATTTACAGAATGCAGGAGATGAAAGACTAGCACAGTGGGCTACTGATGCAGACCGCTCCATTAAGAGCCGCGCTTGGAATGAAAAGAAGATTACAGCCCATCATGCTATAATTCCTACGACCGTAGCTTGTAATATAAATAGTTTGTCCCGTGAGGAACGCAATATTTACTTCCTCATTAGTCAGGCCTATATTGCTCAGTTTTATGGCGAACATATTTATGAGCAAACTAAAATCGTCGTGGAGCAATGCAAAGAAGAGTTTGTTGCCAATGGCCGTGTAGTTATAGACGAAGGATGGAAATTACTTTATAAACGACAAAAGTCTAAATCTGTGACAGATAATGATGAACCTGATTTAACTGATGAACGTGGTGCAGAAACAGACTCTAAAAAAGAGGCTATTGAAGAAACAGATCATTTGCCTGCGGTTAAGAAAAATGATTCTGTGCTTTACACGGATTCCTCTGTAGAGGCGAAGCAAACTAAGCCGCCTTCTCGCTTTACACCGTCTACGTTGTTACAAGCGATGAAGGAAATTCACAAGTTTGTAAAAAATGAAGACTTGAAAAAGCAATTAAAGGCTGTATCTGGTATTGGTACAGAGGCGACTCGTGCCAATATTATTGACGAACTTATCAGTCGTGGCTTTATGAAAACTTCAGGAAAAAAACAAGTGCTATCACCGACAGAAACGGGCTATCTTTTAGTAGATGCGTTGCCTGATGAATTGTTATATCCTGATGAAACGGCTGTTTGGGAAGAACGTTTAGCCCTCATGAGCGAAGGTGAGGATACCTTAGATTCCTTCTTATCTGATCAAGTTAAGTTTTTACAGTTGTTAATTGATAAGCTTGGCTTTGATAAACAGGTAAATTCTGGTCAAATGATGCCAAATGTAGTTCGCACGATAACGAATCAAAATCGTAAACGACCTATGGATAATGAAAATGTAGACTTATCTACTTTGCCTATATGTCCGAAATGTAATAAGGGACGTATGCAACAGCGTAATGGTAAATATGGTGCTTTTTTAGGTTGTACCAATTATCCAACTTGTAAACATACACAACCAATCGATGGAGAGACTTCAACTGGTGAAAGTAATATCACTCTATCTGAAGAAGAAAAGAAATATAAATGCCCACGATGTAAAGAAGGTTATTTTGTTAAACAAGAGGCGAGAGGCCGAATTAACTGGGTTTGCAGCAATCGATCTCAATGTAAGACACAATGTTCTGATGTAAATGGCATGCCAAGTATTTATGCGAATAAATAAAAAAGACGCGTACAGATTAATCTGTACGCGTCTTTAGTTTTATCTGCGTTTACCACGACGTCCAGTTTGAGAAGTAGAAGTGCGGCGTTGGCGTGTATTAGCACCTTTGTGGCCACGAGCTTTATGAGCTTTAGCCTTTGTAGATTGATAGGAACTTGTTATCTTAGGTTTGCTAGCAGATTTTGCACGTTTTGGCGCAGCACTTGCATTACCTTTAGTCTTAATTTGTCCATCTTTAGTGTATTTAGTAAGCGTTGCTTGGATGGCGCGTTCAATACGTCGTAGCCAAGATTCATCCTGTGGTGTGGCAAATGTAACAGCTACACCGGAATTGCCCGCACGACCAGTACGGCCAATACGATGGATATAGTAATCTACGTCGCGTGGTACGTCGTAGTTATAAACATGTGTAATGCCTTCAATATCGATACCGCGAGCTGCAATATCTGTTGCTACTAAGATTTGTGTCTTAGCTTTTGCAAAATCGCGTAATATTTGAGTGCGGCGACCTTGTGTTAAATCGCCATGCATTTCAGCAATATTTAGACCTGCAGCAGTTAACTCATAGGATAAGCGGACTGCACCTTCACGTTTATTACAGAAAACAATGGCCAAGAATGGATTGTCTTCTTCAATCATTTTGATGAGGCGTTCTGTTTTTTCTTCTGGATTCATCATGTATACACGTTGATCAATAGATTCTAATGTAACATGCTTACCTTCTGCTGTTACAGAGGCTGGTTTTGACATATAGGCTTTTGCAAGGTTTCTAATCTTATCTGGGATTGTTGCAGAGAATAGTAAAAGTTGTCTATTAGCATCTGTTTGGCTGATGAGATTTTCAATATCCGGTAAGAACCCCATGTGGAGCATTTGATCGGCTTCATCGAGTACGACACGACGAATACAATCTAGGTGAAGTGAACCACGCTTAGCATGATCTAATAGACGGCCAGGCGTACCTAAGATAACTTGAGGGCGACGTCCTAATTGTTGTAGCTGTGCTTCAATCGTTTTGCCACCGATAAGAGGGAGGATATCCACATTTAAAATGGTACCTATTTCTTTTGCTTCGTCAGAAATTTGTTTTACTAGTTCTCGCGTAGGTGCAATGATAAGTACTTGTTCTTGATGCACATCTGTGTGCACCCGTTGAAGAATAGGTAATAAGAAGGCTAATGTTTTGCCTGTGCCTGTTTGAGCTTTTGCTATGACATCATTCCCTTTGAAAACTACAGGAATGGCTTGTTCTTGAATTGGAGTGGGCTCCTTGATACCTTGTTTTTGAAGGGCTTGAATGAGTTCATCGCAAACACCTAGAGATTTAAAAGATTTCATGGATCGTCCTTTCTATAATACATATTATATTAATTATACCTTATGCATATAGTAGGGGCAAATAAAATGAATTGTTATTTATAGTGATTATTATTAGATGGGAAATTAAGTTGTAATAAAGAAAGCGTATGTTGGTATATTTAAATGATAATATATTGAAAAATAACGAAATATATGTATGTTTATGAGAATAAAAAACATTAAAGTATTCATATTTAAATAAAAATTTAATATTTAATTGAGAATGATTAAATTATTAATAATGATAATCTTAGTAGTACTTCTTATTTGGTGAAGCAATTATGATTTGTATTGGTTCATAAAAAGCTATACTCTACAGGGTTTATTTTGATTAATGATAAAATAATTCTCATATTTAATATGAGAAAAAAATATATATATGAGATAGAAAATTACCATAAAAATGATAATAATTGTTGAAATTAATGATTTCTTTGATATAATAATTTAAGATATTAATACGCATTATTATTTGGTGTGTTTAATATGAGGTTGTTAGGTACAATAATTAGGAGGTGTCGTATGGCTATCAAAAAGTTAAAAGACATGAAACCAGGTGAGTCTGGTCTTATTGTTGCACTACATGGCAGTGGCAATGTTAAGCATCGTCTAATTGACATGGGTCTTGTAAATGGTACAAAAATCCATGTTATGAAGTTTGCCCCTTTGGGTGATCCGGTGGAGATCAAAGTAAAAAACTTTGAATTAGCACTTCGTACAAGCGAAGCTGGCATGATTGATGTAGAGGTTCAATAGGAGGTTCACATGGCAGAAAATGGGCAAATTCGCATTGCCTTAGCAGGTAACCCTAACTGTGGTAAAACTACAATGTTTAACAATATCACAGGGGCGAAGCAACACGTTGGTAACTATGCCGGCGTTACAGTAGAAAAAAAGGAAGGCCATACGAAATTTGATGGCCATGAGTTATTGTTTATTGACTTACCAGGTACATATAGCTTAACTGCACGTTCCTTGGATGAGTTAGTAGCGCGTAATGTTATCGTAAATGATAACCCAGATGTAATCGTTAACGTTCTTGATGCATCTAACTTGGAACGTAACTTATATTTAGCAGCACAATTATTGGAACTTGAAAAGCCAATGGTTATTGCTCTAAACATGGCTGACGTTGCTGAAGAAATGGGCATCAAATACGACCTAAAAAAAATGGCAGAAATGACAGGGGCTACAATTGTTAGCACAGTAGGTCGTACAAACATTGGTACAAAAGACTTGTTAGCAGCAACAATTAGTGTAGCTGCTTCTCAAAAAGCTCCTGGTGTAACAATTAACTATGGTGATTTGTTAGAAGGCAAAATTAGTGAGCTTGTAGAATTGCTAAAACAAGCAGGCACTGTTACATATCCACTTCGTTGGATTGCTGTTAAGTTGTTAGAAAAAGATGCTGACGTTATTGGCAAAGTTATGCGCTTTGATAATACGGAAGCTGTTATTCAAAAGGCTGAAGCGATTCGTGAAGAAATTAAAGATCAAGTTGATCTTGATATTGTCTTCCAAGAATATCGTCACCGCTTTGCAGTAGAAGTATATAATACATGTTTAACACAAGCGCCAACTCAATTGGAAACACGCTCTGACCGTTATGACAAAATCTTAACGCATCGAATTTGGGGCTTACCAATCTTCATGGTTGTTATGTACTTATTGTTTGCGTTCGTTAACTTCGTTGGTGGTATTCCTCAAGGTTGGATCGAGGATGGTTTCGCTGCATTACAAGCTTATGCGGTTCAGACTATTCCAGAGGGCCAATTACAGTCACTCGTATCTGATGGTATTATTGCCGGCGTAGGTGCCGTACTATCTTTCTTACCATTAATTCTTTTGCTATTCCTTGGTATTTCCTTCTTGGAAGATACTGGTTATATGGCTCGTGCAGCCTTCGTTATTGACCGTGTAATGCGCGCTTGTGGTTTGCATGGTAAATCCTTTATTCCGTTGCTTTTAGGTTTCGGTTGTTCCGTACCATCTGTAATGGGCGCTCGTATCCTTGATAATTATAAGGATCGAATGGTTACTATCTTAATTACACCATTCATGAGTTGTTCTGCACGCTTGCCAGTGTATATTTTATTTGCAAATGCGTTCTTCCCAAATGGTTGGGATAGTACTTTAGTTGTATTCTCTGTATACTTCTTGGGTATCATCTTTGGTATTATCTTTGCAAAAATCTTCCGTAAGTTCTTATTTGCTGGTGAAGCTGAACCATTTGTAATGGAATTACCTCCATATCACTTGCCTACATTAAAAGCTACATGGATGCACATGTATGAACGTGCTAAATTGTACATCATTAAAGCCGGTACTTTCATTATGGCTGCTTCCATCTTGATTTGGTTCATCACTGCATATCCAATGGATGTAGAATACTCCAAAGATTATGATGTAGTGAAAGAACAAGTTGCACAAGAGTATGAAGTAAAAGATGCTGCTACATTAGCTCAATTTGGTATCACTACAGATGATCAAAAAGAGGCAGTAGATAAAATTGTAGAAGATATGAAATCTACTGTAAAAGATGCTGAAGATGCTGCTAAGAACGCAGGAGAAGATGAACCTGAAGTAGCAGTAGAGGATGATTCTGAAGCACCTGAATTATTCAATGATATTAAAGATGAAAATAAAGACTTGTTCCCAGCAGCATGGGCAATGTATAAAAACAGTGCTAACTTAGATGCTGAAAATGACAAACTTGATAAAGAACAAGCTTCTGAAAAAATTGAACAATCCTATGCAGCATCCTTTGGTAAAGCTATCAACCCAGTGCTAGAACCATTGGGGTTTGATTGGAAAATGGGCCTATCATTAGTAGCTGGTTTGGCGGCTAAAGAGGTTGTTATCTCAACGTTAGGTACTGTCTATGCTGTTGGTGGTGATGATCAAAATCCAGCTCCATTGACTGATTACCTACAAAATGATCCAAGCTTCTCACCATTGATTGCATTAACAATGATGTTGTTCGTATTAATTTACCCACCTTGTTTGGCAACATTAGCCGTTATCAAACGTGAAACAGGTTCTTGGAAATGGGTTGCATTCATGTTCTTCTATGAAAATACATTTGCTTGGATTGCATGTTTCATCTTCTATAACATAGGTCGCGCATTAGGTTTCTAATCTAGAATCGCTAAATAGGAGAGTTTAGCCACTTTTAGATACTTTGAACAAAAATGAATAGAAAAAATGCGATTTTGTTATAAGTAATTTAAAAATAATACTTGATAATTATCAATATTCGTGGTTAAATGATAATGAGAAAAGGGAAATATCCTTTAGATATTGCTTTTATCTTATTTATCACTAAGACACATATTGTAATTTAGTAGATATTGAGAAAGAGGCATAATAATGGATAATCTTGTTATAGGACTCATAGTTGTATTAGCAATAGCTTATATCGGCAATAAATTTTACAAACAAATGTCTGGTAAAGGTGGCTGCGGCTGTGGTGGCGGTGGCTCCAATTCTAGCTCTAAGAAATCTTCTGGTTGCGGTGGTAACTGTAGCTGCGATGGTTCCAACAAGGCACTAGGCATTAAACGTACAGCTAAGTAAGCTAATACGAATTCTGATTTTGAAAGAGGGGTCTCTATAATGGCTCCTCTTTTCAAATATAGTAATTAAATTTTTTATCATATTTAGTAGAAAGGAATATTATCATGTTCAACATCGATCAAAAAAATCTTAAAAACGCTAACTTATTCGCAGCAGGTCTTGCATTGGGTACTGTAGGTCTTAAAGTTTTAACTTCTAAAGATGCTAAAAAAGTATATGCTGGTATCGTAGCAGCTGGCCTTCGCGCTAAAGAAACTGTATTAGAAACAGCTGAAAAAGTACAAGCATCCGCATCTGACGTATTGGCAGAAGCTCAAGAAATCAACGAAGCACGCAACGAAGAAATCTTTGAAGAAAACAAATAATTAGAGGATTGCACATATGTTACAATTTTCTGTAGTAAAAAAACTCAGAAATCGCTTGCATGTTAAGGTTACAGGTCATCGTTTTACAGAGGCTGAAGCAGCTTATGTAGAGGATACATTGCTCCTTAATGATGCAATTGTAGATGTAACCTTCTACACTCGCAGCAATCAAGTTGCCATTAAACATACTGGCGATGTTGATGCTGTGCGTGATGCAGTTCTCGGTCTACGCGATTTAGATTTGTCTGAAGCTCCTGCTTTAAACGAATATTCTCCTCGCTTGGTAAATAAAAAATACCGTGAAATGATGATCAACCGCACTGCACTTTACTTAGGTAAAAAAGCAGTGTTGCCGGCGCCTATTGCAGCTGCATGGGCTTGGTTTGATGGTATTAAATTTATCGGTAAAGCGATTAAAACATTGTGGCAACGTAAGTTAACTGTCGAAGTACTTGATGGTGTAGCTATTGGTGCTGCATTACTTCAAAAAGACTACCCTACAGCTGGCGCTGTTATGTACCTATTAGGTATTGGCGATATCTTAGAAGAATGGACTCATCGTAAATCCGTATTGAATCTTGCTCAAAGCATGTCCTTGAATGTAGATAAAGTATGGGTATTAGTTGATGACATTGAAGTGAGCAAGCCAGTTAACGAAGTTGTGGCAGGTGATAAAATCATTATTCGCCAAGGCGAAGTGATTCCATTGGATGGCGTCGTTATCGATGGTGTTGTTCTTGTTAATGAAAGCTCCATGACTGGTGAACCAGAAGCGGTTCGTCGCGATCAAGACAGTTCTGTATATGCAGGTACTGTTGTTGAAGACGGTAAAGCTATTGTAGAAGTACGTAGCACATCCAAAACATCTCGTTACGAAAAAATCGTTAACCTTATCGAAGAGTCTGAACAAATGAAATCCGGTATGGAACAACAAGCATACCGCATGGCTGATAAATTAGTGCCTATTAGCTTTATCGGTGCTGGTTTAACATATTTGTTGACTCGAAATGTGATGAAAGCATTGTCTTTCGTTATGGTTGACTTCTCTTGTGCTCTAAAATTATCCATTCCATTGGCAGTACTTTCCGCTATGCAAGAAGCATCTAAACGCGGTATCACTGTTAAAGGTGGTAAATTCTTAGAACAAATTGCACAAGCAGATATGATTGTATTCGATAAAACAGGTACTCTTACAAAAGCAGAACCTGAGTTTGAACAAATCATTCCATTTAATGGTCATGATGCAGATGAAATGTTAAAATTGGCTGCATGTATTGAGGAACATTTCCCTCATTCCATGGCAAAAGCAATTGTACGTGCTGCTAAGGATCATTCCTTGCCTCACAAGGAAATGCACTCCGACGTAGAATACGTTGTAGCTCATGGTATTGCATCTAAAGTAGGCCGCTACCGTGTACGCATTGGTAGTGCTCACTACATCTTTGATGATGAAAAAACAAAGATTCCTGCAGATGAACAAGAAAAGTTTAATAATTTACCAAATTCATCTTCCCATATTTACCTCGCTATTGGAGGTACACTAGCAGCGGTTATTTGTATTAAAGACCCTGTTCGTGAGGAAGCAAAACAAGTTATAGCTGATTTACATACATTGGGCATTAAAAAGGTTGTCATGATGACTGGCGACTCCAAACGTAATGCACAACGTGTAGCTGACGAACTCGGCATCGATGAATTGCATGCTGAAGTATTGCCAGAAGATAAAGCGGCTTATGTAAAACAAGCAAAAGCTGAAGGCTATACTGTTATGATGGTAGGGGATGGTATTAACGATTCCCCAGCAATTTCTGAAGCACATGTTGGTATCGCTATGAATGAAGGCGCACCAATCGCTCAAAAAATTGCAAATGTTACTATTTCTTCCGATCATCTACAAGCTCTTGTAGATTTACGCCGCATTTCTATGGCATTGATGAAACGCATCAAAGCAAATTACAATGGTATCGTTGGTTTCAATGGTGCTCTTGTAGGTGGTGGCGTACTCGGTATTATGCCGCCAAGCCAAACAGCATGGTTGCATAATCTATTCACATTGGGTATCGGCTTAGAAAGCATGACTCCATTGTTGAAAAAAGAAGAACAAAAGGAAACTGTTCCTACAATTGATGTAACAGCTGACTCTGTAGTGGCTTAATTAAAAACCTCCGTATAAGGTATTCATTTACCTGTATGGAGGTTTTTCTTTTTTGATGACATTTATCTATGATTATTGTAAAATACAAAGAGATTACATATCATAGGAGATCTTTATGAACACATTAATAGATATTTGTAAAAGATCCATCTACTTGAATATATTTATCGTAGTAATTCCTATTATTGCGTATATGATTCATAATGGATCGAGTGCGACAGTAGCACTTGCATGGTATTTGCTCTTATCGTTAATAATGCCTTGGGCATATTTATCGTTTAAAAGTAGTACCTTTGGCGATGGTAAATCGATTAGCCGTATTGCCTATGTTATAAGTTGGATTATAATTCACGGTATTAGCTATAAAGGTATTTTTCTCGGTATAGATTTATCCATGTTATGGAGCTGGCCAACAGTTGGTCGAGATGTAGCTTTCTTAGTAGCTATGTATATTGGTGTTACTATTAGCTTGATTTTGGCATACGGTCTTACTCGTTTAGTAGGAGGCCGTAATGAATAAGAATTTTTGGTTATTTACAATTGTCTGTGCATTATTTGTAAGTGCTGTAACGACAGTTCTTTCTTTGAGTGAAGCGCTAGCTTTACCAATTTTAGTATTCCCCGTGTTGTCCCTCGTAATACCTCTTATGGTACGAAGACTTAAGAATGCTAAATTTAATGACGATTTACCATTGAGTATGGGATATCATGCGTATAGTTGGGCTTGGTGGACTGTATTTTCATTTCTTCATACGCCCTTTAGCTTTACTGCAGATAATGGAATTGTAACAGCGTTACTTCTCTTCGTGGTGTATTTTATAGTTCAAGTACTTATTGAACTCTGTGGGTTGCTAGCTACTAAGTTTTTCAATCGAAATCATCGATGGGGAATGGTAGATGAAGCACTCGATATAATTGGATATACTATTCCAATTCCGTTCTTATATATTGGTTCGCTTCTCTATATTGATCTACAAGATCCCATGGTTTATTTCATGTATGCGTCATCTATGAATGTAAATATACTCTTTGCAGAATTGGTGTCATTACTTATATCCTTATTGGTATTCGTATTCTATTTATACCCAAGAGAAATAGCCTATAAAGGTATACGATTATTTCGTATTGTTTTAACTGCTGGTTTATGGCTCGCTATGAATGCGCATATTTTATATGGTGGTTATATTCCAGAGTTTGTTTTATCTTTAGTTCCCACCGTTTTTCCAACGTATCAAGGTAATCCACTAGTGTTTGTTACCCCAACTTTGTTAGAAGCTGGTATGACAGGTGTAGCAGTGATTATAGGTGCATTGGTAGAGCGTGGTATTATTTCACGACGCCGTGAACGTATTTAATTTCTAGTTTCGACTTATATCCGTAAGGAATGAGAACGAAGGAGGATTTATGAACAACAATGAACGTCTAGTGGATGATAACTCAACTGTATCAATCCAAGGCAATGAAACGACTAACTCCGTTGAACGTAAAAAGGTTAAAAAAGAGAAAAAGAGTGGTATTACTATTCGTGAGCTTACCATTATTGGTTTGTTGGCGGGGATTACAATCGCATTAGGTGTATCTGGATATGGGATTATTCCATTGGGGCCTCTTAATGTGACAACTCTACATGTACCGACTTTGATCGGTGCTATTGTAGAGGGACCTAAGGTAGGTGCTTTTGTAGGCTTTATCTTTGGTTGCTATAGCTTGTGGCAAAATATTACAGCTCCAAACATTTTGTCTCCACTATTTATTAATCCAATCATTTCTGTGTTACCACGTATACTTTTCCCTGTATTAGCATATTTAGTATACTTATTATTGTGGAAAGCACCTCAAGGCCCACGCATTCTTGTATCTGCATTTATGGGTACTGTATTCCATACAATTATGGTTATGGGACTTATCTTCTTGCTTTACGCAGATATGTTTGCTATTAAAATGAACCTAAGCCCAGATCAAGTATTAGGTTCTATTGTATTCTTATCTGTTACGCATGGTATTCCAGAAGCTGTTTTTGCAGCTGTTATCGTTACTCCAGTTGCATTGGCATTACGTAAGGTATTGCGTAAGGATACTCCTAAGAAAGAAAAAACTGATGCTGTTACAAGCGCTGCAACAACAGTAGGAGCGGATGCAAATAAAACTACAGAAGTTAATAAAATAAAATCTGTAGAAGAAAACATAACTAAATAGTATTTTACAGGCTTTTCATAAATATGATAAAATAAATATCATTCGATAAGTATTGAGGAGGATAACCATGGCTAAACGTATTCGTACTATCAACACTGAATCCTTGCAAAAAACTGCTAAAACTGGCGGTTGTGGGGAATGTCAAACATCTTGCCAATCTGCTTGCAAAACAAGCTGCACAGTTGGTAACCAAGTTTGCAAACAAAAATAATAAAGAGGCTCGCATAGCGGGCCTTTTTTATTTATGTTTTTAATACATACCTTGTATGGTATATCTTTATGACTCTTTTCATAACGTTTAGCGTAGAAATGTGGTACAATTATCTAGAAAGTTCTATATAGTAGAACTTTTACCATACATATTATTTGGAGGTACCATGTTAGAATTAAAACCAATGATCCATAAGTTTCGGATGAAGGATAACTATTACTGTTTAGATGTAAATAGCGGTATTATTCACGTTATCGACGAACTCATTGATAGAGTTCTTGACATATATGATGGCACTAATCGCGATGCAGTACATGCTGCATTAGATGCTAAAGAAGATGCAGTAGAACTTGATGAGATTATGGATGAGTTAGATGAGCTCATTAAAGCGGAGCAATTATTTGCTCCGATGAGTACAGAGTTTAAACTTGTAGTAGGTGAAAAACCTATTGTTAAGGCATTATGCTTAAATATTGCTCATGATTGTAATTTGGCATGTAAATACTGTTTTGCCAGCCAAGGTGATTACGGCGGTGTAAAACGTGAATTAATGAGCTTTGATGTGGCGAAGCGCGCTGTAGACTTCCTCATTAAAATGAGTGGCCCTCGTCAACATTGTGAGATTGATTTCTTTGGTGGGGAACCTTTATTGAACTGGGATGTTGTGAAACAAACAGTTGAATATATCGAATCCATTCAAGAAAAGCACAATAAGATCTTTAAGCTTACATTGACTACAAATGGCATGTTGTTAACACAAGATAAAATCGATTATGTAAACGAACATAAGATGAGTCTTGTATTGTCTTTGGATGGTCGTGAATCCGTACATAATGCAATGCGCCCTGTAGCGGGTAGTGGTGCTGAGTCTTATAAATATATTGCTAAAAATCTTATCAATGCCGTAAAACAACGTCATGGTCTTGAATACTACGTACGCGGTACGTATACACATAAGAATTTAGATTTTACAAAAGATGTTATGGCTATGTCTGATCTTGGCTTTGAACATTTATCCATGGAGCCTGTAGTAGGTGAAGAAGGGGACTATGTACTTCGTGAAGAGGATTGGCCAGTATTAGAAAAAGAATATGAAAAATTAGCAGATATTTATCTACAACGTCAATTGGAAGGTTGGGGTGAGAAGTTTAACTTCTTCCACTTCCGTATGGATTTGTATCGTGGTCCATGTATGGCTAAACGCCTTCGCGGTTGTGGGGCAGGTCATGAATATATGGCTGTTGTACCTAATGGCGATATTTATCCATGTCACCAATTCGTAGGTAAAGATGGATACGTGCTTGGCAATGTATATGATGGTCTGAAAAATACAGAAATTCCTAAAGATTTCCGAAATACACATGTGTTCTCTAAACCAACTTGTGCGGAATGTTGGGCGAAATTCTTCTGTTCTGGTGGCTGTCATGCTAACAATATTACATTAGGTGGCGATTTAGAAACACCTTATGAATTTGGTTGCCGTTTACAAAAGAAACGTATTGAATGCGCTATTATGATTCAAGCTGAGTTAGAACAAGCTGGCATTGATGGCAGTATTCCTGTAGCATTAGGTTAATAGCCTTAATTCTCCGTCTATAGTAGGAGCTTATATGAAACAAAATACTAATCAAACTATAGAACGCTGGGGAATTCGTTATACCGGTATAGTTCAAGGGGTCGGATTCCGGCCCCTTGTTTCTATGTGGGCACATTCTCTGGGGTTAACTGGTTTTGTTTATAATGACAGTCAAGGTGTTTACGTTGAGGTACAAGGTTGTGTCGGTGATTTACAGCTATTTTTAGATGCTATTCAAGATGACCGACCTAGACTGTGCCGTATTACAAGTCAAACAGTACAACATCTTACTATAAAAAATAATGAAGTTGAGTTTTCTGTGGAGCCATCTCCAGTAGGGGAAGCAGTTAGCACCTTTATTAGTGCCGATACAGCGCCGTGTGCTGATTGTCTTAAAGAACTACAACAGGACAAGCGTAGAAAAGAATATCCTTTTATTAATTGTACAAATTGTGGCCCACGATATACGATTATTAAATCACTTCCCTATGATCGGGAACGAACGACGATGGACGAGTTTCCTATGTGCGAAGCTTGTAAGGCTGAATACGAAGATATAGAGGGGCGCCGTTATCGTGCTGAACCAAATGCATGTGTTCAATGTGGCCCTCATTATACTTTATATAAACCTAATCGTACGGTTGTAGATACTGTAAATGTATGGAATACTACCCGTGAATTAATCAATGAAGGTAGTATTATTGCTATAAAAGGGATAGGTGGATACCACCTAGTTTGTGATGCTCGAAATGATGCGGCGGTTCAACGCTTGCGTAAGCGTAAGAATCGACCACATAAACCCTTAGCGATTATGGTAGGGTCCCTAGATACGGCAATTGAGCTTGTCCATCTTAGTGATGAAGAATTAGATGTTTTGACGGGAATGGAACGGCCTATCGTATTATTAAAAAGAAATACTGATAGTTTAGTGCGTTTGAGTCCCCATGTAGCTCCGGATAATCATATGCTTGGCGTAATGTTACCATATACACCGATGCATGAGGTACTATTACCATCAGATGCAGCATGGGTTATGACAAGCGGTAATCGAAGTGGTGATCCAGTTTTATATGATGATGATCAAGCCTTTGAAGAGTTAGAATCGGTTGCCGATTACTTCTTGGTACACAATCGTCAAATCTATGCACCTCTCGATGACTCTGTTGTAACTGTCATCCATAATAAACCTCGATTGATTCGTCGTAGTCGTGGTTATGTACCAGAACCTATTCATTGTGAACTTTCAGGGCAAAGTCCGATGCTAGCTATGGGTAGTGATCTTAAAAATGCATTTGCTATGAATAAAGGCTCAGAAGTCCTTGTAGGCCCACATATTGGTGATCTACAAAATGCATCTACTCATGCAACTTTGGAGTGGACTATTGACCGATATGAGGAATTATTTTCTATACAACCAGAGAAAATTATTGTAGACAGTCATCCTCAATTTTTCTCGTCCCACTTAGGAGAGCGCATTGGTAAAAGCTCACAGATCCCTGTTATCCCTGTTCAACATCATCACGCTCATATTGCATCAGTCATGGCAGAGCATAATCTTGAAGGCCCAGTACTGGGTATTGCCATGGATGGTACCGGATATGGACCAGATGGAACGGTATGGGGTGGTGAATTTCTCCTTTGCAAGGACGATCAATATCAACGCCTAGCTCATATCCATGAAGCGCCATTACCAGGTGGAGAGAAAGCGGTTTCTGAGCCATGGCGGCAAGCCTTGTGGTATATTCGAAATTACTATGGTAATGATATTCCACCAATCTACCAAGATTGGATGAAAGAATTGCCTAAAGGTTGGGACATATTAGATAAAGCATTACGATCTAGAATGCCTATGGTTCAAGCAACGAGCTGTGGTCGTTTATTTGATGCAGTAGGATCTCTTTTAGGGCTTGGTATGGTCCATACCTATGATGCACAAATTGCTATAGCGTTAGAGGCTCTATGTGGTGATGAAAAAGGAATATTGCTTGATTATAACTATGATGGGCGAACTCTTGATTTTACACCTACCGTTCAATCCATTATGGATGGTGTAGTTAATGGTGAATCTAGAGCTTATCTTGCTACATCCTTCCATAAAACCGTTGCTATCGCAATATGTGAAACCGCAGCGGATTTAATGGAGCGATATAATGTTAATGATGCGGCTATTTCTGGCGGTGTATTTCAAAATCGCAAATTAGTAGAGTTAATATATCGTGCTTGGCATGTAGGCAATTTGTATATGAATGAAGCGGTTCCTTCCAATGATGGTGGATTAGCCTTTGGTCAACTATGGATTGGTAATCAGAAATAGTTGTATATTTTTGTAGTTAGTATCACTTAATAATTACTACAATTGTGATACAATGATATTAGAAATATTTATATATTGTGAGTTTGCTTACATAAAAGTAAACACATAGAATTTGTTATTAATGAAATATATAAGGAGATAGTATGTGCTTAGCTGTACCAGCACAGTTAGTAGCTGTGAATGATGTTATTGGCACTGTTGAATTAACAGGTGCCACCCGTGACTGCAGCTTACTCCTCGTACCAGAAGCAAAGGTAGGGGACTGGTTGTTAGTCCATGCGGGTTTTGCTGTACAAATTGTTGATGAAGAAGAGGCACAAAAGACATTAGAGGCCTTTAAGGAGCTAGAAGAACTTGAAGAAGCTTACTTTGCAGGAAAAGCAGAACAGTGCTGATGCGTTGTTAAAACGTATCAATGCCCTTCATGAGCCTGGGGAAACCGTAAGGCTTATGGAGGTTTGTGGTACACATACTGTATCGATTTTCCGTGAAGGTCTTCGTCAATTATTGCCAAGTGGCATTGAACTTGTAAGTGGCCCAGGATGTCCTGTATGTGTAACAGATCAAACGTATATGGATAAGGCGTTAGCCTATGCTGAACGGGATGATGTTATTATTGCTACCTTTGGGGATATGTTAAAGGTTCCTGGTAGCTATAGTAGTCTTAGTGAGGCTCAAACAAAGGGCGCCCATATCCATGTAATTTATACCCCTTTAGAGGTGGTAGAACTTAGTAAAAAATATCCAGATAAGAAAATAGTATTTCTGGCTATAGGATTTGAAACGACTATTGCCGTAATTTGTGCAACAGTGAAAGCAGTTCATGCAGCAGGGCTGAAGAATGTTTTCTTCCTTGTATCTCATAAATTAGTACCTCCTGCATTACGAGCTTTACTAGATAAACAAGAAGGGCATATTGATGGCTTTATTTTGCCAGGTCATGTAAGCGTTATTATTGGTGAAGAGCCATATCAATTCTTACCTGAAGAATATCACATACCGTCTTGTATTGCTGGCTTTGATGGACTTGAGATTTTATCTGCTATAGCAAATATTTTAGAGCAACGTAAAACCGGTAATTTTGTTGTAGGCAATACATATCATTCTGTCGTTATGCAGCAGGGGAATCCGGTAGCGCAAGCGATGATCAAAGAAGTATATGATGTATGTGATGATGCGTGGCGTGGTATCGGTGTTATTCCAAACTCTGGCTTAAGATTAAAGGATGAATATGCAGCCTATGATGTGGAACGTGCATTACCTATCCAGCTTGAAAAGCCTTCTCTTGATCCAAAGGGATGCCAATGTGGTCGTGTATTGCAAGGGCTTATTAAGCCGAGTGAATGTCCATTATTTGGTAAAAGTTGTACTGCAGACCACCCTGTTGGTGCTTGCATGGTATCTGTAGAAGGTAGTTGTGCAGCATGGTATAAATACGGTTATTCCAGTGGTGGATCGACGTGGGAGGATTAATATGGAACGAGTTCGCTTAGTCCATGGGAATGGCGGTCGATTTAGTCATGAATTGACCGAGCGTTTTATTTTGAAATACTTTACAAATGATTTATTGGCTCCTTTACATGATGGTGCTCAATTTCCTGTTACAGCAGGGCGTATGGCGTTCTCTACAGATTCCTATGTAGTACAACCAACGTTTTTCCCGGGCGGAAATATTGGTAAATTAGCTGTATGTGGTACCGTGAATGATTTAGCTATGAATGGTGCTGTCCCACAATATTTAAGTTGTGGCCTTATTTTAGAAGAAGGCTTGGCCTTTGATGAGTTAGATGAAATACTTCATACTATGTCAGATATGGCTAAAGCTGCAAATGTACAAATTGTTACAGGGGACACTAAGGTTGTTAAAAAGGGCGAGGTAGATAAAATCTACATAAATACAGCGGGGATTGGCATGATCCCAGAGGGGATTGATATTGGTCCACATCGTGTGAAAGCGGGAATGGATATTATCTTATCTGGTGCTATTGGCGATCATTCTATTGCTGTTATGGGACAACGATTTGGATTAGATCTATCTGATTCTTTACGAACTGACTGTGCTCCTTTAAATAACATGGTTCATGCTGTACTTGATAAAGTGGGACCTCAAGTGGCTCTATTGCGAGATCCTACACGAGGTGGCTTAGGGACTGTTTTAAAAGAAATTGCAGATCAAAGCCAAGTGGGTATTAAGGTAGAAGAAGCGGCTATACCAATTCACGCCGAAGTACAATCTGTTTGTGATATTTTGGGATATGATCCGTTATATTTAGCGAATGAAGGTAAGGCTGTACTCGTAGTAGATCCATCTGTTACAGATGAAGTTCTATCTATTCTTCACAGCTTTGAAGAAGGCAAAGAATCTGTATTAATTGGCAAAACATTAGATAAGAATATTGGTAAGGTTGGTTTGCAAACGGCTATTGGTGGTGTTCGCTTAATCGATTTGTTAGGTGAAGATCAAGTTCCTCGTATCTGCTAATTATATAATTGAGTTTCTTTAAGTCTTAAAGATATGTAAAGATAAGAACTATTTTATGCCTATAGAGTATGAGTTAGACCTGATATTGACACTAATTCTTTATGATGGTAGCATTAAATTAAGTTGTGTAAAATTCATTGATTGTTCATCGGACTTTTATACAATGCTAGTATCTTTATGTGTAAGTTCTTATACTTTCACTAGAATCTATGTATAGAATTTGTTAAAATATAAGTATCTATAGGAGGCTTATTATGAAAAAGAAGATTATTACAGCTGTTCTAGGGATTTGTTTAACTACAACTGCATTTGGCGGTATCTTGACTACTCAAGCTGGTGGCCTTAGCAGTATTCTTGGCGGTGCAGCTAAAATTGGTGGTATCGGTATTGTTATCAACAAATTCGGTCCACAAATTGACTCTTTCTTGAATAAATTATTGAAACAAAATAACTTAAGCACAGAATATACAACTAAAGTTGTACCTATCATCAGTATCGGTACAAAAGGTTATATCGGTGCTGCTCAAGTTACTGGTCCTGCATCTAGCATTGAACAAGTTAAAGCCGTTGCCCAAGTAGAAGGTAGCTTTAACGGTATGGTTCGTGTTAAAGGTTTAGTACCTGTTGATAGCACAAACCCAGTTGGTGCATCTCGTGTTCAAGGCGTAGGTGTATCTGCGATTATCGATTTGAAAATTTAATGGCCACTGAGCATATAAAATAGTAGACTCAGGGAATAAGCACGGTCTTAGGCCCGTGCTTATTCTGTTGTATAACAGTTATACATTAGATACGTTGTGGAGGAATTTATGAAGAAGCAAGTACTTACACTTTTAATGGCATCCTTGATTTCAGGCACTGCATTTGCTGCTCCTGGCACAGTTACAGAGAAAACAAATGTTTTGGAAACTACTGTATATGGCGCAGTACAAGATGGTGCTGTAGTGGACCGCATTAATCAACTTGATGAAACCGTGTATGGTACTGGTTTCAATGGCAATTCTGCTACATTGAGCAAACGTGTTGATTCCCTCTATAACTCCGTAGAAGGTAGTGGCACAAACATTTCTTTGCGCGAAGAAATGGACGCACTTGAATATACATATCAAAATAGCATTAATGCAGGTTCTCTTGTAGATCGCGTAGAAAAGATGGAACGTAGCGTTAATGGTCGTATTGGTAGTGGCTCTTTACAAAAACGTATCATTTCTTTGAAAACAAAAGTATATGGTAGCAATGTAACGCTTACTAACCAAGTTGGTACATTAGCTGGTAACCAAGTCTTCAAAGTTACCTTGAATGACGCTGTTTCTTCTAAAACTAGCCATGAAGGCGACACTGTTGCTTTCACAGTAGCTGAAAATGTAATGGATGGCAATGTGTTATTGGTACCTGCAGGTACAGTAGGATCTGGTACAATTACATCCTTGAAAAAGGCTCGTTCCTTTGGTCGTAATGGTGTATTAGACATCACATTTGACACAATCCCTGCTATTGATGGTACTGAATTTACTGCAGTACAAGGTAAAGAAGCTAAGGATAAAACTCGCAGTGAAGTTAAAGCAGCTGGTGCATCCGTAGCTGGTGCTGTTTTACTTGGACCAGTAGGCTTAGTAGGTGGTGCCTTTGTTAAGGGTAAAAATATTGAATACCCTGCTGGTGCAACTATTTATGTACAACCTCAAGATTCTGTTACAATTCAAGGTCTTGTAATTGGTGGTGATGGTTTGGCTCACAGTGATGATGAATTGGCTGAAGCAGTAACTGTACCTAATACGGCCGATGAATCTGAAGAGACTGTAGACACTAATGAAGCGGCTGTTGATGAAAATGAAACAACAACAGAGGAACCAGCAGCAGTAGAAGAACAAGAAGAACCGGTAGAAAATGTTTCTCAACCTATCGTAGTTGTAAAGCGTAATCAATAATTAACAAATTCTTAAAGCAAGAGGAGTTCTAGTAACCATGAGGAAACGTAAAGTACAATGGCTGGCAGCGGCTTGTGTTTTTTGTTTAGCACAACCAGTATGGGCCGCTACGGAGTCAACCACGGTATATCAAGATCAATTGGATAGCGTTGATCAATCCTATCTTGGAGAAATCTCTAAAGCATCTACACCTGAAAATAGTAATATCCGTGTTGTACGTCGTGGTGAAAAGGCAAAGTCTGATCAACCTACAGAACAATTGCCGACTCGTATTGATGCAGATAAAATGTCCTATACTGGGTCCACTGGTGATGTATATGCACAAGGTGATGTAGTAGTGACTCAAGGTAATCAAACCTTGATGGCACCACGTATAGAAGGTAATACAAAAACTACAGAATACCGTACTGTTGGTGGGTATCGCTTTTTGGAAAATGGCGGTAAAACAAAGGATATTACAGGTCAAAATATGACATATCGGACTAGTGACCGTCATTTTACAGCTGACCAAGCGTTTGGTTGGAATGATCCTTACTATGTGAAGGGGCAAAATGCTACATTTGATGGTGAAACTGGTCATATGGATAAAGGCATGGTTACCACAAAACATGCGATGGCCTTTAAACATACACCAGATTATCGTGTAGAAGGTCAAGATATCAAGGTGTATCCTGGCGATAAAGTCATTATTAAAAAACCGTCTTTCTACATTAAAAACTTTAAGGTTTTATCTTTACCTTCTTATACAGCGTCCTTGCGCCATGATAAAGAAGGAAAATTCAGTATATTCTCATTAGTTCCAAAGCCTACATATAGTAGTGATGATGGACTTGGCTTGCATGGTAGTACTGATTATCCAATTGGTAAGCATGGTGAAGCTTATATCGATTATCGCTGGTATTCAAAATCAGGCTTTAAACCAAAAGTTGGTTATAGACACTACTTGCCTTGGGCTACTGCGTCAATTGGGTACAGTAAAGAATCTAATGAATATAATGATGAAACGGTATGGGTTGAAAAGATTGGTGAGGCCCGTTTAGATACTCATACGTATCATGTGGGTAAATCACCAGTAACTGTACGCGGTGGCGTTAATGCCGGTTATTGGAAAGAAGGTTCTGTAAAAGGTTCCCATAAGGAATACTATACAGAAATATCTCATGATCCAATTAAGCTTGGCAAAAATGCCGATTTACGCTTCTTGGGCGGTTACCAACGCGACTACTATGGTTACGATGGCACGATTCGTAGCATGCCTTACTGGGGCGCTAGATTCCGCTCTAAAGTGGGAAATCGTGCTAATGTATGGGTTAGCTATAATCAACGTAATATTTCTTATAATAACTCTCCATATCGATTTGATACTACAGAGCTTCCTAAAGAGCTCATCTATGGCGGTAACTATAAATTGACTCGCTTAGATGATGTATCTGTAAGTGTTAAAACAAATATGATGAGTGGTCAGATAGACTCTGTATATTATACATGGCATCGTGATTTACATTCCTTTGACTTGTACTTAACTTATAAGGATGCACATAGAAGCAATAATGATCAATGGAAAATCAAATTTGTTGGCAAAGACTTTTAATTAGGAGATAACTATGCAACGTATTAGAAAAGCCGTTATTCCAGCAGCTGGCTTTGGTACACGCTTCTTACCAGCTACTAAAGCACAACCAAAGGAAATGCTTCCTATCGTGGATACACCTGCTATCCAATATATTGTAAAAGAAGCATTAGATTCTGGTATTGAAGAGATCCTAATCATTACAGGCCGTAATAAACGCGCTATTGAAGATCATTTTGATAGCAGTGTGGAACTAGAATTGCTTTTACAAAGCCAAGGTAAAAATAAACAATTGGCTATGATTAAAGACTTAGCAGATATTAAAGTTCACTTTATTCGTCAAAAAGCTCCTCGTGGTCTTGGCGATGCTGTACTATGTGCAAAAGCCTTTATTGGTGATGAACCATTTGCTGTATTACTTGGTGATGATATTGTATATAATCCTGAAAATCCATGCCTTAAACAGTTAATTGAGTGTTACGATGAACATCCTGGTATTATCTTAGGGGCTCAATTTGTACCTGAAGATAAAGTTAGCTCTTATGGCATTGTATCTGGTGAAGCATTAGCGGATAATTTATATCGCGTTCATAATTTGGTGGAAAAACCAAAAAAAGAAGATGCACCATCTAGACTAGCAGTATTAGGTCGTTACATTTTAACGCCAGATATTTTCAATATTTTAGAAAATACAAAACCAGGCGTAGGTAATGAAGTTCAATTAACTGATGCTCTAGCAGCATCTAAAACCGATACGTATGCATTAGCTTATGAAGGTATTCGTTATGATACAGGCGATAAATTAGGTTACTTGAAAGCTACTGTTGAGTATGCCCTTCGTAATGAAGAGTTAGGTGAGAACTTCAAAGCATATTTGAAAGAACTAGACCTTAAATAGTGAAGCTATATATGTATATAAGAAAGAACCTGTGGATGTTACCATGGGTTCTTTTATTTAATGGCGATATTTTTGTATTATTGTCAACAAAACTAAGGTGATTTTGTTGACTAATAAAATAATGTTGATTATAATCAATTTATTGAATAAATAAAGGACTGTGATTATATGAGATCGCTCTTTACAACATTGTGTAATAATGATTTTGGATTACCAGCGCATAGTGTTATTAAGCATATGCATTATGATGCTTCGGGTAGTGATCAATCTATCTGTGGTATTTTATATCAAGTTGCTAAAACTACTACGGTTGGTATTCTAGATAAATCAGGCTTTTTAATTGTTGATTTACGACCGGTACCGAAACATTTTCGTATCCGTTCTACAATTCATCAAGAGAAAAACGACCGTACTATATCTTTTTCTAAGGATGATATAATACGATTTGTAAACGATATTAATGATACTAATGAGATTCATCGAGAAGCACCCTATGTGGTACCGGGTTGTATGATTCTAGAAAATTTATGGAATTATTGGAATATTAGTAAATCTGCGCAGCAGATGGCTATTTATTTTCATGCACCCGTTATTGCAGATGATCAGGTAACTTTGGTGGAAAATTCTGAAGATGCTCAAGTAGAAGGGTATATAGGTGATACATTAGCTTTTTCGGCTACTTTTTTTGGTGAAAATGAAGATTTAACATCTTTAAAACAAAGATGTATTAGTTAGAGGTAATTATGGAAGCAAGACGTTTAACAAAAATGGCTTTATTAACAGCCTTATTATGTATTTCAGCATATATTTCTTTCCCATTGCCATTTAGTCCGGCCATGGTAACTGCATTGACTTTGGTGGCTACATTAACAGGTCTATTATTGCAACCAAAGGATGCATTTATTGTATTTATCATTTACGTTTTACTTGGTGCTGTAGGTTTACCAGTATTCGTTGGTGGCACAGCAGGTCTTGGTAAATTATTAGGACCAACAGGGGGCTTTATCTTCTCTTGGCCAATAGCTTATACATTATTAAGCGTATTCAAAGGTTCTAAGAAGAGCTTTTTCTCTTATGCATGGCGTTCTCTTGTAATTACTATTCCTGTAGTATATCTATTTGGCGTTGCAGGCTTTATGATTGTAACAAAAACTGAACTTTGGGCGGCATTGCCTGTAGTAATGTTCCCATTCATTCCTGGGGATATTGTAAAATGTCTCGTTGCTTCTTGGTTAGCAACTAAAATTAAAATTTAGAATGTAATAATGAAAAGAGGCATTCCTTGGGATGCCTCTTTTCTGCATTTTCTTATAGGAGCTAATATGTCAGTATATATTCATGGTGGGCTTAGAATACCTATAGGCGTATTAAATGGACAATATAGAAATATGAGACCTGAAATGTTAGGAGCTCAACTCATTAATGAATTAATCAATCGTTATGATATTTCACAAGTGGATGGGATCTTTTGTGGTAATGCAGTTGGTACAGGTGGGAATATTGGTCGCCTTATGGGGCTCATGACTAATTTACCGAATTCTGTTCCTGCGATTACCGTAGATATGCAATGTGCATCAGCCTTGATGAGTATTGAGATGGCCTATACACATATTGCATCAGGTGTTATGGATTCGGCTATTGCTGGTGGTATTGAAAGTTCTTCATTACAGCCCGATAGGATGTATGCAGCTGGTGATAATCGTGAAGGCCTATATAAGGTTGCTCAGTTTAGCCCTAACGATTGTTCTCCTCTAGCTATGTTAGAAGGGGCAGAGAGGACGATTCAAAAGCATAATGTACTCAAGGAAGATTTATATCTCTATATTATTGGTAGTCACAAACGCGCTTCTGAAGCTTTAAATAATCCGCATTTGAAATCTTACATTATGCCTATTACCATCGATGGCAAAGCCTGTGTTGATGAATGCATTAGACCTAAAATGAACGAAAAACTCTTGTCCAGGATGAAGCCCTTATTAGGTAAGAACTCTATTACAAATGCAGGTAATGCTTGTTTAACTCATGATGGCGCGGCTTTTGTATACGTATCTAATGAAAAAGGGCCCTTTAGAATTCATAGTATTATGCCTTGGGCGGGAAATCCTCAGTTTAGCCCAGAAGGAGCTTTAGAAAGCACAGAAGCGATTTTAAAACGCACTGGTCTAACGATGGATGATATTGATGTAGTAGAGTGGAACGAAGCCTTTGCTATCATTGATGTGCTCTTCAATAAGGCCTATCCCAAGCATTTAGAAAAATATAATAAATTGGGTGGTGCCTTAGCGTATGGACATCCTTATGGCTGTTCTGGTGCTATATTAGCTCTTCATTGTATGGCTGCTTTAGAATCTTGTAATGGTCGCTATGGTTTGTGTGCTATTGCCGGTGCAGGCGGTACAGGAACTGCTTTGATTATGGAACGTATGTAAAATGACAATTATTGAACGGTTACGACAATATAAAGAATTAGAGCCTCATAAGATTGCTCTCATTATAGATGATACAAAGTATACATATAGTGAACTATATGATGCTATTCTATCAATCGATATTGATGATACTAGTCATATAGTAAATCTCACTGAAGTTAAAGAATCAGCAAAAAATAAAGTTCTTTTAATTCAGAGTCAATCCTTTTTAGAACAACTTGTACAATGGTTAGGTGCATTGTATAGATGTTACATTCCTATGGTATGCCATAATGAAATGGATACTGAGTATATAGACGAATTAGCTCATATTATAGCTGATGAAGGCGTGTTGCCATTAACTGATTTTGGTGTACTTACATCAGGTACTACGGGGCGTCCTAAACCGTTGTGGAGAAAAGAGGAATCGTGGCGAGAGTTTTTTGATATTCAAAATAATATCTTTCATATAAATGAAGATACAAAAATCTTTTTGCAAGGCAGCTTTAGTTTTACTGGTGTTAGTAATATGGTTGTTGCTGTCTTATGGGCAGGGGGGACTATTGTTACTACCAGTTCCTTGCGTCCTACTCGATGGATTGAGCTGCTTGAAAGATATGAAGTAGATCATATCTATGCTCTTCCTACAAAACTTAGATTGCTCGTAAGGCATTGTAAATGTAAATTATCTGCGATTAACTATATTATTGCTGGCTCACAAGTGCTTGATCGTCATTTGATGGAGCAGTTGCAACAGCTATGTCCTAATATGGAGTTTATTCTGTATTATGGTGCTTCTGAGCTTAACTATATAACCTATTGCACAGGTAAAGAGTGGCTAGACCGAGAAGGCACTGTGGGCAGGCCATTCCCAAGGGTCCGAATTAAAGCAGATGATGGGGTTATATATGTAACTACAAAATATCATATTGAAGGTATTTCCGATACATATACCGTTAATGATTGTGGTTATATAGATACAGAGGGGTATCTTATGTTTACTGGGCGCCAAGGCGATGTGGTAAACAAGGGGGGCTATAAAATATCTATTCCCTCCATGGAAACTTATTTGCAATCTATAGATGGTGTCTCAGAAGTAGCTATTATCGATATCATAGATGATGTAAAAGGGGAAGATTTTGTAGCATATATGGTGTTGGAGGATAATGTTCTAGTCGCCGATGTTATGGAAACAATTCGGCATCATAGACCTTCCATAGAATGGCCAAAATCGATTTACTCTATTCCTATGTTACCTCTTACAGAATGCTCAAAAGTTGATAAACGAAAGCTAAAAGAGTGGTATAATAAAGGGTAATCGTTTTTACTGTTATAAGGAGGCATCATGCAGATTAATAAGGCGGCGCTAGAGATTTTCGATTTTACGTCTTCTTTAGCTGTATACTCTGAACATGAATTAAAGGTTGGCGATCAAGCTATTCATGATTATATTTCAAATCATGTAGTTAAGGCGTTCAAAGACCCCGGTGCTAGAACAGGTACCTTGCATGATGCAAGTCCATTTGGTAAACAATTAGTCGATTATAAAAATGGAGACCTCAAGTTTATAGAGTTATCTAAGAATTTAGGTGAAAGCTTGTTTACCTATATGAAACAAGCGACGGACTCCGTTGTTATCGATACGATTATTTGTGAAGCTGTTACGGATGCATCTTATATCTGCATTCTTCTGTGCCAAGCTCATGATGCTTTTACTCATCAACTATTTAGTGAAGATGATGGCAGTTTAGCTACTGAACTTGTTTCTCATAAGGCTGTGTTGCCTATGCCTTCACAAAAGTTACGCGCCTTTGCATCGATTAATTTGCATGATTTTAGCGTTCGAATTTTTGAACCAAAAGGTGAATTTGATGGTGAAGTATCCTATATCTTAGCAGATAAGGTATTGCAATTAGGCACTAACCAATCTTCTAGAGATACGGTGAAAAAGGTGAAAGCTATCGTAGATAAGGTGGCTCAAGCCCATGAGTCAGATGGTGTCGTTGAATTGACGATTGCAAAGTCTATGATTGCGAAAAATGCAGAAGTATCTGATACAGTAGATCCTGTTCGCATTGTGGAAGAGGTATTTAAAGCCAATCCTGTTCAACAAGAGGCGGCTAAGAAAGAATTAGCTGATGCGGATATGATGAGGCCTCTACCTGTTAATCGAGAGTTTGCTACGAAGGTTGGCGAACATCATAAGATTAAAACCGATACGGGCATTGAAATTTCTTTTCCTGTAGAGTATATGAAAAATCGCGAGTTCATTGAAATCAAAACTAATGATGATGGAACCTTGCGTATTGAACTAAAAAATATTAATAAAATCGTAAATAAATAGTAATGAAAAATATATTTATCGATAGAAATATATTATGGTATGATTAAATTTATTTGTTATGCTAGTATATGGAGGTTATAGTGGGTAAAGAGAAACATAAGAAAACAAATGCATTACGTATTTTAGATACTCATAAGATACCTTATAGTATTAGCGAATATGAGTGGTCTGAAGAGCGTGCTGCAGGCCTTCATGTAGTAGAAGCTTTAGGACTCGATGAAAAACAAGTCTTTAAAACACTTGTTGGTAAGGGCGATAAAACAGGGTTTGTAGTATTCTGTATTCCAGTGGCTGAAGAGCTAGATATGAAACAAGCGGCTCGTGTCAGTCATAATAAGTCTGTAGAACTGATTCATGTTAAGGACTTACTAGGTATTACCGGATACATACGGGGCGGATGTTCTCCAGTGGGGATGAAAAAATCATTTCCTACCTATTTTGATGCCACAATGGAGCCTCAAGAGTTTGTATATGTAAGCGCTGGTCTACGAGGCATGCAGATGAAGGTAAATCCAAAGAACTTGGCCTCTGTTGTAAATGCTGAATTTGTATCACTTACAATGGATCATTAAGAGGTACGTATGGCAAAGAAGTTTTATGCAGTTCGTCAAGGCCGTGTACCAGGAGTTTATACTACATGGGCAGATTGTGAGAAACAGGTAAAGGGTTTTGGCGGTGCTATCTACAAATCTTTCCCTACAGAAGCAGAAGCACGTGCCTTTGTAGATGATTCAGGATTATCCTTGAGTGATTTCATGAGTGCTAAACGGAGCGAACCTAAATCGCCACAAGCAGTTAAGTCTAAATCTATGAATTCTAGACCTATAGGATTTAGTTCTAAAGTTCAAAATAAGGTATCTCCAGATGTGGTGAAACCAGATTTTACTAAGGCCGACCATATTATTGCTTATATTGATGGTAGTTATAATAAAGGTACCAATACAGTTGGTGCTGGTGGCGTTATCTTCTTGAATGGGTCTAAGAAGACTTTTTCATTTCCTTCTAATGATGAACGATATACATCATTTTGGAATGTAGCTGGTGAGCTACTAGCTGCTATGTATGTTATGAAATATGCCGTTGATCATGGTATTCCAGAATGTTCCCTATATTATGATTATATGGGGATTGAAATGTGGGCTACTAAACGATGGAAACGCAATAATGCACTGACTCAATATTATGCTGCGTTTTATGACTCTATAAAAGACCGTGTGCGCGTACACTTTCACAAGGTGGCTGCTCATACGGGCGATACATATAATGAAATGGCTGATGTACTAGCCAAACAAGGTGCGGGAATTTAACTTTCTCAGAAAGGAGGGTGTTATGAATATATGTGTTACAGGCGGAGCCGGTTTCATTGGTTCCCATCTAGTTGATCGATTAATTGAATTGGGGCACAATGTGCTCGTTATAGATAATTTATCTACAGGTATGCGTTCTTTTGTACATGATTCTGCTCAATTTATTGAGATGGATGTACGAGATCCAAAATTATTATCTGTTTTTGAAGAGTTTAAGCCTTCTATTGTATTTCATGAGGCTGCTCAGACTATGGTTCAATCCTCTATGGAGAATCCAAGTTATGACTGTGATGTTAATTTGTTAGGGCTTATTAATGTACTTGATGCCTGTCGTAAGGTGAAAGTTGAACAATTCTTAATGCCTTCTTCGGCTGCTGTGTATGGGGACTTAGCAGTATTACCATTGACAGAAGAACTAAGTGGTATGCCATCATCCTTCTATGGTTTGACTAAGCTTACTGCAGAAGGGTATTTACGTATCTATCGTGAAGCTTTCGGGTTAAATACAGTATGCTTTAGATATGCCAATGTATATGGTCCACGTCAAGGTGATGGTGGTGAAGGTGGCGTTATTAGTATTTTCAATCGTTTAATCGTTGAAGGTAAGCCTTTAACCGTATATGGTGATGGGGAACAAACAAGAGACTTCATTTATGTAGAAGATGTGGTAGAAGCTAATATTAAGGCTATGGGCAATACTAGCTGTACAGGTATTTATAACGTGTCTACCAATACGGGAACATCTGTTAATGAGTTGATTACACGATTCAGATCTATTAGTGGTGCTGATTTTATGGTTCATTATGAAGACGAACGCATAGGGGATATCAAACATTCACGTTTAAGTAATGCAAAGGCAGAACGTGATTTTGGATTTGTAGCTTCAACAACATTAGATGAAGGCTTACAAAAAACATTAGAATATTTTAAAGCTCATCATAAGTAAGGTATATAAGGTTTGGGGACATGAGTGATACACAATTCTGGGTTACTGTAGGGCTATGGAATCTAATTGTATTTAGCATGTATGGATATGATAAGCTATGTGCTATTAAGGGGTATAATCGGATTTCAGAGTTCACATTATTATTTTTAGCATTTGCCTTTGGCGGCCTTGGTGCGCTATTGGGCATGGTTATTTGGCGTCATAAGACTTTAAAGCTTAAGTTTAAACTAGCTATCCCTATTGCATTGTTATGGTCTGTTTATGCAGTGGGGTTTGGTTATGGTTTGTGGGTGAATTGATTGCATAAACTAATATTTTATTCATTGTTTTATGGTATAATGAGTAGAATATTGTACATAAAATGTCAGTGAAGGAGATATTTGATGTTGCGATTACAATCGGGGTTCGAGTTAGATTACGCTAACATATATAATGAAAGTTGCATACAAGAACGAGACGTAAAAAACTTTGAGCGTGCTATACAAAATGTTTGGCGCCATACCAATATTTTACGCTCTACAGGCTTTGAAGAAGGCCATGTTTCCAAGGACGGCTTGCCTGAACCGGTATTGTTTTACCAACTTCCTTATATTTCTGAAGATGGTATTAATACACCTGCAATGCTAAAACGTCTTTATGAATTGAGGGACTATGCTCGCCATAATATTGAT
The DNA here is from genome assembly GCA_902478055.1 of uncultured Veillonella sp. GTDB lineage: Bacteria > Bacillota > Negativicutes > Veillonellales > Veillonellaceae > Veillonella. Next base: position 6,588 of record CABSJL010000012.1, on the reverse strand, counting down.
ACAGTTGTATCTGTAGGTATTGGTGGTTCTTATTTGGGTAGTAAGGTTATTTTTGATGTTCAATGTGGTGCATTTTGGAATAATCTTAGTACGGAAGAACGCAACGGATATCCACGGATGTATTTTGCTGGATTTAACGTAGATGGTGATTATTTATCAGGCCTTATTCGTACCTTAGAGTATCAAGCTCAGAAAAAAGGACCCGACTATAAGGTGATGCTCGTTATCACCTCTAAGTCTGGCTCTACTATCGAACCAATGGCTAATTTCATGATTTTGGAAAAAGCATTGCAAGATCGGAATATAAATTATGAAGTAGTAGCTGTTACCGATACGTCTGATGATGAACATCCTACAGTTCTACGTTCTATGGCACTAGAAAATCATTGGAAAACCTATAGTATTCCCTATGGTGTTGGCGGTCGTTTCTCTGTGTTTACAGAGGTTGGCTTTGTAACGGCGGCTCTTGTGGGCTTTGATATTGAGGGGTTCTTAGCTGGTGCAGCTTCAATGGATGCTGCTTGCCAAGAAGAGGATATTTTCAAAAATCCTGCTTTATTAAGTGCATTGCTAAAATATATTGCGTCCGAACGTTATGGTCGTATTATTGAGGTGTTTATGCCTTATGGGGAAGCCCTTCATTCCTTATCTGATTGGTATGTACAGCTATTGTCCGAATCGTTAGGTAAGATGAGTAATACATGCTTACCTTATGGTCGTACACCAGTTGCGGCAGTAGGAACTATGGATATGCATGCTCAAGTACAAGAGCATCAAGAAGGTCGCCTTAATAAGGTCGTTCAATTTATTAAGGTTAAAGAGTGGCAACATAATCTTGTAGTGCCTAATACACATAGTCAATATGAACGATTGCAAGCACTTGGTAATGTAGGCATTTGTGATATTCTCAATATTGCATTAGATGCTAATAGAGAGGCTTTATCTAGTGACAATCGCTTTAATATGACGATAACTGTACCAACATTAAATGCATTCCATTTAGGGGAAATCATGTTTATGCATTGTTGGGCTGTTTACTTTGAATCTATTTTTGCTGGTGTAGACGCTTTCGATCAACCAGGTGTTGAAGTTTATAAACGTCTCATCGGTCCAAAATTGGCTCATGTAAAGGATGGAGAGAATTCATAAGGGGGAACTATGAATATTTTAGTAACAGGTGGGGCTGGTTATATTGGGAGTCACACAGTACGTGCCTTACAACAATCGGGTTATACACCTATTATTGTAGATAATCTATCGCGCGGTCATGTAGAATCAATTCCTGAAGGGGTACAGTTCTACAATATGGATATAGCAGATCCAAAATTAGTAGATATTATGAAAGGTCATAATATCATTGGTGTTATGCATTTTGCGGCTCATTCACAGGTCGGTGAATCTATGGTAAATCCAGCTATTTATTATGAAAATAATGTAGTTGGCTCATATCATCTTATTGAGTCTGCTCGTAATGCTGGTGTAAAACATTTTGTATTTTCCAGTACAGCTGCTGTTTATGGGGAACCAGAGATAGTGCCAATTCGTGAAGATGCGCCATTGCATCCAACTAATGTATATGGTCGTACTAAACTGATGATTGAAGAAATGCTATCTGATTATAGTGCTATTTATGGTTCTACGTATGTTGCATTGCGTTATTTTAATGCGGCTGGCGCAGATCCGTCTGGTACGATTGGGGAAGATCATCATCCGGAAACACATTTGATTCCGCTTGTGCTAGATGCAGCTCGTGGTAAAAGAGAGCACATAACTGTTTTTGGTACTGATTATAATACAGCTGATAGTACATGTGTACGCGATTATATTCATGTTAATGATTTGGCTACAGCTCATGTGTTAGCAATGGATTATTTGCGTAACGGTGGTGAATCTCAAGTGTTTAATCTTGGTAGTGGCAATGGCTTCTCCGTTAAGGAAATTATTGAAACTGCTAAAGAGGTAACTGGTATCGATATTCCTGTTCAATATGGTGATCGTCGTGCTGGCGATCCAGGTACATTGATTGCTTCCTCTGAAAAAATTAAAGAATTACTTGGTTGGGATCCTAAATTCAGTAATGTAGCCGATGTTATCAAAGATGCTTGGAAATGGCATACATCTCATCCTGATGGTTTTAAAAGCAAATAAAACAAGAACAAATCCTTTTGATTTGTCAATATAATGAATGACTCTATTAGTCACCTAGGTGACTGGTAGAGTCATTTTTTTGTAGGAATTTAAAAGGACCTCCTAGAATATGTCAGCAGGAGGTGGAATATGAACTTACAAGATTATATACAACGCATTAAATTATGGATTGATAAACAGTATTTTATTATTCGTCACTATAAAATTATTATTTCTGTTTTTCTTGTAATTATAGTTGGCATATTAATCGTTGGTGTTTTATATCCTCACGAAGAAGAACGTGTTCATATACAACCTGAGCATGTTAATGGTGGGGAAAATAATCAGACCCGATTAAGTTCAAAAGAATCATCAGAAGGAATATCACATAATAGACAGAAACATCATAACAGTGATGCTAAAGAAACGAGAAAAGATGACAATCTAAAAACTAAAAGTGAAGGCCGTTTGTTATATGATGTGAGCAGCGTGGAACGCGGGCATCCTTGGAGAGAGGTTTTTAAAGATTTACCAGATAATGATGTACATGGTAGACATGAAGATACTAAGGATGTAGATGAAGTGGCTGATAGCATTAATGATATGCAAGGGTTTAATAATAGTAAGTACTCAGGCAGGGATACATATAAAGGACGGACTAATAGGTATAAAACCAGGAGAACACAGAATAAGAATAAACACACAGGGGATAAAACCATTAGTGATAGCAGTGATGATTTTACTAATAATCAAATTAATTCAAAGTCTCATAGTAGGTTAAATTCTTCGAGTATGGAACAGCCTGTTGAACTTGTTGGTATTGTTGAGGGCAATGAGATTATTGCTATTTTACGAAAAGGTACAGAGGAGCAAATGGTTACTGTTGGGATGGTTTGGCATGGCGTTACTGTCTCTAATATAAGTGCAAGTGGTGTAGAAATCGTTGAAGGAGGTTCATCACGGTGGTTAAAAATCAATTAGGTAAGGATTGCTTACGTAGTAGAGTGACCATAGTAAGAAAAAAACTATTCAAAGCTAGCATACTACTAAAAATAATTATAATAGTGGTTATGTTTCTATATGCATCATTAGGGGAATCTTCTATAGTATTAGCGAGTAATACAGGGCCAGCAGTAACTACTAATCTAGAAAGCGATAGGGACTCACTAGATAGAGAAATTAGTAATGGTAAATCAAATAATAATAATGACATAGAAAAGGATAACGTAATTAATGAAAAGGGCGAGCTGAGAAAATCAAAAGGATCAATTACGATATCCGTTCGTAATGCTTCTCTAAAAGAAACAGTATTAGGGATTTGTCGGAGTTATCGTATATCTGTTATGGGTGTAGAATCTTTAACAGGTAACATTACGGCTACTGTGCAAGGTGAAACACCAGAGGATCTTATAAAAGAATTAGGAAGGCTATATCATTTTTCCGTTTCAAAACAATATAATACGATTCTTATTGAGCCAGATGACAAAGCACTTGAAAATAGAGAATTATATGTTATAACACCGGAGCATTTGCCAGCAGAGTCTTTAAAAAATATAATGGGCACTGTTGTGAAACATGATAAAATGGCGGTACTTTCAGAACAAAATGAAGTGATTATGCATTTGACCAGTGGAGAGAAACGGCGTGTAGAAACACTGGTTAAAGCTATAGATAAGGAGCCTAAGCAAGTACAATTAGAAGCGACAGTCATTGCTATGGAACAATCTTATGCAAAGGAGCAAGGCATTCGGTGGTCGTGGCTTAGCTTGACAGGACATGGTGAAGATAAAACTAATTCTTACGGGGCCGTTACCTTTGGTAAAACACCCGGTGGTGAAGCCTATAAATTTTTTGTGAAACCCGAGTTGAGTCTTATGGAAAGTTCTGGTAAAGCCGCGCTAATTGCTAAGCCATCTATTATGGCCTTAAATGGTGAAACAGCACATATCTTGATCGGTGAACGTATCCCTGTTATAGAAGAGTCCGAAGTGAATGGCGAACGTAAGCGTTCTACACGTTATGAAGAGGTGGGGATTAAGTTAAACTACACGCCTATTATTACTGGGGATGGCGGTGTAGATGCAAAAATTCACGCTGAAGTAAGTACACCTATCATGGTATCCGAAATGAAAGCTTATAAAATTAGTACGCGGCAAGCACATACACGGGTGCGGTTACAACCTGGAGAGGTACTCGTTATAGGTGGACTTATGGATAATCGCGATCAACATCAAATTCAAAAAGTACCTATTTTAGGAGATATTCCTTTACTAGGTAAATTATTCCGACATAGTAGAAAAACAAAAGATTCTATAGAAATGCTAATATTAGTTCGGGTAATTGTGGTATAATAAAGGGTAATGATTAGGAGGTTATGAATGGAACGCATTCGAATGATAGGCCTTGGAAAATCATTTGGGGTGCGCCAAGTATTTTCCAATGTGTCTTTTGAGATAAAAGAAGGTGAGCGACTAGCCTTGGTAGGACCTAATGGGGCTGGGAAATCCACCTTGTTAAAATGCATATTAGGCTATGAAGAATTAGATGAAGGCAATGTAGTTAAGTCTCCTGTAGCCAGTATTGGTTACTTACAACAAGATGTAAATCTAGGAGATGATAGTTTAGCTACAGAAATTGAAAAAGCTTGGGCCGATGTCCATGTATTAGAGGAGCAACTAAAAGAACTTACCACGCGTTTGGAGTCTGAAGAAGCTAGTGAATCGGATCTGCAGCGATTGGATTATTTGCAAAATCGTTTAGAATGGCTAGGTGGCTATGATTATGAGCAAAAGACTAAACGTATCATTTATGGACTTGGTTTTACCGATGAGGATTTAGATAAGCCAGCTAGTGCTTTTTCTGGTGGTCAAAAGACTCGCATTAATTTAGCTAAAGCCTTGGTACGCCGTCCAGACTTTTTGTTCTTAGACGAGCCAACTAACCATTTAGATATGGACATGTTAGAGTGGCTAGAGGGTTATTTATCTGCCTATCCTGGCGGTATTCTCATCGTCAGCCATGACCGCTATTTTTTAGATCGTATTGTCACTGGTGTTGTAGAACTAGATAACCATAAGGCGACAATCTATCGTGGTAATTACAGCCGCTATATTCAACAACGGGATGAACGTTTGAAAGCAGATATGGTGGCCTATGAGAAACAACAGGAGTACATCAAGAAGACAGAGGCCTATATAGATAAATATCGTGCAGGTATAAAATCTAAAATGGCTCGTGGCCGGCAGTCTCAACTTAACCGTTTAGAACGACTTGATGCACCGGTAACCTCACATCATTTACAATTTTCTTTCCCTCCTGCAGCGATGAGTGCGGATAAGGTTCTTGTCCTAGATCATTTATCAGTAGGGTATGGTGAAAGTCCTATCATTGATGATATATCACTCGTAGTTCGACGAGGTGAATCAGTAGCTCTTATTGGTCCTAATGGGGCAGGTAAATCGACACTCGTAAAAACTATTGTAGGTGAATTATTTCCTGAGAATGGTCACGTAGATATCGGTAATCGCGTACAAGTGGGATATTTCTCGCAAGAGCATGAAGAACTACATGATTCTTGGCAGGTAGTAGAAGAGGTTATGAATCACTTTAACTACACTGAAGAGAAGGCCCGTAATGTATTAGGTTCATTCCTATTTAAAGGGGATGATGTATTTAAGCTTGTAGGTGACTTATCTGGTGGTGAGAGAGCTCGTTTAGCATTATTAAAATTATTCCTTCAAGGTGATAATTTTCTTATCTTAGACGAACCGACGAACCATTTAGATATTCCAACGCGCGAAATTGTGGAACAAGCCTTGCAACAATTTGAAGGTACATGTTTTATTATTTCCCATGACAGATATTTCTTAGATCAAGTTTCTACAAAAACCATTGTTTTAGATGATGGAAAAATTACTGAATATCTTGGTAATTACTCGTACTATAAAGAAAAGCTGAAAGAACAAGAAGATTTATTAGCATTAGCTAATGAACAGAACTCAGAGAGTGATAAAGTTGAAAATAAAGTTGTTTCACTTGATGAACCAGTACTTTCAACATCAGAACCGACAGAGGAACCTCAGAAGAAACCGAATGCATATATGGTGGAAAAACAATTAGCTGAGGTAGAATCTGAAATTGCTCGTTTAGAAGCAACCATGAAGATGTATGAAGTGCAATTGGCTAATCCTGTAGTACAGCAAGATTTAGATGAAATGTCCAAAATTTCCATACAAATTGAATCTACACAAAGTGAGTTAGATGCATTGTATGAGAAATGGGAACGATTATCTGAATAACTTATAATAGTATATATTATTATAGAGTTATTTTAATTGACAAAAAATTGAAAACTCTAATAATATAGATATAGATTTAAAGTTTTATGTTTCAAAGGAAGGGTGTAGCATGAATAAATCCATGTTAAAAAAAGCAGCCATTTTTGGCCTTGCTGGTGTAATG
>CABSJL010000011.1 GCA_902478055.1 uncultured Veillonella sp. | reverse complement strand
TGGTGCGGTTGGAGGGACTTGAACCCTCACGAGCGTACGCTCACCACCCCCTCAAGATGGCGTGTCTGCCATTCCACCACAACCGCATGGAATACAAATGGTGCCTCAGGACAGAATCGAACTGTCGACACACGGATTTTCAGTCCGTTGCTCTACCAACTGAGCTACCGAGGCATGATTTTTTGTAAAAAAAAATGGCGACCCCGATCAGATTTGAACTGACGATCTTCGCCGTGACAGGGCGACATGTTAACCGCTACACCACGGGGCCGCGTATCAACTCTCGTTGACTACTCGTATATATTAACATGAGGTAACCTACTAATGCAAGTACTTTTTTCTAATTTTTTGATGAATTTTTCCAAAATATATGAAATTAGGAACTATCTATTAAAAATCGCAAATATTAGCCATTTATATTTAGTATGCTTGAATATACTACAAATTATACCTATAATTACAGAAATTAAAAACGCCTGTAAAACGGATACTTTTTCTGATTTGTGACTATCTTAAGAACCAGCTTAAGGATAATAATAAAATTGGCACCTAAATTTCTTTAACAAAAATTAGGTACCAATTTCAACATAATTATATAAAATTGTTTATTATAGTATTTTTACAAGTATGATACAAATTATAAATGATCCCAAGGGCCATCACGCAAGTCTTGTTCCCAATAATACTCAACCTTCATATCACCACGTTTGACCTTATCGAACATCTTAGAACGTGCCGAAGTCATCACATTTTCACTATGCTTACCACCAAAGTACGCATATTTAGACTTACCTAATGTATACATAACAGATACATACGGTTCTACAGAACTAATATTACTTTTACCAATTCCTAGATCTACAGAAATATGAGGCGTCACATTCATTTTAGCGCCTACCTTTAATCCATGTATGGATTGCCACTTATGTTGGTCAATATAGTACATCTCTTCTGGATGTTCTCCTGGCGCTTTTGTTTTCCAATGATATCCTTCCACATAACTAGATAACCAACGAGCATTCTTATAATCACGTGTATACCGTATATCAAAGCCATCCAATACATGTTCATAAGAATATCGAGGTGTTCTATGAATACCATCAGGTGGTGAACTTAAGCTATCATGAAAATCTATTGCCCGTGGTACTTGACGCAAAGGTGTGTTAATGTCATAAGGCCCCACCTTTTTTTCTGATAGTCCATGGTATACATTGACACTAATCGTATTTAGACCAGCTACATATTCTAATCCTGTACTAACACGAGAAAATTTATCCTTAAATGCATAGTCATAGAATACATTGGCACCGACGTAGGCATGCTCATGTGTACTAAGGCGACGATAGCCAACACCAGCAGTACCGACAACACCAAGAGTATCATGTTCTACTACTTCACCTTTATCAATATAAGTACCTTGACCGTCAATTCTTCCAAAATTTGAATCCGAACCATTCCAATATGTAGTAGTGGAAACTTTTTCGCCACCATTACCATCTAATCGACCTTGTACAAACACCATGGATTTGCCATCTTTACCATATTGTTTTATGGGTTGTAACGTCTCTATAAAATACTGTGTATTCACTTTCTGCTTAGAGTTATGATTACGATAATGGAATCGTGTATCATAGCTTAGATTATTATCAGTCATTTGTTTATTAGGCATTGCATAATCATGATAAGAATCTTCCTGGCTTCCTTTAAAACCAATACCAATATCAGTACGATCCATCCAGCTTGATTGAACTTTTTCTCCATTATCTTTATCTGCTGCTAATGCGCATGTAGCAAAACTACATGTCAATGCTGTACATACTAAAGATTTGATAATAACCTTTTTACTAACCATAGTCTCCCCTTCTTTATATGAAATTTTCATGAAAGATACTTTTATTATATATTCTTTAGTTAGGTAAAGCAATAATATATCCTATCCACTTTATAGCATATATATTCTCTACAGTTTATTAGTACATATATTTGAAAGCTCGACTATTTTAAGTATTACTAATTAATAATTATAGTGAATCATCTTTGACTATGATAAAATAAATATATATTATATAAATAATAAGAATGTAATATAAAATACTTTGGAGCAATACAATGAAATCAAAATCTCTTATAACTATCTTAATTATTGCTATTGTAGGTGCTTTAGCAGCAGCATGGTATTTCATGTGGTACATTCCCCACACACCAGCCTATACGCTAAAAATTATTCATCAAGCCGTGCAAGATAAAGATGCCGATGAGGCTTTACGCCACATAGATACAAAATCTATTGTAAAAAATATTTTAGAACGAGAAGGTAACAAATATATAGATACATCCAATCCATTTGGTAAAGCTACTATTGCAGCAGCTAAGACATTTGGTCCTTCTTTAATCGAAGATGTGATGCGAAAATACATCGAAGATCCAGACAGCTTTAAATCACAACCAACTCCGACAGATTCTACTAATACGGCTCAAAACGATGACAACATGTCTATGGTCGACCGTCTTGTAGACGGTCGTCTCTTCAAGGAGCATGATGTAGAGGTTAAAAACATCAAATCTGAAGACGATGGAGATACGGCTACCGTAACCGTAACAATACAAAACAACAAAAAGAATATGACAAAAGATATACGAGTTTTAATGCGTCATTTAGGTGATGGCACATGGGTTATTTATGATATTCCAGATATGGAAGACTTATATACAGTAACTCGTAAATAGCTAGTAACAACCAATAAACAATAAGTAATTATTAACTTATACGGAACCTAAAAAGGACAGTAGATACTTACATAGTATTTACTGTCCTTTTATCATTATCTATTATCTATTATCTATTACCTATTACGTATTACGCACTAGTTATTAGTTATTAGTTATTAGTTATTTGTTATTGGTTATTTGTTATTATCTATTACCGATCAAAGTCCACAATGGATAATGTTACGGTCACTTGTGAGATGAGTCGTTCTGCATCGTCCTTCATGTCAAAGCGCCATACATGTGAAGTTTTTCCTTTCACCAATAGTGTACCATGGGCTGTTAAAGAGCCTTCACATCGTGCGGGGCGCACGTGGTTAGCTGTAATAGATTGACCTACGCCAAATTTATCATCACCTATGAGTTCGTTACTCATCATTCCAGCTACAATTTCTGCAAAGGCTAAAGTCGCCCCTCCATTTAGGTAACCTTGCGGTTGCTTGTGAAAGTCACCTAAATTCATTTTTGCCACACATGTAGTGTCACTTGTCATATGAGGCTTTTCAATTTGTAAAGATTCTATCAAATTCATAGTGTTCGTTTCTCCACGCAATACGCTTCTAATCTATCATCAAAAACGGTTACACCTAGCCCATCACCATCAGGTACATGCATTACACCATGTTTAAAAGTAAGGTCGGGATAGATGAGATTCCGCTCAAAGTATCTATTAGAATCCGATAAGTCTCCTGCCATATAGGAATCACCTAGTGCAGCAAGTTGAGCATGGAGCATTTTAGAAACGCCAGACTCTACCATGCTACCAATCCAATACGGAATATGACATTCTCTACAGAGATTAATAGCTGCCTTCGTTGGTACTAGGCCACCCATGCGACCTACCTTTATATTGAGTACATCAATCAAACCATATTCAATGGCATAGGATAAATCATCATAGCCTAATATAGATTCATCTAAACAGATCGGCGTTTCAATGTTCCAATCATCATTGCTAAGACGCTCCCACTTCCATTCCTTATAGGATTGGAGTGTCGTCAAGGCAAAAGGCTCTTCTATACAAGCTAGCTTCAAATCATTAAATTGCCGAACCTTATTGATGTCATCATATGAATAGCTTTGGTTCGCATCAGCAGCTAAGACTAAATTGGGATACTGCTTGCGGATGAGAGATACTCGTTCATAGCCATCTGTAGGATTTACCTTTAACTTAATGCGCTTACAACTATTTGTCACATGAGTTTCTACTGTATCTAATAATTGTTCCATCGGTACATCGCCGATAACAACGCCACTTTCAATTGTATCTTGTAAAGGCTGCCCCATAATATAAGAAACAGAATTTACACCAAGTCTCTCACAATGAAGATTAATAAGGGCATTTTCTACAGCAGCAATGGTCATCGGCATATGATCTCGATTCAACCAGAATTGCAACTGGCGTACATAGGTCATAAGCGGTTTAGGCCGCATCAAGCGAAGATTAAAAATATAATCATCCACTAATTTCTTCCAACATGTATCTACGGTTTCTGCGGTATAAAATGGATCTGTGAAAGCAACACATTCACCATAACCTACATAGCCTTGTTGGTCCTCGATTCGGATAACAATGGTTTCTCGCTCTTTTACCTCACCCTTGGCGGTTTTAAAATTAAACTTCATTGGTAGTTTAAGGCGATATGTAGTTACGCTTTTAAAATTTAAAATATCATTCATAAGCGCCTCAATCTTCTAAACGCAGTTCATTACGCACAATTTTACCGGTCCCATTACGGGGCAATGCAGGTAAAATTCTTACATACTTAGGGATTTTATACTTAGCCAAGGAAGAAGTCATAAAGGATAGAATCTCATCGGCCGACATACTTTCACCACCATGAAAGGCTACAAATAGCGCTGGCACTTGCCCCCATTTAGGATCAGATACAGGTATTACGGCACATTCCTTCACCGCTGTCAATGTATAGACTAGGTCCTCTAGCTCCTTCGGATAAATGTTTTCACCACCAGAGATAATAAGGTCTTTGCGGCGATTCAGAATATATACAAAGCCATCTTCATCGACATAGCCAATATCATCTGTATTAAGATCACCGTTGATAGGTTCCTTGTCGATATACCCAGTCATAACCATAGGTCCTGTCAAATGGATTTCCCCCACTCCATCCGCATCAGGATTATCGATGCGAACCTGCATACCAGGTAATGGTTTACCTACAGAATCTCGTTTATGAGGGTAATCCAATACGGAGAATGTCACACTTTGACTAAAGGTTTCAGTCATGCCATAGGTCTTGTAAATTGGTAACAATTTCTTCTCACAAGCATCGATTAAGGCCATCGGAATGAACTCACCGCCAAGCAGAATCACTCGTAATGTATGATGTGTAATCTTCGGTTCTAATTGTGTTAAAATCGTCGGTACTAAAGACATCATATTAATTTGATCTGACTCAATAAGTTCTAAAACCTTTGCTTCATCGTATTTAGCCAATATAGTAATAGCCGTTCCATTATAAAGTGATCGCATCAAGATAGATAATCCACTGACATGGAACAAGGGCAATACCATAAGCCAATTATCTTGTTCAGTTTTACCTAGCACCTCTTGAGATGCTTGTACATGAGCTCTAATTTGCCTCCATCGAAGTGGTACTGATTTAAACTGACCTGTTGTGGCGCTAGTGTTCATAATGGCTGCAATGTCTGCATCATTAAAGTTCCAATCGAAAGTATCCTCTAAACTGAGATTAGACAGAATGGATTCTAGCAGTTCAAACTCAATGGCACGTAGTGAATCAGGCAGTTGGTTAAGTCGCTCTTTACTATGTAATACGGTAGTAACACCTAATTGTTTCAATTGGTTCTCTATCTCGTTGGGCTTAAGATGTACATTTAGAAGTAATACCTCTTTATGTGCTAGCATAGCTGCCAGTACATAGATTGCCATAGTAACAGAGTTGTCCGATAAAATGGCCACACGGGAGCTTTCAAGAGGTAGCAATTCACTAGCCACATAAAGCACACCGCCATATATATCGTTATAGGTATATTCATTTATACATATGCGATTAGGATACTGCTGTGCACCATAGCGTAACCATTCCATCGTCTCACCTCATATCTAAAGATAATGCCTTATGATTAATAATTAATAACTAAAGATATTACAAGAAAGGCGCCTCATATAGAGGCGCACTTTACGTTTTTACAATGCATCCCATTCCTAATAATGGACTCGTAATGCGTTCCTATTAAGGGAATTTAGGGAATTGTTTGAAGTTCGGTTTACGTTTTTCTTTAAATGCGTCACGACCTTCTTTTGCTTCATCGATTGTGTAGTACATCAATGTTGCATCGCCTGCGAATTGTTGTAAACCTGCAAGACCGTCTGTGTCGGCGTTGAAGGCACCTTTCAACATGCGCAATGCCATTGGGGACAATTCAAGAATTTCGTTACACCATTGAACTGTTTCTTCTTCCAATTTGTCGAATGGTACAACACAGTTGACCATGCCCATTTCATAGGCTTGAGCAGCTGTGTATTGACGGCAAAGGAACCATACTTCGCGAGCGCGTTTATGACCGATCATGCGAGCCAAGTAACCTGCACCGTAACCAGCATCGAAGGAACCTACGCGAGGACCAGTTTGACCAAATTTAGCGTTTTCAGAAGCGATGGTAAGGTCACATACGATATGCAATACATGACCGCCACCAATAGCAAAACCGTTAACCATAGCGATAACAGGTTTTGGGATAACGCGAATCAAACGTTGCAAATCAAGAACGTTCAAACGAGGTACATTATCTTCGCCTACATAACCACCATGGCCACGTACGCTTTGGTCACCACCGGAGCAGAATGCTTCTTTATCTTCACCTTGACCGTGGTTTGCACCAGTCAATACGATTACGCCTACTTCGTTATCTTCACGAGCTACTGTGAAAGCATCGATTAACTCCATAACAGTTTTAGGACGGAATGCGTTACGTACCTGTGGGCGATTAATAGTAATCTTTGCAATGCCATTATATGTTTCGTAAATTACATCTTCATAATTACGATCCAATACTTTCCAATCAAATTTGCTCATGGACTTAACCTTTCTTGTGTAAAAAATCTAATACCGCTTGTTCAAACATTTGCGGTTTTTCTATATGTACATTATGTCCCGCCCCTTCGACGACGACATGTTTAAAGTTTGGCAACTTGCCAAATACATCTCTTCCTATTGTAGTATATTTTGTATCTAATGCGCCACTCACATATAGGCCTTTACATGATAATTTTTCTAACTGATCACCTATATATGTCATGACACCTTGGCCGGACCCACGAAGGGTACATGCTAATGCGTATGGACTATTATGGGACCGACGTAAATAAATTAATTCAGTCACCGCTGGTAAAAGCTGCTTTTGACTTTCAAAAATAGGAGCTTCTGCCCAACGGGAAGCGAACCAAGAGCCATCGTTATGTTCTATATGGTGAGCTAATTCTTCATCTGCCTTGCGTCGTTCTGCTCGTTCAGCCTCCGAAGCAATCCCCACAGAACCACTTTCAAGGATAAGACCTTCTATTTCGCTATCATACTGTAATGCATAGGAAAGCGCTATACGGGCCCCCATGGAGTAGCCCATAAGATAATATCTATCACCTACCATATGATAGATAACGGTATGTAAGTCCTCTATCATTTTAGGGATTGTATAGGCCTCATCCTCTTCAGGAATATCAGAATCACCATGACCTATCAAATCGATACGGACCAATCGATATCCAGGCAGATTAATAGCGTCCCAAGTGTAGCTCGATTCGGAGAAACCGTGGAGACACACGATAGGTTCCCCATCGCCAACTACAGTCAAACCGTAGCGGTATTCCCCTAAGTCAAAGTACATGCGCTGAGCTGGATTACACAAAGCATTATCTACAATACTGCAAAAATACTGACTCATAGTAATGCCTCCATATCAACTGAAACTTTTGTATATTTTTTATGTAGCTGTCGGCTATATTCCCGATTTGTAGGAATTTCAATGATATGAACGCCTGTTTCTTGGCTAACATTAGCCAATACAGAACTCAACTCATCGGGACTGGAGATTTTAGTATAGCCACAACCATAGAGTTTTGCAGCCCCACTGTAATCTAAGCCTTGCGATGTGGAGAACAAGTAATCAAAATGCTTTCTCCCCTTTTGCGGTAAATATTCAAAAATACCGCCGCCATCATTATTATGCAAAATAATAGTTAAGTTTAAATTATGGGTTTTCGCTACCGCCAAGCCATTCAAATCATGGAACAAGGATAAATCCCCTGTCACTAGATATGTAGGTTTACCATTTGTTGCCAGTCCTAGAGCCGTAGAAATAGTGCCATCAATACCATTGACACCTCGATTACCGTAAAGAACCGCCTTAGATTCTCCACTGAACCAGAAGTAATCAAAATCGCGAATCGTCATACTGTTGGCAACAAAAATTTGTCCATCTTCTGGGATGTGTTCTTGTAACTCGCGTATGGTTCGACCTTCAAAGCAATGAGGCTCATCGATAGCTGTACTTAGTTGCTTTTTACCCTCTTGATCTAGCCGTTGCCATATTTTTAAGTACGTATCATAGCTATTATTTTTGCCATACAAATGTGTAAATACATCAATGCTAGCTTGCACATGCATGGTAGTTTTACCTGTTGGGTTCATGGAGTCCATCGTAGGATTTACCTCGATATACTCCACATCAGTCCAGCTAGCAATCATCTGTTGTACACGTTTAGATACAACGATTTGGCCAAACTGAATTACACAATCTGGTTTTAACTCATGCCAAAGAGCTTGCTCTGCTAACAACGCATCATACGTAGAGATAACAACATTATTAGTATCAATCCCCTCTTTATTGCTTTGATTATCTGCCGAGTTATAACATCGTCTTACATTAGACAATGGATCAGCCAAAATAGGGGCTTGTAAAGCCTCCCCAAAGGAACGAATCGTATTAGCTTCATCTATATCAATCTGTGGGCCTGCTAGGATAAGGATACGGTCATATTTTTCTAGTAAATTATCAGTCTTTTCTTTACTAATAGGACTATCAGCAATATCAGTAGCAGTATTAATATGAGTCAAATCATTTTCATGGCGACAGTCAAATACACTACCATAGTTTGGTTTAACCACTTTAAAGGAGCTACGTCCAGCCTCAAAATGGTTACGGCTCAATTCCGGTACCAATGGTTCAAAGAGAGGCACATTAATATGGACTGGCCCTTTTTTCGTATCCATCGCTTTCATATACGCTTTACGCGCTACTTGGCGAGGATATGTATAGTAATGAGATTCTTGAGGCACTGCTAATTCTTCATAGTAGTTTACAGCAGTACCAAAGATTTTATGTTGATCTACAGTCTGAGGAGCCCCTACATGCAATAATGTATGAGGTCTATCAGCAGATAGTACAATGAGCGGTACCCCGCTATATTGAGCTTCCAAAACAGCTGGCAAATAATGGGCCACAGCAGAACCAGAAGTACATACGAGTACAGTTGGTTCTTTATGAGCCTTTGCAATGCCAAGAGCCATAAAACTAGCAGAGCGCTCATCTATATTCATATAGGTTTCAAATCCTTCATGCTCCTTGAACAGCATGGCCATCGTCGTAGAACGAGAACCAGGGCTAAACACCGCATGACGGACGCCGAGTTGGTAGAACTCGTCTACCAAGGCAGCAATATATTCATTCATTATATTCCCTTTCAAACACCCCTAAAGGTTCGGAAACAATTATAAAGCATCAAGAATGGTACGCATTTTATTATTAGTTTCAGCGTATTCTTCATCCGCATCAGAATCGGCTACAACGCCACATCCGGCATAGGCATACAATACATTATCCATAATAAGAGCAGATCGAATAGCCACTACAACGATACCGTCCCCCATATCCTTCATAAAACCAAACGGCGCTGCGTACATACCGCGTTCATGGGATTCGTATTCTTGTAACAACGCCAGCGCTTTGTCTCTCGGTTCACCACCAAGAGCTGGTGTAGGATGTAGCAATTTAGCCCACTCTACAAGAGATTTTGTGCTATTCTTTGCAGTAATTATGGTGCGCAAATGATAGAGATGAGACAACTCCATAATGCCTGTTTCTCCCACCGTAACATCAGGAGTAATTTGTTTCATCGTATTTACGATACGGTCGCGAACAATATTATGTTCAACGATATTTTTTGTATTAGTTAGTAATTGTTCCTTCGTCCACCCGTTAGGACCATCCTTTGGAGCAGTACCAGCTAAGGCATAGCTTAATATTTCACTACCGCGATGGCGCACTAAAATTTCTGGCGATGCCCCTACAAAGGTACGCCCATCCTTTTCATAGCCAAAGATAAAGCAATTGGGATTATTATCGACTAAATTAGCTAAGATACTTGCCACATTATATGGTGTTTCGCTAGTGAATTCTACCTCCCGAGAAGAAACAACCTTAGTCATCTCACCGCTGCTTATGCCATTGGCAATAGCATTCATCAAACGGTCCCAATCCGCCTTATCATCACTGGTTTCTTTGTAGTTGTGATGAACTCGAGGCACCTCATAATTCTCAATCGGTACACTTTCACCAGCATGTAGATAGAAGGACTCTCCATTTTCTACGATGTAATAATGGGTAAAAGC
Organism: uncultured Veillonella sp.; assembly: GCA_902478055.1. GTDB lineage: Bacteria > Bacillota > Negativicutes > Veillonellales > Veillonellaceae > Veillonella. The sequence continues at coordinate 42,200 of CABSJL010000011.1, read as the reverse complement.
AATCATTTCATGGCCCATATTAGACCATTTAGGATCTTTTACAGTATCAAAAAAAGTATCCCCATAAAATACATACGCATAATTATGGCGATCGTCATCATCTTTAACCGTCGCTAGACGTTTAGCGCCCACAACGATGCGGTCACTTTGGCGATCCACCCAAAATACGCGTTCTTCATCGGGGAAATTCATCCAAAATGATACCGGACTATTCAGTTTTAACGGTGCTTTGTTATATTTCATAGTTGTATGCCGCTATACAAAAAATAGACTATAGTAAAAACACCTAATATGTAGGAGATGTACTTCTACACATTAGGCGCCATCAATAGATTTCAAAATTTTCGAGATGAGCCTAACGCCATCACACGTCGGTGGGCCCTCTTCATGTCTACATTATTATAACATAGGTACCCATTAAAAGGTAGAAAATAAAAACCTCTACACCACATGCGCTATGCATAAATGTAGAGGTTTTTATATTTTGAAATGCTATTGTACTATTTAAATACATGTTTACATGATTTAAAAGATCTTTAGTTTATTTGAAAGCTTTCGCCCCAATATCTGTACGATATTGCATGCCCTCAAAATCGATGTGTTCTATACGTCCATAAGCTCTATCGAGCGCAGTTCTAAGGTCTTTACCAAGGCCCACAACGCCAAGCACGCGACCGCCATTGGTCACATACTCTTCACCTACTAGTTTAGTGCCAGAGTGGAATACGATGGTTGTATCATGTTGTTTAATATCACCATGAATCACATCACCCTTGGAAGATGTTTCAGGATATCCTTTAGAAGCAAGAATGACACAAGCCGCAGAGGAATCTTTCCATTTCACTATATCAGCTGTTAATGTACCTGTGGCACAAGCCATCATAATTTGACCTAAATCACTATCAAGTAATGGCAATACAACTTGTGTTTCTGGATCGCCAAAGCGTGCATTAAACTCTACAACCTTAGGACCTTGAGGCGTAATCATAAGACCTGCATAGAGACAACCTACATAAGGCATGCCCTCTTTTTGCATGGCCGCCACCATAGGTTCTAAGATTGTTTTCATTGCTTCATCACGCAATGCATCTGTAAGCACTGGCGCTGGTGCATAAGTCCCCATACCGCCAGTATTAGGGCCTTTATCGCCATCAAAGATACGTTTATGGTCTTGAGACGCAATCATAGGTACCACAGTCTTGCCATCTACAAAGGCAAGTAAGCTCGCTTCTTCGCCGTCCATGAATTCTTCGATAACAACGGTGCTACCGGCCTCACCAAAGCGATTACCGCTAAGCATATCTTCTACAGCTGCATTCGCTTCTTCCACGGTCATTGCTACTACAACGCCCTTACCAGCTGCCAAGCCGTCAGCTTTCACCACGATGGGAGCACCTGTTTGAGCGATAAATTCTTTTGCTTCGTCTACCTTGTGGAATACACCATACGCAGCAGTAGGTATGTTATATTTTTTCATAAGGTCTTTGGCAAATACCTTAGACCCTTCTAATTGAGCAGCCGCTTTAGATGGACCAAACACAGGAATTCCAGCTACATTGAGTGCATCTGCTAGTCCTGCTACAAGAGGAGCCTCTGGACCAACAACAACTAAATCAACGTGATTATCTTTCAAAAAACGAATTAAATGATCCCTTTGCTGCCAATCAATGCCGACTAGCTCTGCACAATCTGACATAGCTGCACTACCAGGAATGGCATATACCTTTGTTACGCTAGGGCTGATGGACAATCGCCATGCCAATGCATGTTCGCGGCCGCCGTTACCGATTACACATACTTTCATAAGTCCTCCATCGGCGCCTAAACGCCATCAAGTTCAAAGTAGAAGAAATAGTTAGTAATTGTGCTTAACTATAAGCTAAATGTCTCAACCGATTAATGTTTAAAGTGGCGAATGCTTGTAAATACCATGGCAATACCTGCTTCGTCAGCAGCTTTGATGGATTCTTCATCGCGAATGGATCCGCCAGGTTGAATAATAGCTGCAATGCCATGTTTCGCCGCTGTTTCTACAGTATCGCCGAATGGGAAGAATGCATCAGATGCTAATACGGCCCCTTTTGCAGCTTCACCAGCTTGTTCAAGGGCAATTTTTGCAGAACCAACGCGGTTCATTTGACCAGCCCCAACGCCGAGGGTACGCTTTTCGTTAGAGATCAAAATGGCGTTTGATTTTACGTGTTTTACAAGCTTCCAAGCAAATTCAAGGGCTTTCCATTGTTCCTCTGTTGGCTGTACCTTTGTAACGACTTTATAGTGAGCGCGGTCTTCTAGAATATCATCCTCTGTTTGTACCAATAATCCACCAGAAACCTTTTTCACCGTTACTTGGCCAGACTCAGGTTTAGATAGCTCGATGAGGCGAATATTTTTCTTAGCTTCAAGGATGTGTAATGCTTCTTTTGTGAAAGCGGGTGCCATAATAACTTCTAAGAAAATTTTGCTCATTTCTCCGGCAGTAGCAGCATCGACTTCACGGTTTAAAGCCACGATACCACCAAAGGCAGATACGGAGTCTGCTTCGTAAGCATTTACATAAGCATCATGCAATGTAGCTGCTGTTGCAGCACCACAAGGATTTGTATGCTTAATAATACATGCTGCAGGGTCCGTAAATTCCCACACCATATTCCAAGCTGCTTCCATATCTACGATATTGTTATAAGAAAGCTCTTTACCATGGAGTTGTTTCAAAGCGCCCATGCCATGGGCTTTACCGATCTCTTTGTAGAATGCCGCTTTTTGATGCGGATTTTCCCCATAGCGAAGGTCTGTTACCTTTTCATAAGCACTTAAATATTCTGGAGGTGTAGGACCTTCGTTCAAGATACCACTCATGTAGTTAGCAATAGCTACATCATAAGCTGCCGTATGAGCAAAGGCTTCTTTTGCTAGACCAAAGCGATAGTCTTTAGTCAATTCCCCATGTTCTTTAAGCATTGCTAAGATTTCATCGTAATGATTTGGATTTACTACAATGCCTACATACGCATGGTTCTTCGCCGCAGAACGCACCATGGTAGGACCACCAATATCGATATTTTCGATGGCTTCCTCTAAGGATACATTTGGTTTTGCAATGGTTTCACGGAATGGATAGAGATTGACAACCACAAGGTCAATTGGTTCAATACCGTGATCAGCCATAGCTTTTTGATGTTCCGTATTATCGCGGATTGCCAAAATACCACCATGAACCTTTGGATGTAATGTCTTTACACGGCCGTCCATCATTTCAGGAAAACCAGTCAAAGATTCTACAGCTTTTGCTGTAATGCCCGCATCGGTAATAGCCTTAAGGGTACCACCTGTGGAATAAATGGTTACACCTAATTCAACTAATCCCTTTGCAAAGTCTACAATACCTGTTTTATCAGAAACACTAAGTAATGCATTTTTAATCATGTAACGTCTTCCTTTGCTTACACATCAATCTTCAATATATACAACACGACCTTTTATAGTGAGCTTATCCTCACAAAATAGTCGCAACGCCTCTTTATACGTTTTATGTTCGATAGGTAATAATCTATCACTCAAAGTATCCTCTGTATCATCGGGTAATACAGGCACCGTATCCTGCATAATGATTGGGCCCGTATCCATTCCCGCATCAACAAAGTGTACCGTACAGCCCGTAATTTTTACGCCTCCGTCAATGGCTTGTTGATGACCATGAAGACCTGGGAAGGATGGCAATAATGCAGGATGGATATTTAAAATCTTATGCTCATACCGTTCAATGAGCTTAGTCCCAACTATACGCATATAGCCTGCCAATACGATACCGTCCACCTTATATGGCTCTAAAGCATCTAATTGAGCCTGTTCAAAACTCGCTTTAGAATCATAATCACTACGGTCGATGACAATGAGTGGAACATTCCAAGATTTGGAACGTTCTACAATTCCTGCATCACCATGATCTGTAATAATGACAACAAATTCACCATTAATATAGCCTTCTTCCATAGCCTTATACAGTGCTTCCCCATTGGATCCACGACCACTGGCAAAGAGGGCTAATCGCTTTTTAGAATTACGCATCGAACTCAGCCCCTTTAAGGACAACAGGACCATCACCACTTACGATACGGCCAATTTCATATACAGCTTCACCACGGTTACCAAGATTTTCTTTAACCGTTTCTACATTGTTTTCATCAACGATAAGGATCATACCAATGCCCATGTTGAACGTACGATACATTTCAGGCCATGCTACATTGCCCCATTCTTGTAATTTCGTAAATACAGGAAGTCGTGGCCATGTAGTAACATCTACCTCTGCAGTCACACCCTTTGGCAATACGCGAGGAATGTTTTCATAGAACCCACCGCCTGTAATATGAACCATGCCTTTTACAAGTTCTTGTTCAATTAGTGGTAATACTGCTTTTGGATATAAGCGTGTAGGTGTCAATAATTCTTCGCCTAAAGTCTTACCAAACTCTGGAATGTCTGTATCGATAGACAATTGTTTGTGGTCGAATACGATTTTACGAACCAAGGAAAAACCGTTGGAATGGACACCAGAAGATGGCAAACCTAAAATTACATCACCCGCTTTGATACTTTCACCAGTAATCAATTTAGGACGATCAACGATACCAACGGCAAAACCAGCCACATCGTAATCATCGTTATCGTAAAAGCCCGCCATTTCAGCAGTTTCACCGCCCAGTAAAGCACAGCCAGACTCTTCACAAGCCTCTGCCACACCGCGCACGATATCTGCTACTTTTACAGGATCAAGTTTACCTACTGCAATGTAGTCGAGGAAGAATAGAGGCGTAGCACCTTGTACGAGAATATCGTTAACACTCATCGCTACGCAGTCTTGGCCAATAGTATCATGTTTATCCATCATGATAGCGAGGCGTAATTTTGTGCCTACCCCATCTGTACCAGATACGAGCATAGGATCAGACATGGAGTGACCAGCTAAGGAATAGAGGCCCCCAAAACCACCTAAATCACCAACAACACCAGGTGTATAGGTGCGTTTCACGGATTCCTTCATCAATTCTACAGCACGATTACCTGCATCGATATCAACGCCTGCATCGCGATAGGTTAAACTAGTTTTATTCGAGCACATATTTGACCCCTTCCTCTTGTTCCGCAGGAACCTCTACACTGTAATCACCATTAAAGCAAGCAAAACATAAGTCATTAGGCGCTATATCAGAAACAGCGCGACATAAGCCTTCACGAGATAAATAATGTAATTTATCGGCATTAATATAGTCTTTGATTTCATCTACTGTATGTGTGGCAGCAATGAGCTCTTTACGTACCGATGTATCAATGCCATAGTGACAAGAATACTCAATGGATGGAGAGCTAACGCACATGTATACCTCTTTGGCACCCGCTTCTTTTAGCATCTTAACGATGATGCCACTCGTAGTACCACGTACAATAGAGTCATCGATGAGTACAATCCGTTTACCGCTTACCACATGAGGTAGTGGGTTCAATTTCATGCGAACAGCTAACTCCCGTTCCTCTTGGTTTGGTTTAATGAAAGTACGTCCGCTATATCGGTTTTTCACTAACCCTTCTGCAAATGGTATGCCCGATGCACGAGCATAGCCTAGTGCTGCCGTAGTGCCCGAGTCAGGAATCGACATAACAATATCTGCATCATATTTCGTTTCGTTATATAGCTCACGTCCCATATTGAGGCGAGATTGATATACCGATTGACCATCAATATGACTATCGCCACGTGCAAAATAGATATATTCAAAAACACAAAGCTTTTTATCAATTTTTTCTGGTTCTGCATAGATAACGCTACGCACGCCTGAATCATCGATAATTACCATTTCGCCTGGATCGATGTGACGAATAAACTCGGCTTTAATAGCATCTAATGCACAACTTTCACTAGAGAGAACATAACCATTTTCAGTTTTCCCTAAGCACAGAGGTCTAAAGCCTTGTGGGTCGCGTACACCTACTAAGGAGTCATTTGTGGTAATAACTAGAGAAAAAGCCCCTTCAATTTGACGCGCCGCATCAGCAATGCGTTCCTCTTGTGTCTCAGCTTTAGAACGCGCAATGAGGTTTACGATAACCTCGGAATCCATCGTCGTTTGAAAAATGGAACCATCCGCTTCAAGACGTTTACGAATGGCTAAGGCATTCGTTAAGTTACCATTATGAGCTACCGCAATTTGACCACCTTGATAGTGAATTACCAACGGTTGGATATTGCGCGGATTATTGGAACCTGTTGTAGAGTACCGCACATGACCAGTCCCCATATGGCTTGGTAAGGATGGTAGTTCTTTAATGGCCTCAGTCAACAAGCCCATACCTTTTTTTAGTTCTACATCATGACCATCTGTAACGGCAATGCCCGCGCTTTCTTGGCCACGGTGTTGGAGTGCAAAAAGCCCCCAATATACATAGCGTGCTACATCAACGGTTCTATCATAGACACCGAATACACCACACTCTTCATGCCATTTATCAAAAACAGGATCGTAGTTCATTGTGCCCCCTTAGGCGCGTTCGCCAGTAAGACGGAATAACATTTCCTTGTACGCTTCTTCAATATTGCCAAGATCTCGACGGAAACGGTCTTTGTCGAGTTTTTCACCTGTTGTAGCATCCCAGAAACGGCATGTATCAGGAGAGATTTCATCACCTAATAATACTTCACCATTGTGTGTACCAAATTCTAATTTAAAGTCTACAAGGGTTACATTTTTTGTAGCCAAGAATTTTTTCAAAATATCATTTACTTTTAAAGTAATTGTAGAGATTACATCAAGTTGTTCTTGCGTAGCCCAGCCAAGTGCTGTGATTTGGGATTCATTGGCAAATGGATCGCCTAATTCATCATTTTTGTAGCAGAATTCAAGGATTGGATGTTTAAGAGGAGTACCTTCTTCAATGCCAAAACGTTTAGCCATGGAGCCAGCTGCAATGTTACGAACAATAACTTCTAAAGGAACGATATCCAAAGTAAGCACTGTTTGATTACGATCATCTTCGCGACGAACAAAGTGAGTTGGTACCCCTTCTTTTTTCAACAATTCAAAGAAGAAAGAAGAAATCTTATTATTCAATACACCCTTACCAAGGATAGTATCATGTTTTTCACCATTAAATGCAGTAGCATCATCTTTGTAATGAACGATGTACTCATCTTTGTTATCTGTTTGGTATACTTGTTTTGCTTTACCTTCGTACAATAATGTTAATTTTTCCAAGTCGATGTTAGCCATGATGTGTCTCCTTTATCATAAATGAATGATACAAACTATATATGGATATGTAATAAAAGAATTAAGCTTACTTTATGAGCAATGTAATCTGTAACGAGTTATATGATTATAGTTTAATAGCGCCTTGTAGCTCTGCATTATCTGCTAGGACTTTTTCGGCCATATCTTTACGATACTGTACATATTGTTCTTTTAATTCTTTGTTGAAAGCTGCTCCAATTTGTACGGCAAATAGTGCTGCATTTTTAGCGCCGTCAACAGCCATTGTCGCTACTGGCATACCAGATGGCATTTGAACAATAGCAAGCAAGGAATCGATACCTTTTAAGGCCGTTGCATTAAGAGGAATACCGATAACAGGTAATGTCGTAAAGCTAGCGACTACGCCAGGTAGATGAGCTGCTGCACCAGCACCAGCGATAAAAGCGATGGCCCCTTCATCTTCAAGTCTTGTTACAAAGTCCTTTACAGCTTCAGGTGTACGGTGAGCCGAAGCGATTACCATTTCATAAGGAATGTTGAATTCATCAAGTACGGCAGATGCCTTTTTCATTGTGTCTAGGTCAGACTTGCTGCCCATGATAATACCGACCTTCATAGATCCTCCTAATAAAAAAGCCCAGCCAAAACAGACTGGGACAAATACGCGCAAATAGCCTCCGTAGACTTGCTTTGAGTTTGTTGATTTGCATAGTTCACGGTGCTACCTCCTTCTTGTACACAAATTGTAACACCTAACATTTACAAAATCAACATTATTTTCGAATATTTTTTAATTAATTATTTTTATCATTCGTTATATTCCGAACTTTTCGAAAGAATTAAATTTAATTATATCGACGTTATTCAGAATATATGATTAGAAATATATACTCTTTTTTACAAGACTACATATTCTATTTAACTTAGGTCTTTTAAAGTATTAATGTATATTTTACCAAAAATAAAAAGAGGGTATCCCACCTTAAGAGATAGGATACCCTCTTTCAATTAATTTCCGAACATTACAACCCTTAATCTGTATTTGTTATTAATTAGTGTGTGCTACTTTCAAAAGCGGTTTTTAACTCGCCTACAGCTTCAGGGACATAGTCTACGATAGAAGACATCAATGCATACATTAATGCCGGTTCAAATGCATCGTCACCACACATGTAGACACAGTCTAAATATAGACTGGAATCTTGTTCATCAATATATAGTTTATAGTTTTTGTATGTCGCATTGTCGCGGTTGATTAACGCATTTAAGGCATTCATATTTTGTGCAGTTACCTTTTCAGGTCCTAACACCAAACGAATAACACTGTAAATACTGTTATCAAGGATGACAAATAGCGGCATATCCCACAACGGGGATTTAATATAAGAGCGGTATACAACCGTACCGTCTTCATCCTCAAAATCCTTACGTTCAAAGGATATGATTTCTTCGTCTTTTAAAAACTTATCAAATAATAATGCTTTAGGATTCATAACAACCTCTATTAAGCTAAACCAGCTACTTTAAGAATGCCTCTATGTACAGCATCTAAATGTGGTTGAACGACTTCAAGCAATAAATTGACTACTACTGTAGGATCAAATTGCTCTGTCAAACCAGGAACAGACACATCCATATAGATGTTATTGTCTTCATTGCTCACATAGTATTTAGATACTTTATAATCTTGATTCAATGTGTTAAGTTCTTTCAACACAGCAGGAATCACTTTTTCATCAATAGATGTTGTTGTGATAGCAATACGTGCATAGGAGAATGCAGAATCATCCACAACGATAAATACAGGCAAGCTATGCTCATGAACATCCAAACGGCCGTGGTAAACGACTGTATGAAGGTCATCTGTCATTTCTTCCTTTGTAAACCAAGAGTTACCGCCTTTATTTAGGTCAGCAACGAGTAAGTCAAATTTTTCTGCTTTTTGATTCATAATTCCCTCTACAAATAATCAGACTATTAGTCTTCGATAAATACACAACCATTGTCTTTAAATTCTTTAATACGAACTAAAGACTCAACACGATACCCTGCATTTTCAAGGCGTTCACGACCAGGTTGGAAGGATTTTTCGATAGCAATTGCCATACCAACCACTTCATCACCAGCGTCTTCTACCAATTTAGCAAGACCCATAGCAGCCTCACCAGATGCCAAGAAGTCATCGATAATCAACACTTTTTCACCGGCTGGCAAGAATTTTTTAGAAATAGTAATATCATAGTTTTCCTCTTTTGTATAAGAGTACACAACACTATGATATACATCATCTACCATAAGAATGGATTTTTTCTTACGCGCAAATACTAATGGCACATCAAGTTCAAGAGCAGCCATCAATGCCAATGCAATGCCAGATGCTTCGATAGTAACAATACGTTGTACACCTGCATCACGGTAACGATCGGCGATTTCTTTACCGATTGCTTTAAACAATTGTGGATCGATTTGATGATTCAAGAAACCATCGACTTTTAGCACGCGATTATTGAGGACAATCCCCTCTTCACGAATGCGTTGTTTTAATAATTCCATGTGCTCTTACCTCCGCAGCATAACTATCTTTAAATTTTAACGTAAATAACCCCTTAGGGTCAACCTATATCAAGTAAAAGACTTAACAATACAGCTAGAAAAACAGTTCTCTTTAAGACTTCAAAACTTTCCACACTAAATTATAAAATTCAGTAGGTTTATAACAATATAATATAGCACAGATAACAATACTCTAAAATATAAAAAGACACACTTTCTGAAAATTCTCATAAAGTGTGTCTCATTATTATAAGACCTTATCGCGAGTGCTCTCACGATTAACGAGCAAGGATGTAAAGCGCGCAGCCCCTTCAGATTGAGGTACCAAACGAGAACGTACAAGTACAATATCACGTGTTGGCACTGGAATATCTGTATCGATACGTACCACTGTACCTTCTTGCATCTTTTGTTGCACTACATGGTTAGGCAACATAGAAATCCCCATGTTAATTTCTACAAGATCAAGCAGCACATCGACGCTACCCAATTCAAAGCGCGGTTTACGGCATGCGCCATGAGTTACTTCATCAAAGAATGTACGGCTCGCAGAACCTTTATGCAAGAGCAAAATAGGCTCATTAAGAAGACGACCTTGATCAAAGAAGCCTGCCCCTTTATAGTCAGGACCACCAACAAATACATCTTGAATTGTAGCCAATGTAGTTACCTCTAGTTGAGGATTATCGCGCAAGCCTTCATAATCGTTAACGACGGCTAACTGCGCTTCTTTGTTGAGTACTAATTCTACACAATCAGGTGATGGTCGATTAATGATATGTAGTCCGATTTCGCTTTCTTGCAATTGCCATTTATGGAAGTAAGGTAATAAGAAATGGCGACATAATGTGTCTGTAGCAGCCAGATTTAAGCTTTCATAAGCTTGGCTAACACGTTCTTGTAATTGAGTTACCCCATTATCAAGAATGGAAAATGCCTTAGCTACTGTATCAAATAATTCTTTGCCTTCTGGCGTGAACCCTACAGATTTTGTAGTGCGCACAAAAAGAGGCATATTAAGTTCACCTTCTAATTGCTTAATGCTTTGGCTGATGGCGGATTGAGAAACGCCTAATTCTTTGGCTGCACGGGAAAAGGATAAATATAAGCCTACCCCTAAAAAGGTTCTATATAAATCTGCAGATACTGCCATTTTATTCACCTCTGTTATATACTAATAGTAGTGTCTTACTTTTAAATATACATATCATTTACTATATTATAAGCATGGACTCTCAATATATAATGAATATGTAGAAATCTTCATGAAAGTTAGGTCTTATGACCTTCATGAACCTTTCATATTTATTAGTATTTCTAATCTTTTCATAAGTAAGATTATCTTTACTTATAAGTCTAGACCGACTATACTTAATTTGTCAATATCCCACAGGGAATTATATACATTACAGGAGGCTACAATGGCTATACAACGATTATTCGTAACAAAACGAGAATCTTTCAACCAAGAAGCACAACGCATGTTACAAACCTTACAACAGGAATTATCTATGCCTGCTACAGGGGTAACCATCTACGAGCGTTATGATATCGAACATGTAGATGCAAAAGATTTAGAGGCTGCAAAAAACCTTATCTTCTCCGAGCCTCCTGTAGATACAGTATTAGAAGAAATCCCAGCTGTACAAGGTTTCGTTTTCGCTGTTGAATATGTGCCAGGTCAATATGATCAACGTGCTGACAGTGCTGAGCAATGTATTTCCATGCTCACCCTTACATCTGGCCACATCGTTCGATGTGCTCGTGTATTCGCCATCGAAGGTACTTTCACAAAAGAACAAGAAGAGGCCATCAAAGCATACTACATTAACCCAGTAGATTCCCGCGAAGCGAGTCTTGAATTACCAACTACATTGGCCCTTGAATTAGAAGATCCTAAACCAGTGGCAACAATCGACGGTTTTACAGACATGAGCGATGCTGATTTAGAAACTCTCATCGATAGCTATGGTCTCGCTATGACATTGGCAGACCTCAAATTAATTAAGCAACAATATGCAGAAGTGGAACACCGCAATCCTACCATTACAGAAATTCGCCTCTTCGACACCTATTGGTCCGACCACTGCCGCCACACTACATTTATGACGGAATTAACGGATATTACCATTGAGGATAGTCGTTTCACAGGTGCAGTAAAAGAAGCCCTTGAAGAATACATGGAAGGCCGTGCTGAACTATATACAACTAAGAAAAAGGCTCGCTCCCTCATGGACATGGCAACACTAGCAGTTAAAGAATTGCGTCATGCAGGCGGTTTAACAAATCTTGATGAATCCGATGAAATCAATGCATGTACCATCATCATTCCTGTTGATGTAAACGGCAAAACCGAAGAATGGTTGTTATTATTCAAAAACGAAACGCATAACCACCCTACTGAAATCGAACCATTTGGTGGTGCTGCAACGTGCTTAGGTGGCTGTATCCGCGATCCATTGAGCGGTCGTGCTTATGTATACCAAGCTATGCGCGTTACAGGCGCTGGCGACCCTCATACTAGCCTTGAAGATACATTAGAAGGCAAATTACCACAGAAGAAAATTACCCAAGAAGCAGCTCGTGGCTACTCCTCTTACGGTAACCAAATCGGCCTTGCTACTGGTGAGGTAAAAGAATATTACCATCCTGGCTATGTGGCTAAACGCATGGAAATCGGTGCTGTTATCGGCGCTGCACCCCGCAATCAAGTACGTCGTGAAGTGCCAGTTGCAGGCGATGTAGTAGTATTGCTGGGCGGCAAAACTGGCCGTGATGGCTGTGGTGGCGCTACTGGTTCCTCTAAAGAACATACTGTAGAATCCCTTTCCACATGTGGTGCAGAGGTTCAAAAAGGCAATGCCCTTACAGAACGTAAAATTCAACGTCTCTTCCGTCGCGGTGAAGTAACAACTCTCATCAAACGTTGTAATGACTTTGGTGCAGGCGGTGTATCCGTTGCTATCGGTGAATTAACAGATGGTGTAACTATCAATCTTGATCTAGTTCCTAAAAAATACGCCGGCCTTGACGGTACAGAGTTAGCCATCTCTGAATCTCAAGAGCGTATGGCTTGCGTCATCGCCGCAGCCGATGTAGAAACATTCAAAGCCTATTGCGACGAAGAAAACTTAGAGTGCACCGTTGTAGCTGATGTAACTGATACAAATCGCCTTATCATGAACTGGAACGGCGAAACAATCGTCGACATTAGTCGTGATTTCTTAAATACAAACGGTGCTAGCCAACAACAAGAGGCTGTTGTAAAAGCTCCAGCAGATCGTTCTTACTTCTTACGCGGTTCTTCAAGCGCAGATACCTTCAAAGAAAAGTGGCTTGCCGCAGTATCTGATTTAAATGCCGCTTCTCAACAAGGTTTAGCAGAGCGCTTCGATAGCACTGTTGGTGCTAATACAGTGCTCATGCCATTCGGTGGCAAGTTCCAAAAAACACCTACCCAAGGCATGGTCGCAAAATTACCTGTATTAAACGGTGAAACTACAACTGCAAGCATCATGACACATGGCTTCGTACCAGAATTATCTGCTTGGAGTCCATACCATGGCGCACAATATGCAGTACTTTTATCTGTAGCTAAACTAGTAGCTCTTGGTGGTCGTCGTGAAGATGCATACTTAACATTACAAGAATACTTTGAACGCCTCAATTCTAAAGAATCTTGGGGCAAGCCTGTAGCAGCCCTTCTCGGTGCCTATAAAGCTCAAAAAGAACTTGAAATCGGCGCTATTGGTGGCAAAGATTCTATGAGCGGTACTTTTATGGACCTTACAGTTCCGCCTACCCTCGTATCCTTTGCAGTTGGTACAGCCCATGTAGATAACATTGTAAGCCAAGACCTTAAAGGTGTAGATCATCGCCTAGTATTCTTCGATGTACCTCGTACATACGATGACACTCCAGATTGGGATCGTTTCAAGGAAAACTGTGAAGTTTTACAAGAACAAATTGAAAAAGGTCGCGTTTACTCTGCTTATGTCGTTGACCAAGGTGGCATTCCTGAAGCAGTTACCAAAATGGCGCTCGGCAACAACATTGGTGTTAAATTCGATAAATATGCGGAACGTGCTATCTTCCAACCAGCTCTTGGTGCATTTATCGTAGAGGTAGATATTAAAGCGGTTAACTATCTCTTAGAATTACCAGGTCTTAAAGTAATAGGTGTAACACAAGCAAATCCTGTTATTGAATGGGCCGATCAATCTGTATCCCTTAAGGAAATTCAAGCAGCTTATGAAGCTCCATTAAATGATATCTTCCCTATGCGTGCGCCAAATGGTGTTGGTGAAGCGGTAGCATACATCCACGATCAACATGCTAAACCTCGCAGCGCATCCTTAGGGGCTAAACCTAAAGTGCTCATCCCTGTATTCCCTGGTACAAATTGCGAATTTGACTCTGCTCGTGCCTTTGAACGTGCTGGGGCAGAAACAGATATCGTAATCATTCGCAATCAAACACCAGAACAATTAAAAGAATCTATCGATGTAATTAAAACAAAATTAGCTGAATCCCAAATTCTTATGTTCCCTGGTGGCTTCAGTGCTGGTGATGAACCAGATGGTTCTGGCAAATTCATGGCTACCCTCTTCCGCAATCCATACCTTGCAGAAGGTTTAGAAAACCTCTTGTACAAACAAGATGGTCTAGTACTTGGTATTTGTAATGGTTTCCAAGCCCTTATCAAATTAGGTTTGTTGCCAGGTGGTCATATCGAAACGTTAACCACCGATCATCCTACATTGACGTACAACACAATCGGTCGTCACTTGTCTCGTATGGTTAACACTAAAGTTATTTCTACTAAATCCCCTTGGATGAGTGATGCTAAAGCGGGCGAAATCTACACTGTGCCAATTTCTCACGGCGAAGGTCGCTTCATCGCTTCCCCTCAACAAGTATTGGAATTCAATAAAACTGGTCAAATTGCTACACAATATGTAGACTTTGATGGTATTGCTTCCATGGATAGCCTCTTCAATCCAAACCAATCTGTAGCTGCTATCGAAGGCATTTATAGTCCAGATGGTCGCGTATTCGGTAAGATGGCTCACTCCGAACGCTGCGGTACTGGTATCAGTAAAAACATTCCTGGTTTATTAGAAATGCCAATCTTTACATCCGGTGTAAAATACTTTAAATAATTAATGATTATTCTTTCATGTGAAAGCCTACTCCTTTGGGTAGGCTTTTCAATATTGATTTTTTTCGAAAATATTAGTATTATAAGTTGATGATATATTTACGAACATGAGAATTCGTGTAAACCTATACATAACAAATGTGAGTTAAGAAAGGATTTTATTATGCATTGTGCTCAGAAAATGACCCATAATATCTACTGGATTGGTAGTAATGACTGGACTACAGAACGTTTTGAAAACTTATTCCCTATTCCAAATGGTGTTAGCTATAACAGCTATTTCATCGATGATGAAAAAACTTGTGTTGTTGACTCTGTAGATGCGGAAATTCGCGAAGAATACTTTGATAACTTGACTCATCTATTAAATGGTCGCGACCTTGATTACATCATCGTAAATCATATGGAACCAGACCATTGCCAAACATTATTGGAAACATTGGAACGCTATCCAAACTGTAAAATGGTTGGTAATGCTACAACATTCCGCATGTTCGAGCAATTCTACAATTCTCCAAAACCTGACCAATACTACACTGTAAAAGAAGGCGACGAAATTTGCCTTGGTAAACATACACTTGTTTCCTACACTATGCCTATGGTTCACTGGCCAGAAGTAACTTGTACATATGAAAAATCTACTGGTACATTATTCTCTGCAGATGCTTTCGGTACATTCGGTACAGTTAACGGTAACATCTTTGCAGACCAAACTGATTACGTTGCTACCTACGAAGATGAAGCTCGTCGTTACTACACAAATATAGTTGGTAAATACGGTCCTCAAGTACAAAATGCGATTCGTAAAGTTTCTGGTCTTGAAATCAAACGCATTGCTCCACTACATGGTCCTATCTGGCGTACACCTGAAACTATCGATTATATCTTGCGCAAATACTTGCACTGGTCCAGCTACACAGCTTGTAAAAAAGGTGTTGTTATTGCCTTCGGTTCTATGTATGGTAACACTCGTGCTATTGCACAACAATTGGCTAAGCAATTGTCCAAACGCGGCGTCACAGATATCAAAATCTACGATGTTTCCAAAACTAATGCTTCCTACATCATCGCTGATGCTTGGAAATACACTAACTTGGTAACAATTGCACCTACATACAATTTGAACCTATACCTTACTATGGAAAACTTCATTCATGAATTGAAAGCACTTAACTTCCAAAACCATAAGGTATCCATCATTGGTAACCACTCTTGGGCATCTGCTGCAATGAAAACAATGGTTGCTCACTTTGAAAACGACTTCAAAGACATTGAAATCGTATCCGAACCACTTGATATCAAATCCTCTTTAAAACCAGAAGATCTTCCAAAAATCGAAAAAATGGCAGACGATATCAAAGCATCCATCGATGCAGCTGAAATCAAAGAAGTATTATAATATACAAACTAAAGGCCGCCTATTTAGGCGGTCTTTTTCTTATACTTCAAAGGATACATATCTTACGTTTTAACAATATGTTGCGTAATATTTTTACAATTTAATTATTACTACTAACAGTAGAAACTTAGCTAAATTTTTGGAGTTTAAAAGTCTTATGAAAGTCTAAGATTTTCACGATTTTTTGCTTGACATAAATCTAACTTTTTCATATACTATACAAGTACCTGTTACACAACAGAATACATGGAGAGGTGTCCGAGCGGCTGAAGGAGCATGATTGGAAATCATGTGTGCGGTTATCCCGTACCCAGGGTTCAAATCCCTGTCTCTCCGCCATAGTAAAAGCAGTGCTTATGCACTGCTTTTTTATTATATAAAACCAAGAGGTGATACCTAATGTATCACCTCTTTTTATGTCTCTTATATCAAACTGTAAAGTATTACATTTTACTACTGCCAAACGACTAATGAGAAAAAGGCTATCGACCTAACATCGATAGCCTTTTATGTTTATATCATTAGTTTATATCACTATTTATGAATTTTTTTAGCTATGTCACCAATGATTTCAGGTGTTGTTCTACAACAACCACCTATTATCTCTGCCCCAGCATTACGCCATACGTCAACATAATCTACGAATGATGCAGGGTCGCCATACCAAGTCTTAGTTTCACTATCATAGCTTTCACCAAGATTTGGATATACAGCAATTGGTTTATCCGTAACAGTGCGAATATCCTTGATCAAGGACTCTACATACTCTGGTTTCGTACAATTGATGCCTATACCAGTTATAGGTCTAACCTTGTCGATCATTTCTGCACATTTAATGATGGTTTCACCACTAGAAACATGATGTCCATCTTTACAAGAAAAGGCAATCCATCCAGGAATCCCTCGCGATGTATATGGATCAGACATAGCACGAGCGATAGCAATGGCTTCATCATAAGACGGAATAGTTTCAAAGGATAATATATCCGGGTTTTCTTCACAGAATAATGCTAACCGAGGAATATGGAATACTTCTAGATATTCAGTTTGCACATCAGGATATCCACGGTACTCAGATCCATCCGCTAAAAATGCGCCATATGGCCCTACAGAAGCCGCCACTAATGGTTTAGGCAATGCACCTTCAGAAAAATATCTAACCCCATCTGGAGTCTCTTCTCCCAGTGTAATCCCTCGCAATGTAAGTGCTCCAGTCGCCTTAGCCTCTAAAAACTCATTGCGAGCTTGTACAGCTAGACGAACGGATAATTTAACGAGCTCTATGGCCTCTTCCGTACCATAACCTAATCCTTTAAAGCCAGCTACCGTTGCTTGATATCCAGAACTTTGAATGATATCTGCCCCGGCTGCCAAGTACGAGATATGTATTTTTTTGATGATATCCGGTTGGTCCATAAGAATCTTAGCAGACCATAATTTATGCTGAAGATTACAGCCATAACGCTCTAACTCTGATCCTAAGCCACCATCCAAAACGAGGGCGCCCTTCTCTTTAATTATATCTAAAAATGCACGTCGTTTAGCCATCATATCACCCATTCTATACTACCTCATACCTTTTGAGGTTTACTAAACGTATTATAACAAATAATACGTTTAGGTTCTATCTACAAACTATTTTAAATCCTCTGCTGGTGGCTCTTTACCAAACCATTTTTTATAAATCTCCGCATATTTGCCATTGGCTTTAATCTTAGCCAAGCCATCGTTAACTTTATTAAGAAGCTCTGTATTGCCTTTCTTCACAGCAATACCAAGTGGTGCCGCATCATAGTCCTCTCCAGTGACCTTTGCGATACCTTTGCCCTTACTATTAACATAATATTCGTTGACCGGTGTATCGTTAATAACTACATCTACACCTCTATTTTGTAATTCTAAGAATGCATCTACGATGAGATTAAATTGGCGCACATCGGCATTAGGAATCTTACTAGCAATTTCCGCACCAGTAGAACCAATGGATACACCGATACGCTTTCCTTCTAAGTCCTTGAAACTATTGATATTCGTGTTATCGATATTTACAACGAGGCCATTACCTGCAATATAGTATGGTTTACTAAAGTCTACAGACTTGGCACGATCCTCGGAAATAGTCATATCCGAGATTGCAATATCAATGGTATTACTTTGTAGTGCTGGTAAAAGCGCATCAAAGTTCAAGTTTTGAACATCGGCTTCAACGCCCTCTTCCTGTGCAATGGCATTGATAATATCTACATCAAAACCAGCTAATTTACCGCTGTCTTTATCTTTAAAACCAAATGGTGCATAGGTCGCATCAGTACCAACGCGCCATGTCTTTTGACTAGTACCTGTATTACCACAGCCTGCTATAAATAAACTACTAGCGATGGTAAAAGCTCCTAAAAGAGCTGCTATTTTCTTAAATTTCATAATTAATCTTACTCTAACTTTACAATACTATGTAAAGTTTTCTTTCTATATACGAATGAATCTATCTATACTTACAGTATGAGTATAATAAAAATAATACCTCTAAAGGTATTATAGTATTATGATAACATTCGATATAGTTAGGGTCAATTAATCCGACTATATCAATAGGTATTACACAAGCATAGCTTTAGGTTATATCAAACATACTATATAGCTAGAAACAAAAAATAATCATAATTACAAAAAGACCGCCTCCACCAAGCTAAACCTAACTTGATGAAGGCGGCCATCTCCAAGAAGGAGAATTCCTAGCATTTTATAGAATAGATAGCATTTTTACTTCATTGAAAAAACTATCATACTCACATTATTTAGCTTTTTTAGCTTTTACGTACATAGCTACTTTGTACAAGAATACACAAAGTAATAAGTACATTACGATACTGAGGTATGTTGCTTCAGGTGTTTCAACCCAATCTTGAGCGAATACATCAACACCTGCAATACGAAGTACAGCACTGAATAAAGAACCAATAGCACCACCAGCTACAAGACCAGATGCAATTGTGCTACCTTTGGAGAAACGAAGATCTGCCAATTCTTTATCTTTTGTGCTATTTTGTACGAAGTATGCAATCAAACCACCGATAAGTAATGGTGTGTTGATTTCCATTGGCAAGTATGTACCAAGAGCAAATGCCAATGGTGGAACTTTTACCATCCACAAGATGATTGCAAATAATGCACCTGCCATATATAGAGGCCATTGAGCACTACCACCAGTCATCATCGGTTCAATGATAGCAGCCATAGCATTCGCTTGTGGAGCATTTAATGCATGGTCCCCTACGAAGCCATACGCATCGTTCAAGAGGATCATAACGCCTACAGAAAGTACAGCACAAAGAATAGTACCAACGATTTGCCATTGTTCCATTTTCTTAGGTGTAGCACCTGTCATATGCGCTACTTTAAGTTCAGACATGAAGTTACCAGCCATACCGATGGTTGTACCAATGAAGGATGCCATCATGAGGACTGCAATCATACCTACTTTACCAGTCATGCCTGCTGCTGTTAAGCATACAGCGGAGATGATAATCATAAAGATTGTCATACCAGATACTGGTTCTGTACCTGTATAAGCGATGGAACTAATACCTACTACAGATAATAGGAAGGACATGATAAGAACAATTAAGAATGCTACGATTGTTTGACCGAAGCTTTCAGCATACATAAAGTGGAAGTATGCTGCGAATAGAACTGTACATAACAAGATGCCAGCACCAATCCAAGATGTAGGTACGTCGCGTTGTGTACGAAGCAAGTTAACATCTACAGTTTTGGAACTGAAAATATCAAGCACTGCATTTTTAACAACACTAGCTACGACTTTGGACATATTGAGTAAGCCGATGATACCTGCCATGGCAAGCATACCAATACCAATATGACGAACATAGTCTAAGAATACTTTACGAATTGGAGCCTCTGCAAGTGGAACTGCATGACCATTGATTTGCATGATATGTTCCGGAGCTAAATAGTATACGATTGGAATACATACGAACCAAGAGAAGAAGGAACCAGCTGCGATAATAGCCGCATACCGTAAGCCTGTAAAGTAACCAAGGCCAAGCAACGCAGCATCTGTATCTACAGCAGCATTTAACTTAGTAGAATCTGCTAGCGCAGAACCCCATTTAAATGCAGTAGTACGGATAACCTCTTCCCACCAGCCAAGGCTGTTAAGAATAAAGTCATATATAAGAGCGATAAGACCAGAACCAAGCATGAGTTTCGCTTTGCTACCTTCATTACTCATAAGTACTTCAGCAGCAGCACGACCACTTGGGAACGGATACACATAGTGCATTTCCTCAACAAAGTAGCGACGGAACATAACACATAATAGAACACCAAGTACGCCACCAAGGATAATAGGAATCGCCATTTGTACAAAGGATACATCTGTAACATTCCAAATGTATAGAGCTGGCAAGAAGAACATCGCACCAGCTAATGTGTTCGTACTAGAACTAGCGATAGCCTGAATGTGAACCGTTTCAGCAAAAGCATTTTGCCGTTTCAAAATAACTGCTGTACCCATTGCAAGTACAGATACTGGAGCAAAGGCATCTACTGTTTGACCAATCTTCAAACATAAATAACCTACAGCCAGTGTGAAAATTGCCGCATAGAATAGGCCCCAGAATACAACATATGAGTTAATCTCTACGTAATCCTTCTTAGGATCCAATACGGGTTCTACGGGCGGAATAGAACGAGTTTCGTCCGACATGGTAAAACCTCCTCACAGAAAATGTACAAACGTATAACTATTCACCTTTATACTAACACGGCACTATATATGGTTCAATGCTTTTCTATGCATTATGCGAATAAAATATCACACAATCCATAAATATTTATTTTGCATTTTCACCGCCCCTGTTCTACAATGAAAGTATATTAAGAATCTTTATTATATACAGTATGTATACCAGTATGTATAACACGTATGTTTACTTACGAGGAGGCTCATTATGGAATCAATGGTCGAACGTTTTGTACGCTATACAAGCATAAATACACGGTCTAACGAGGAAAGTACAACAATTCCTAGTACTCAAACTCAAGTAGACTTTGCTACTAATGTGCTCGTTCCTGATTTAAAAGCAATCGGGTTAGATGAAGTTATTTACAACCGTGAAAATGGTTTTGTCATCGGCACATTAAATGCCAATACAGATGAAAAAGCACCTGCTATCGGCTTCATCGCTCACATGGATACAGCAGACTACAACGCAGAAAATATTAAGCCTCGCATCGTTGAAAATTACGATGGCAGCGATATTTGCCTTAACGAAGAACATCAAATCTTCACACGTCGTGCAGATTTCCCTAATCTAAAAAATTATATTGGTAAATCCTTAGTTGTCACAGATGGTCTCACCCTTCTCGGCGGCGACGACAAGGCCGGTATCTGTGAAATTATGGAAGCCCTTGCATACCTCGTTGCTCATCCAGAAATCAAGCATGGTAAAATCATGTGCGCTTTCGGTCCAGACGAAGAAATTGGCACTGGCGCCGATCACTTTGATGTCAAAGAATTCCCTGTTGATTTTGCTTATACTATCGATGGTGAAAGCCTTGGTCAACTTGAATACGAAACATTCAATGCTGCAGGCGGTACAGTAACTCTCAAAGGTGTATCTGTTCATACAGGCACTGCCAAAGGTATTATGATTAACTGTGCTAAATTAGCAATGCAATTCGATGCGCTATTACCAGGTGCTGCTGTTCCTGAACACACATGTGGTCGTCAAGGCTTCTTTATGCTTATGAGCATGGAAACACAAGTAGATACTGGTAAAATGAACTATATCATCCGCGACCATGACAAAGAATTATTCGAAGCGAAAAAAGCATTCTTCTTACAAGCAGGTCAAACTTTAAACGAAATCTACGGCCGTGAAGTATGTGAAGTATCCGTAAAAGATCAATATTACAACATGTACGATATCATTAAAGACAATATGGAATGCGTTAACGTAGCCAAAGCTGCTATGGAAAAAGCGGGTATCACGCCTATTTGTGACCCTATCCGCGGCGGTACAGACGGCTCTAAAATTTCCTTCATGGGCATCCCTACCCCTAATATCTTTACAGGCGTAGAAAATCTACATGGCCGTCATGAATTTGCATGTATTGATGACATGAAAAAAGCCGTAGAAGTTATCGTAAATATCGTCAATATTGAGAAATAATAGCTTACAATCTAACCACTCATGCACCTATACTACTAGATGCCATTTGAAGGATATTTAAATACAAAACTAGCATTCTAAAACACAATGAAATTCTAAGATATCTTAACACCAAAAAAGGACTATACGAAATCTTTCGTATAGTCCTCTTAATTTAGTTATAATATCCATCTACTGAAATAAAACTAATCAAATCAGAGTACATTCTACGCAAGTTTACCATTGCGTTTACGATTTCTAATTTGTTCTTCTTCAGCACGAGCTTTCAAAGAAAGATCTTTTTCAGTACCTACATAACGACCATATAAGAAATAGTACGCAACGAAGGCAAGAAGTGCTACTACAACAGTAACATGGAACATGCTTGTATAACCCACTACCTCTTTAATGGCACCTAAGATGTATGGACCAAAACCTAACCCCATATCTAAGGCAATAAAGTATGTGGATGTGGCAACACCAATACGGTGAACCGGCACAATTTTAACAGTTACGGCTTGACCGTTTGACATAAATGTACCATAACCAAGGCCAACAAACACAGCGGATAAGAGTATTAACCATGTAGAGTGAGCGATGGATAATAAGAAAATACCAAGCGCTAAAGATATGAAGCAAGGGTAAAGAACAAAGTTTTCCCCTTTCATATCAAACACAATACCAAGTAATGGTCTTGTTATAGTAATAACTACAGCATACACAACAAAGAAGAATGTACCTGCTAAGATAAGATTTAAATCTTTTGTATAGGCTGCCATAAAACCGATAACACCAGAATATGCAAAACCTACTAGTATAGAAACAAGACTAATAGAATTCATACGTGGTTCGATATAGTCAGAGATTTTAATGCCTTTATGTTCTTCAGAATCAATATCGAGCTTAGGTTCATCAAATTTCATGATAACGGAACCAATACCACAAAGGATGATAAGAGCAACACAGAAGGCAATGATAAAGTCATAGCCAAGGCTATGTAGCATTAAAATCCCTAAGAACGGACCTACCGCAGCGGCAAGAGATGTAGATAAACCATAGTAGTTAATCCCTTCACCACGACGTGACATAGGAATAATAGCCGCTACGATTGTACTTGTAGCTGTAGATGTAATACCGTATGCAAAACCATTTAAGAAACGAACACTATCGAGCATCAATAAATTAGGTGTATAGAAGTACATGGCTGTTGAAACCAAATAAATTAACAAACCAAGGTACAACATCTTACGACAGCCTAAGATGCTGATAAAACGTCCTGCTAACAAACGAGCAACAACGGTACCAATAATATAAATACCAACGGCCAAGCCAGCTTGACTTGCTGTAGCATGAAGATTATCCTTTGCTACTACCGCAATAATAACGATTAATAAATAATAAATCAAAAATACTAAGAAATTAATCAAAGTATCGAGGACAAAGGATCTTGTCCATAAGGCCTCTTTAGCCTTATCCATAATATCAACTCCATTTTCTTAAACTATTGTCAACCATTTGCGACAACGATTAATTATAAACCTCTCATTCTAGAAATCAAGAACTAAAATGTTATACAGCTCATTACTTTTATTTATAACAAGATATGTGTAATCAATCATAATATAGATATATCCATTTTTATAGCTCACATTAATTTTTGATAATAAAAACACCTTTGATCGTTTATATTATATCCCCGAAGATACGATATAACATCAAAGGTGTTATTTATAACTATTTAGTTAATGACTTTTCTATATAGCTGATACATCTATATGCTTTACATATCTACCTATATTATTTCGTTTTTAATCCACACGCCTTAAAGAAGTTTTTATAAGCTTCAGCCTTTTTAGCAAGACTCAAAGGATACGCACGAGATGTAGATGGTAATCGCGTTAACGTCAATTCACGTCCGTTAAACACAAAGGGAATTGTCTCCCCTGTTTTAGGCAATTTAACCTTTTCTGGTAAAAGACTCAACAAAATTTCTGTGGCCTTACCACCTGTGGTACCGATATGTTTACAGTCGGGAATTTGGTCCAAAACCTCTGCCAATGGTACAGGTTCAACAACCTTAAGAAATGCATCTGATGCATTCCCCTTTTCGCGTATAGCTTTTAATACAGTAGGACAAGAAGCAATCCCTGCTTCAGATAAGAACGCTTTAATCTTATCCGCATCAAAGGCTTTTTCCTCCCCTTTTCTAAAGTGTTCCTTGTCCTCAAAGAATACTAAGCCATACACGCGCCACATATCATTTTGAAAGTTAGGATAATGAAATTCCATAGATCGCTTTTCGGAAGTTGGTGGGAATGTCCCCATCATCATCACCGTCGTATTCTTTGGTAAGAACGGTGGAAATGGTCTAGTTTCAATTGTTTCTGCCACAGAGCATCAACCCCTTTCACAATCTAGTATGAACTCAACTTTCAGCATAATATATGAACTATATCACAAAACTAAATTCTATTAGATACTAGGTAAAACACTAAAAATATTAATAAAACGATAAAGAAATAAGTAAACTACTAGTCCTTATTGACCGATTGGTTGAGATACTAATGTATTAATATGATCAAAGCCTACTGGTGTAGGAGATACGAGATACAAGCATACAACAGCCGCTACAGCAAAACCAATCGCTAAGTAGGAGAAGCTGCCATGACGTGGAAACTCATACATACCAAAGAGACGAATACCAATAGCCGCACCAATAGCGGTAATCAAGGATGGTATGGAGAAGATATTGTAAACACCAAATACCACCATAAGACCAGCGTATCCACCTACTACGGTAATCATTGGTAACATGCGGTCCATTGGATTTGGAATGGAACGTGTAAGCGCTGCTGGATAATAAGAGGCTTCTACACCAAACATACCCAAGAACAAATTGAAGTCAGCCCAAATTGTTTCCCATGCACTTCTAAAAGCATCTCGATGATTGCCTACGTACCAAGCAAAGCCTGTAATAATTAAGATAGCTAAACCAGCACAGATGAAATAGTATTCACTAGGAATTTTAGGGCCCGCATAAGCACCTACAGCAGTTACAACAGCACTTAAAACGGATGTAACAATAACGCGATGCAAGCGAGGTCGCTTATTTTCAGGAATGCGTTTGTATACAGTAGCTAACAATTCTAGGACAAAGCAGGCCATAAAGATGGCAATCCCTGCAGCTGGCACAAAGAACGCAGCAACTAAACTCAAAATAAATGGAATACATAGACGCCATTTAGGGAATAATACAAGTTCTTTATAGTCTAAACGAACATCTTGTGTTTCCATTGTAAAGTTGTTGTACACCACAAATAGCAGCATAAAGGCAATAACATCAATCGCGTTAGCGCCCCAAATCAATAGCGTTGGTACTATGATCATTGACAGTGCCACCCCAGATACACGGGACAAACCAGCGGCCGCTATGCCAAGTAAGAAAAACGGTATTAAAGCAGATATAATTTCAAGCATAATATTCCTCCCATCATTGTATAAATTTAAGTATATAGTATCTACCTCACTACATCAAGGAGAGATATATTTTTTCATGGCTAACCGCTTTCGTACGGCAGAAGCAGAGCACCCCATCATCTGTGCAATTTTAGTAACACCATACCCTTGAGCACGTAAGTTTTTTATTCTATTTTCGTCTAATTCTAATATATTTGAACGAATTTCTATACCTTGCTCCCGTAAATACATAGCCACCGTGGACCCTCGTATACCGTAAGCTAAACCTATATCATCTGTACTCATATGATGATGAATATACAAGTACGCCATCTCGTCCACCTTTCGAGATATTTTTGCTTTAAGCGTTGTACACATTCCCATATGACGCAACACATGATGTACTTTCCATCGGGATATGCCATACATACGCGCAATAGAGTCTGACGTATTTCCACTTTTATAGGCCCTACAAATACGTACCGGATCGATAGCTACATTCTTAGTCGAACGCTGACAAGCCAATCCATATTCTTTCATCCGACTTGCCATCGTCGTAATCGATACATCATAACGCTTCGCTAAAGAATGTAATGACCACTTACCTGACTCATATAGAGCTTGTACATGAACCATATTTATATCTTTTTTCAACGGTCTTCGCTCAATATCATATGCCTTCATCCGCCGCATAATAGTATCTACACTACACTGGAAATACTCTGCTACCTCGCGAACACTCCACTGTTTCTCTACATATAATTGTTCCAGTAACTGTTTAGGTATAACGCGCACATTACGATACATACTATCACCTTTCCTTGTAGACGAACTCCTTTCCCTATTATTGTGAAAGTTCCATCAAAAAAAGACAATAAAAAAGAGGTTCCTAATAGTCACATAGGTGACCAATAGGAACCTCTTTCCATATGTAATTATATGCACCACATAGGATATGTGCCGTTATAATTGCTATACAACATCTATCCGCAAATAACGATAGCCATAGATTACCCATAATCCCGTGGCCGTTATATCCAATATTTTAATAGCCATATTTTCTAATGACTAATAAACCGTATTGGCTAACCCAACTTAACGATATCTGCGTTCAAGAGCCTTAGGCTTACTCAAGATGATAGACCATTTCATGCCTTCTTTTAGAGCATGATTTGATATACGTTTATGACTTGATGTATGAACACTCGTCGAAGTGATTGGCGAAGCCGTTACCATATTCGTATCAAGGAGTACCTTTCCTTCTTTAGAAGCCTTATCTCTCTTGAATTCGGCCAATCGTTCACTTAAGGTTGGACCTGTAACAGACTCTCTACTTAAACGAGTTGTACTCGTACTAAAGCCAGTTGATTTACTTGAAGTTTTCTTAGATGAAACATGAGTACCTTGTTGCGTTGTAGACGCTTCATCGTAATGATGCTCGGAAGCTAAAACTGTTTGAGCTTTATCATTATTTTGATGCTCTTCAACATGTTTTTCAGATGTCTCCGAATCATCATATTGAAACAGTCTTCCCCCCTTCGGTCTTAAGGGAGCCTCAGGATGCTGATTCTCAATCGGTCTATTTTTAAATATTTCTCGATAGAAATCATCATCATACAACAAGTCCTCAGGCGAAGGTTCTACAGGCTTTTTCTCTATAGAGATACCATATTCACGCTCCATATCCTCCCAAGTCTGACTTGAACTTTCATTGTTATCATACTCATCAGACTCTTCTCTATTCTTGCTTTTTATAATGGAAAAAGCAATATACGCGATGATACCTAGAACAAATATAGGGTTATGCGAAAAGATGGATAGCACAGAAGACAAAATAGAGTCCATAGCTACTCCTATTCACTATCTGCTAAGTTTTCACGCATTTTAGTGTCTGCAATAATATTGTTCATATTGTAGTAATCCATAACACCTAGATTACCGTTTCTGAAAGCTTCTGCCAATGCTTTAGGAACTTCAGCTTGTGCTTCCACAACCTTAGCTTGCATGTCTTGTGTTTTAGCACGCATTTCTTGTTCTGTCGCAACAGCCATGGCACGGCGTTCTTCCGCACGAGCTTGAGCGATTTTCTTATCCGCTTCCGCTTGGTCAGTTTGCAATTGAGCACCGATATTACGTCCTACGTCTACGTCAGCGATATCAATGGACAAGATTTCAAATGCAGTACCCGCATCAAGACCTTTACCCAATACAGTACGAGAGATGTGATCTGGATTTTCCAATACATCTGTGTGCTCTTCAGAGGAACCTACAGTTGTTACGATACCTTCACCAACACGGGCGATAATCGTAGCTTCACCAGCACCACCAACTAGGCGGTCAATATTAGCACGTACAGTTACACGAGCACGAACCTTGAGTTCGATACCATTCTTTGCCACCGCAGAGATAATTGGTGTTTCAATCACTTTAGGATTAACGGACATTTGAACCGCTTCCAATACATCACGACCTGCAAGGTCGATAGCTGCAGAACGTTCGAATGTTAAAGGAATAGATGCGCGTTCAGCGGCGATCAAAGCATCTACAACGCGGTCAACGTCACCACCTGCAAGGTAATGCGCTTCAAGCTGATTTACATTAACATCAAGACCTGCTTTATTTGCTTTAATCAAAGGCATTACGATTTGAGATGGATTTACACGACGTAAGCGCATACCTACGAGTGTAAAGATCCCAACATTAACGCCTGCTGCAAGAGCAGATACCCAAAGGCCTAATGGCACAACATACAAGAACACCATAATCCCAATCAGTAGAATGGGAATCAAGATTAAAATACCTACATCCATAATAACCTCCATTATATACGACGATGTGGTGAAAGCTTAATCGCGCTTTCTAACTATATTGCGGCCGCCCACAACACGAAGCACCACAATAGGTGAACCGGCATCGATGAAGTCCCCTTCGGTCACAACATCCACCAAATTACCATCAATTTTAGCAATACCTGCAGGGCGCAGTGTAGTATGAGCTACGCCTTCTTTACCGACTAAGTCATCTAATACATCATTAGAGATATAGCCAGCTTTTGTCGTAGAGCGTTGCCCTAAAGTAAACAATTTGCCTATCCAAGTCTTTTCAAAGTGATTAAAGAACACGATGATAAGGACAATTAACAAGGCTGTTAATCCTAGTACAGCATATAGCGCTACCGTTCCCTCGCCTAGGGCTACATACACGCCCCAAAGGAATGCACAATAACCGATGAGTCCCAAAATGCCGCCTGGAACAACGAGTTCTATAGCCATTAGGGCAATCCCTATAGCCATCCATACTAAAAACTCCATAGGCCCTCCTCTCTTCAATTAATTTTATGCAACTTATATATTCATTATACAATATAAAGAATAAATTATAAAGATAACCCTTATCATATAAATCTATTTCATATCAAATATTCTTACATCCTAAACCTATTCGGTTCACAAGTATTAAACGATGATATGTATAAGATAATAAAAACGACTACTTTCACAGGATCATACCTGATTCAGTAGTCGTTATGTATAAAATATATTATTTTAAAATGTACCGTTATAAGGTATCTTCTTAAGATACCATTTCAACAATAGGCTTGAACATAATTATACTTCTGTTTTTTTCAATTGGTCATTACCAACGCCTGTTTTTTGAAGGATCAATAAGATGATACTCATTGCCATGCCTACTACAGTCGCAAGGCCCATACCTTTCAACACAACAGGACCTACAGCAAGTTCAGCACCGCTAAGGCCTACAACAAGGATAACAGACGTTAAGATCATGTTCACCGGATTTGTATAATCTACCTTGCGTTCTACAAGCATACGCAAACCGGATGCTGCAATGATACCGAACAAGAGAATGGATACACCACCCATAACCGGTACTGGAATAGCATGGATAAGAGCAGCTACTTTACCTACAAAGGAGATAATCATAGCAAGAACGGCAGCACCGCCGATAACCCACACGCTGAAGCAACGAGTAATAGCGAGTACACCGATGTTTTCACCGTATGTCGTATTTGGTGTAGCACCAAAGAAACCAGATAGGATGTTTGCAAGACCATCACCGAGCAAAGAACGTTGTAAGCCCGGTTCTTTCATCAAGTCTTTGGATACGATGTTACTAGTTACAACCAAGTGACCTACATGTTCTGCAAATACTACAAAGAGTGCTGGCATAATCATGATGATCGCATTGATATCAAATACAGGCATGCCATAGAACTGTGGTAAGGAGAACCAAGGTGCAGCCTCTACGCCGGAGAAATCAACAACCCCCATAAAGGCGGATAATATATAACCGGAAACAACACCAATCAAAACAGGGATAACGGCTAAGAAGCCACGGAAGACAACAGTACCAAGCAAGGTAACAACTAAGGAAAACATAGAAATAAATATAGCTTGACTGTGGCTCATGCCCAAGTCTTGATTACCAATAAGGCCAGACATGCTCATCGCTACTGGTGCCAATTCCAGACCAATAATAGCAACGATAGCACCCATGGCAGCTGGTGGGAATAACTTATCGATCCAACGAGTACCAATATAGCGAACTAGAACGGATAAAATCACAAAGGATAAACCAAATACAACGAAGGCACCTTTAGCCGCCTCATAACCGAGCCCTGCAGATAATACACCGGCTACAGGAGCAATAAATGCAAAGCTAGAACCGAGGTATGCAGGGATTTTACCTTTACATACGAATAGGTATAACAATGTGCCGATACCATTCATAAATAAAGCTGTTGCAGGATCTACTTTTAATAAATATGGTACTAATACAGTAGAGCCAAACATAGCAAATAAATGTTGGAAACTAAGTGGCAACATACGCCCCCAAGATGGGCGCTCTTGAATATCAATATAATCCTTCATTTTTTCCTCTCACCACAATAAGAACACTAGGTTCCAATACCATACCATATGCGATATGGCATTGAATTTTACACATATATGCTACTCTTATGAAACATAAGAATTACACATCAATTTTTAGGTCTCGGAGGTCTACGCGTTGGCCTTCTAGGCTCTCTAGGTCTAAACGGACCAGGCATTGCAGTCTTGTCTGTTTCTTGAGTCACCTTAGGTTTGAAGCGACTTTGCGTCTCTTCACGCAAGGATGGTAAATCCTCAGTCGTACCAACTTGTTTTACACCTTCTACATTACGGCGCCCAACGCTAGCTAATAAGCCTATGGCCATAAAGTTCATTAACAATGAAGAACCACCATAACTAATAAATGGCAAAGGCACACCTGTTACCGGCATAATGCCGCAAACCATGGCAATATTAAATAATGCTTGTCCACTGATGAGCAAAGTTATGCCCATAGCTAACCATCTGCCAAATTCATCACGAGATTTATTAGCAATGCGGAAACCAAAGTATGTAAAGGCCACTACCAAGAGAACGACAAAGACAGCACCGACAAAGCCCATTTCTTGAGCCCACACGGCAAATGCAAAATCTGTATGAGCCTCTGGCAAGTAAAAGTACTTAGATGTACCTTGCATAAAGCCTTCCCCAAGAATACCACCAGAACCTACAGCCAAAAGACCTTGTACAGTTTGATAGCCCATATCTTGAGCATGAGGCCAAGGATCGAACCAAGACTGAATCCGTTCCCAACGATACGGCGACATACGAGCTGCAATGAAGCCTATCACACCAGCTACGGCAAAGGCACCACCAAAGAATCGTCCATCAAAGCCTGCTAAGTAAATTAGTATGAATGAGAACCCAAAGATTAGTACAGTAGTCCCCATATCTGGTTGCAAGATGGTTAGAACTGCAAAGATTATAGGCCAAACTAACATTGGCAACATATAACCTACCCGTTCTCCCACATAACCTTGTAAATTCGTTAGTGGATTATTATATCTCGCTTTTCCCCATTTTCTCATAGTACTCAACTTAGCCGATGTCCATATTATGGCCGCTAACTTGGCAAATTCCGATGGCTGTATCGATACGGGACCGATAACAATCCACCGACGAGCACCATTGATGACAGAGCCAGCCACTAGGACTAACACCATACCTATGAGTGTTACAATCATGATGCGTTGCAACATATGTGGCTTTTGTAGCTGTCGATAATCATACCGATATAACACTACACCTATTGCCATTGAAAACAATAGGAACCCCATATGTTTTGTAAAGTAGCCTAAGAGCCCTGTATTTTCGTAAATAGAGCTTATATAGGTGGCACTGAAGATATTTACACTACCTATAATCGTGATGAGCAATATAGGTAAAAGCATACCTTGTAAATCATTTTTAAAGAGTGAGCCCCACCGACTATCCCCCTTATTCGGTGTTTCCATATTAAGCCTCCTTTTGTACTTTTGGCTTAATTGCTTCTAAGCGGAAAATAGGTTGCCCTTTAGCACTAAACTTTTCTTCATACTCAGTCTTTACATTTGGAAGATCTGTGCTATGTAAGTCATAGGTTACATTCTTAAGTTCCCATCCACATTCTTTGAATTCTTCAAGAGAGAACATAAATAAACCTTCGTTATCAGTTTTAAAGTGAACCTCGCCACCATCTTTTAAAAGACGGGCATAACGATCGAGGAATGTATGGTATGTGAGGCGACGCTTAGCATGTTTCGCCTTAGGCCATGGATCACAGAAGTTGATATAGAAACGATCTACTTCACCAGGCGCTACCACCTCTTCAATGCCAGCAATATCAAAAAGGGATACCTTAGCATTATCACGCTCTGCTTCAAAGATTTTTTGTGCTGCATAATAAATTACGCCAATTTGAACTTCAAAACCTACAAAGTTAGCATCTGGATACGCTTCAGACATACCGGCAATAAAACGACCCTTACCTGTACCAAGTTCCATATATAATGGTCGTTCAGGATGGGCAAATAACTCACGCCATTTGCCCTTGTACTGTTCCTGGCCGGACAAAATAATATGAGAGTCATATTCGTGGATAGCTTCATCAATCCACGGTTTTCTACGAAGGCGCATACTTTCTCCTTACATCTATGTTAACTATTAATTATATCTATTATTACAGATCATATACCTATCTTATTAATTATAGAAAAGGGGGAGTTAAACGTCAATTACATTTCCCTTCTCATATACATAAAAAAGACCTACTTCCAAAGAAGTAGGTCTTTATATTCTTAGAAAATCAAAGATTCAAGATTTTCAATTTGATATTTGCTGAGGCCAAGCTCAGATAAACTCTTTTCAGATGCAGCGAATAGATTATTTTTACCTACACGCGTACCTAAAGCTGCGGCAGCGACCAATTCACGGTCCAACTTACCAAGGCGAGAGCGATTACGATTTTGCGGTTTTGGTTTCTTCATACGGAACGTATTGTATTGAACCGCTTCTTTTGTATCCTCATTTTTAGCCTTAGCCAAAGCAGCCCCATTAGTGCCATTCCCCAATAAAGCACTAAGTCCTGTTTGCTTTGGAACCATTTTTTCGTAATCAGCGCCAAACTCAGGACGCTCCTCACGTAATTGATCAAATGTAGCTAATGCTGCATTCATTTGCTTTAAACCAGCAGCAGAGTAAAGTTGGCGAATCGCAATACTCACCTCTTGCGGTGTCAACGTACCTCGCTCAATAGCAGAGGCGATTGTACTTTTCAATGCACCTTGATCACCGGATGCTGTATAGCGACCGATATCAACCAAGTCTTTTTGACGTGCATTGAGTTCTTTAGGCGTATATATGTTTATCTCAGATATAGACGGTGCCTGCTTAGAAGGCTGTTCTCCCGCCCCATTAGCCTCAGACATATAGCCACCGGCGACGATGGCCACGGCTAATGTTAAGGTTAATACTTTTTTCAACGTCTTACAATCTCCCTTTTCATTAATACTTACTTATATAATACTGTGATATTTTTGTACATTAACAACAAACTTGTTCTACTGTAATACATACTGTAGATAATATTATATAATACTTCATCTAATTTTTATAGTCCTATTCGAAAAAAATCTATAATCTTTTAACAAATTTTATATTTTTATAAAATATAAAACTAGAAATAATGCAGTAGAAACAGGGTAAACCCATATTTCTACTGCATTTATAGATAAAATTATTTATTTAATATTTCATCGAACTAAACGGATAAAATTTGTTTAGCATCCGCTACAATCTGATCTAAAGAAACGCCATTTTCTCGTAACAATTCCGTTGCATCATAGCGATCGTGGAATTCTTTAGCAATACCATAGTTTTTAACACGCACATCAGATGGACCGTAGAAGCTAGCTACACGTTGTCCCCAACCGCCTTCAACTACACCATCTTCCAATGTAAATACTACAGAATGATTTGCTTTCAATTCTTCCAGTAATGCTTCATCAAGACCAGAAGCAAATTTAGGATTTACTACAGTTGCATTGATACCGTCTTTAGCCAATGCATCAGCCACTTGATTTGCCAAATGGTAGAAATTACCAAGGCCTAACAAGGCAATGCGTTCACCACGACGAGTCACCTCAGATTTATTTAAAATGCTGTAATCAGTCGTATCGGCTACACCAGTAGATGTAAATTCACCTACAGGAACACGAATAGCCACAGGATGCTCGTGTTGATGCACTGCATATTCCGTCATAGCCAACAATTCTTCATTATTAGTAGGTGCTAAGTATACTAAGTTAGGAATGCTTGTAAGCATAGGAATATCAAAGAATCCTAAATGCGTAACATCGTTCATGCCATATACAGATGCCATATGATTGATAATAACCGCACTGTTATTATTGACGCAAAGATCTTGAACCAATTGGTCATAAGCGCGTTGTAAGAAGGTACTATCTACACTGAACACTGGCTTACCGCCATTTTTTGCAATACCAGAACTCATCGCAATGGCATGTTCTTCCGCAATGCCTACATCGATATATTGTTTACCAGCTTCGTTACGCCATTCAGAGTTAAAGCCAAAGCCACCTGGTGTCCCTGCATTAATAGCTACCACTGTTGGATCTACTTTAATTTGTTCCATCAAATAGTCCGCAATTGTACCAGCATAGGTCGGACCATGATGTTCCTTTTTGAGTTTACCTGTTTCTAAATCAAATGGCCTTGTCCAGTGGAAGGCCTCTTTATTTTGCTCTGCAATAGCATAACCCTTACCTTTTTGAGTAACAATATGTAAAACTATAGGATGGTTAATATCTTTTACATCCTTAAACACATTGATTAATGTTTCCAAATCATTGCCATCGGCTACAAAACGATAATCCAAACCAAGAGCCTTAAAGATATTGTTAGAGCTTTCACCATTAGACTCGCGCAATTCACGAAGGCCACGATACAAACCACCATGGTTTTCTGCAATGGATTGGTCATTATCGTTGACGATAATAATCATATTGCTATCTAATGTGGCCGCATAATCTAGACCTTCAAAGGCTTCCCCACCAGATAAAGAACCATCGCCAATTATAGCGATAATATTTTCAGAGTCCCCCTTTAAATTTCGAGCAGTAGCCAGGCCAGATGCTAAGGAGATAGATGTGGATGTATGACCAATGTTAAAGAAATCATGCTCACTTTCAGTAGGATCTGTATAACCCGTTACGTCATCATAATGATCGTGATCTAAGAACGCCAACGCACGACCTGTAACCATCTTATGTACATAGGATTGATGAGATACGTCATATACAATCTTATCTACAGGAGAGTTAAATACATAGTGCAAGGCCATGATCATTTCTGCTACGCCCATAGGTGGACCAAAATGACCACCGTGCTCAGATACCTTTGTCATGAGGGCTTGGCGAGCTTGTGCTGTTAAGTCTGTTAATTCAGAAATAGATAAGCCTTTTAAATCGGCTGGAGATTTTATATCAATTAAGTTCATATATGTTCCTTTCATTAGGTGTCATGTAACAATACAACTTCTAGAATTTGTATTGTCTTACTAACCGTGCTATACTGTATTTCCAACATGTAATAAGTATAGAACTTAAAGTTAGGTTTAAGTCAAGCAAAAACGTAAAATTTAATTCTAAGCTTTAAAAATATACGTATACTACATGCTAAATACATTACTCCTGACACAAAATGTATTTACAAATTTAATATGAACCCATAAGGAGGTCCTATGACATATACTGTTGGCGAAATCGCAAAAAAACTAAATGTGGCACCTTCTACATTGCGTTACTATGATAAAGAAGGTCTATTGCCCTTCGTAGAACGTTCTGCTGGTGGTATCCGTGTATTCCATGACACAGATATGGATTGGTTAGAATTGATTGAATGCATGAAGCATACCGGTATGCCTATTAAGGAAATCAAACATTTTATCGACTACTGCGTCGAAGGCGATAGTCGCATTAATGAAAGATTATCTATTATCAAAAATCAACGAGATCGCGTATTAGTAGAAATCGAACACCTACAAGCACGCTTGTCCATGCTAGAATTTAAAACATGGTTTTATGAACAAGCTCAGGCAAAGGGAACTACTAGTTTTTATGAAAGCTTAACACCTGATGACGTTCCTGTAGAATATCATAAGTATTTCGAACGCAAATGGCGCGCTGATAAAGAAGCCGCTGAAAAAGGTGAATCACCTAAAAAATATAGAGCTGTATAACAAAGAGGAGCTATCCAACGGATAGCTCCTCTTTTATATTACATAATGATTATAGAACCACTTAGATTAGCAACGCTAAGAGGCTCTATGGTTTATTTATTGGGACTTTCAAATATAGTTCTATACCCATCATCAGTGACAGCAACGATTTGCTCAATCTCCTCTGTAGGATCATCTGTAAACGTAAAGTTTTCACCAGCATCAAAAGATGCACTCGTTCCACAAGAAGAACTCAAATCGCGAGGCACTGGACGGAGTTCTATATTGGTTACCCCTTCAGGGGCTTCACGCTTGAAGCGAATCGCTCCAAAATGAGAGTAAAATGTGGCAATATATTTCATAATCACTCATTTCTACCTAAGCATTTGCTCGTTTTGTATTAAGGATAGCAATGATAAGAGCTACTACAAAACCAACACCTACTGCAATTTGACCATTCAATGTAGGTCCAGCACCGGAGGCAGCTAAGCCAAAATTATGAGCAAATGCTGCACCAGCGGCAAGGCCAAGTACTGTAACAGCAGAATCGGAATTACCTTCACCAGTCATAATCAATTGACGCAATGGACAACCACCGAGCAATACGCTACAGAAGCCTGCAAGCGCCATGCCTAGGAAATTCCACAAGCCATCTGTATGTGCAATCGGTTGATTTTCAAAGCCAAGATGGAAATTACCAAAACTAATATTTACAACGAATACACCAATGAGAACAGCTAAATAGCCAAAGATAAGGATGGATTTTTTGAACAAGAATAGATCTCTAAAGCCCCCAACGGTGCAAAGACGGCTAACTTGAGATAAGCCACCTACCACGAGGCCTGCTGCCAATGAAATTAACCAAGGTGCATGCATAGCACCAGGACCTTTTTGACTAAAGAAGATAAATGCTGGAGCCGCTACTACTAAAACTAGCAAACCAACTTGGATAGCAGGCATCATAGCAGACTCTAATTTACTCAATGCATAGGTACGTTGTAAAGAATAACCTTTTTTCAAGAATATAGTACCAAAGCCGATACCACCAGCAAAACCAGCAATGCCGAACAACGCATTCAAGTCACCGCCGCCAAGTCTTAAAATCATACGAATCGGACAACCGAGGAACATCAAAGCACCAATCATAACAAAGAAGCCGAGAATAAATCGAATAATTGGAGAGGAACCACCTTTACTTTGGTGTTCACCACGAATCATGGACAATACATAAGCCCCTAATATAAGACCAATAATTTCTGGACGAATGTACTGTACTGGTGCGGCACGATGTAGGCCTAGGCCACCGACAGTATCGCGAACAAAGCAAGCAATACAGAAGCCCATATTGCCCGGATTGCCAGCTAGTACGAGGAAGCCTGCAATAGCGCCAATAATAAGGCCTGCAATAATTAAATTTCGTTTTTCATGAGACCCACTCATAATAAACTCCTTTCAAACAAACTACACTACAAATATATGAGTATATACTCGTATCCTATCAAGCATATGACTCATGATATAATAACCATAAATACACCTTGTTATTCATGGAGATTACCTATGAACTATATCTATTTAGATAATGCCAGTACCACCTTTCCTAAAGCACCTAATGTGGCTAACGCCATGTCAAACTATATAACGAACTACGGTATCAATATTAACCGTGGCTCCTACTCCCTCGCCTACGATGTAGAGGATATTATCTATACAACGAGACAACGACTCAATACCTTATTCAACGGTCATGATCCATCTCACGTCACCTTTACACAGAATGTGACAATGAGCTTAAACATGGTCATCAAGGGCCTGTTGAAAGCCGGTGATCATGTAATCGTTAGCTCTATGGAGCACAACGCAGTCATGAGACCACTTACTCAACTACTTGATCAAGGTATTACCTTTGATATAATACCTTGTGACAAAACTGGCTCCATCCAACTTGAATGCATAGAAGCACTCATTCGCCCAAATACAGTGGCTATGATTATCAATCACGCATCCAATGTATGTGGCACCATACAGTCTATTGAATCAATAGGTGCTATCTGCAAGGCTCATAATCTACATTTCATTGTAGACGCAGCCCAAACCGCAGGTGTTATCCCTATTGACATGAAAGCATGTCATATCGATGCACTTTGCTTTACGGGTCATAAAGGCTTATTGGGACCTCAAGGTATTGGTGGCATTATTTTAACCAAAGAAATGGCGCAAATCTTAACTCCTCTTATCGCTGGTGGTACAGGTAGCTCCTCACATTTAGAAACGATGCCTACCCATATGCCCGACGCCTTTGAAGCAGGTACGTTAAATCTACCTGGAATCATCGGGCTCAATGAAGGCCTCTCCTATATTGAGTCACAAGGAATGGAGAATATTCACAACCACGAGCTAGCGTTAACACAAGCCTTCCTAAAAGGATTACAATCAATAGATGGTATTAACATCGTTGGCAAACAAGATATCCAAGATAGAACTGCCGTTGTATCCATCACAATTGATGATATGGATGCTGCTAGTATTGCATATGAACTAGAGTCAAAGTATCACATCATGACACGCGTCGGACTACACTGTGCTCCAAGAGCACACCAAACATTAGGTACCTATCCAGAAGGAACCTTGCGCTTCTCCTTTGGCTATGCCAATACACTTGAAGAGGTAGATATGGCATTATCTGCACTACATAGAATCCTGAAAAATACTAAATAATACTTATCAACATTAAGGCTATATACTTCGGTATATAGCCTTTTATGCTTCTACGCTTCACACAAACGGCCAATAGCATCAGCTCTACAACGCTTACAATGCGTCATCTGAGGCACATAATGACCAATAAATTGACGCATATTGTCGATTTCTTCTGAAGACGGACCTCGGTGATGTTCAAAGGCTGTATCATGAACTGGAATCATGGCAATACAGTTCATCAAATCGACGCCCCAGGCTTCCGCTTGTTTAGCGATAGCTGGTACATGATTCATATTTACATCCGGTACTACTACAGTATTAATCTTAACAATAATATTCTTTTCCTTTAGTTTTCGGATACTTTCAGCCTGACGTTCTAATAAGATACGGGCCCCATCAATCCCCTTATAGATGTTCCCATCATAGCGAACCATGGAATACACATGTTTTGCAATTTCTGGATCGATAGCATTAGCGGTAATCGTAACATGAGTAATCCCTAAATCAGCGATTTCATCGATATAATCAGGCACTGCTAAACCATTACTAGATAAACAGAGCATGACGTGAGGGAAATCTTTTTTAACGAGGCGGAATGTTTCTAGTGTCTTATCTGCATCACACATAGGATCACCAGGCCCTGCAATACCTACAACAGAAATATCCTGACGTGCATCAAACACCTTATGCACAAAGGCTGCTGCCTCTCGTGGCGTATATACATGCTGTGTCACACCAGGTCTATTTTCGTTAGCGCAATCGTACTTGCGATTACAATAATTACATTGGATGTTACAATTCGGCGCTACTGGTAAATGTAAACGGCCCCAATTAGCGGCAGCATCCTTGTTGTAGCATGGATGATTTTGTAGGAAACTTTGTCCTTGAATTTCTTTCATAATTAACCTTTCCGACCAAATCTAATAGCATCTTTATGGCATACATGTAAGCAATCACCACAGTTGGTGCAATTCATTTCATTTGGTCGTGTGCCCATTTCGCAAACACGTAGACACGCATCACAATCGTCACAATCACTAGTTTTATATACTTTAAAAATAGAAATTTTACGTAATAATTCCATTACCCCACCAAATGGACATACAAAGCGACACCAGGCATTTGCAATAATAAGGGAGCCAGCAATGATAGAAACAACGGTTATCGTACGAGCTGCCCAATACCAATCGGAGAATTGCATAGATAAAATGACGGCATTAAAATATTCATCACTGGTCCGAATAGGAATCATAATACGAGGATTACCAAATTTGAAGTATACTACGAGCCCTAAAATTATAGTTATAACCATCCCTAGTTGAAGGAATCGCATATAATTCTTACGATTTCTTAAGGGTCCCATAGATATTTTGCCTAGCATTTGATTAACCCACCCACTTGGGCAGAACCAACTACAGAATGCTCGACCAAAGAATACGACCATAATTGGCAGAATAATCCACCAAGCATAGAAATATGTCGTAATACGGCCCCAGCAGGTAATCATGGAGCAGCTTTCACAGTTAACAAATGGCACGATATAAGGGCATCGGAATATACCATAGTATACCCATTTCCCCATAATAAAGAGGAAAATAAACTGTACGATACGACGCCAAAGCGTTAAATTCTTAGGGGCTTGTTTCCCAGATACACCAGAACTACCTTGAGACCCACAGGTTGCTGATGATGGACAATGACTACACATCTTTTACACCAAACCTTTCTATCAAATCGAGACCTCTCGCACTATGAACGGATGTAAATCCATGATTTTCTAAGATTTGTTGCCCTTCTTGGGAGCGTGTAAATTCAATATAGTCAGCAGCCAATGCACGATCTTGTACATATTTCATTGTATTAATGGTGAAAGTAAGCGGTGCAGGCGGCACAAATTGTGGTGGTATAGAGAAGTATTCAATACGATCCTTGAATCGATCATGAGTAGTAAGGCGTTTTTCAATAATGGATACATCTGCTTTACCTTCTACAAGGTCACACATCATGGAGATTACACAAGCATTTTCGGCTATCATATTTTTCATAATACCATCGGTTAATCCTGAGAGCTTCATAATTCCCTTTACAGAAGCACTACCAGGAGGGGATGCACCTAGCGGTAACATAACGCGTACACCAGGCTCTGCCATATCCTTCAAATCGCGAATTCCTGCGGGATTACCCTTTGGTGTAACAATGACGTAATCCGTAAAACATAATGGTTCAAATGCTATACTTACGCCCTTTTTGCGCATCTTCTTTGCTAACTCTAAGCCGCGAGCACCAAAGACTTCGGTACGGCTTTTTTCAGCAAGTAAGGATTTACCAATAGCCCCTGCAAAGGCACCGGTATACTGAATATTGTGACCTGTGTGCATTGTGTAGACTTGGTTTAAGTCGAGAAATGCTTCTGACAAACCTCCACAAGTCCACACTTGTAACGAATCAGATTGTGTTGGCTTATAGGCACCTCGTATAAACGACGGTACCGCTGATGCGGCTGCTAACGCCAAAGCACCACCAATAAACTGGCGACGGGATATATCCTTTTTCAAAAATCCCATGTACTTACCACCTTTCACTGAACTTTACAGTACTAAGCATATACTCACATTATAGTATAAAAACCATAAGCTTTTCTGATTATATGCATAAGTTTGATTAATTCACTTATACAGATTAATCATATAAACTCTATTTTTAAAGGTATTATTATAAATTTTCATCATATATTTCTACATCTATTATATTGAATATTTATTAAATTCAGTAAATATGATAATCCCTGAGAATCAAAGGAATATAAAAAGAGACTATGCATTAAACGCATAATCCCTATTCATAAAATCAGAACCACCCGTAAAACGGGTGGTTTGCTCACGGGCTATAAGCCCGTAGTA
>CABSJL010000010.1 GCA_902478055.1 uncultured Veillonella sp. | reverse complement strand
CATTCAATGCCCTCTTTAGAGGGCCACCACTAGAGAAAGACCCTTATAGGGTCAGAGCAAACCACCCGTTCTACGGGTGGTTATGATTCGTGAGTATCTTTTGTTTGTTTTGCCACTAGCTAGTAGCTACTATGCTTATTGTTATATGTGTAGTGGAGTGTCTATATTGATACTTTTCGCGCCTAAATAATAATACCTACAATATTACTGTGTTTTATTGACAGAATTAATACATATTGTTATAGTAGGGTATAAATAAAGTTTGAAAACGAGGTGTTCTAAAACCATATTTCATCTAGGTTTTAGAAATGTGCGAAAAATGACATGTGTCAAAAACGCCCCTTGTTATGAGGTAGAAAGAGGGGAAGTTATGAAGAAGACTTGGTATCTAATCATCGGAGTGGTTCTCTTGGTTATTGGCTGCATAGCCTATGGTTATTATGAACACCATAAACCAAAGACGGCACAAGAATTAAAGACTGTACGCGTAGCCTATTTACCAATTACTCATGCATTGCCAGTATTCGCTACAAAAGAGTTGGAAACGGCAGATGGTCCTGTACATGTAGAGCTTGTTAAATATGGATCTTGGCCAGAGCTTATGGATGCGTTAAATACCGGCAAGGTAGATGCTGCAGCTGTTCTTGTTGAACTTGCTGTAAAGGCTCGTGAACAAGGTATTGATGTTCGTGCTGCTGCATTGGGTCATACAGAAGGTAATATCATTGTAGTAAATAATGATATTAATTCTGTACAAGACTTAAAAGGCAAATCCTTTGCTATTCCGC
Source organism: uncultured Veillonella sp. (assembly GCA_902478055.1). Taxonomy (GTDB): domain Bacteria; phylum Bacillota; class Negativicutes; order Veillonellales; family Veillonellaceae; genus Veillonella. The sequence continues at coordinate 53,379 of CABSJL010000010.1, read as the reverse complement.
ATAAACAATCAACTCAAAAAGTTCTCGTGGATTGCATGCTTGAGAATGCTGGTCTAAGTGAAAAAGATGTGCAAGTCGTTGAAATGAGTCCTCCTGAAATGCCATCTGCTTTAGCGGTAGGTCAAATCGCAGGTTATAGCGTGGCTGAACCATTTGGTTCTCTAGCGTTGGAAATGGGCAATGGTAAGGTCTTTGAAGATCCTGACCACCTCTGGCATGACAATATTTGCTGTGCCCTTGTGTTTAATGGTAAATTCGTCGATGAACACCACGATTTGGCGAAAGCTTTCACAAAGGCTTATCTTGATGCAGGTACATATTTAGATGAGCATCCAGAGGCACAAAAGGAGATTTCCTTAAAATACATGAAGTTTAAGGATCCTGTTATTGAACGTTCCCTCAAAGTGATTGGGTTTAAAGATTTAGCCCTTACAGAGGACCGTTATAATGCGCTTGTGCATCATATGACACATATTGATTTAATCAAAAAAGTGCCGACCTATTCAGAGTTTGTAGATACATCATTGTTACCATAGGAGGGGGACCATGAAGAAATATACATATGTGCCAGGTTCATTTATCGCAGCTTGGCTAATTTGGGAGTTAATCGTTTGCCTCGGCGGTTTTAACGAAGCGCTATTGCCAACGCCGTATAAGGTGTTGCTCGGCTTTGGGGAACTCATTGGAGACGGTGTCCTCTTTAAGGATATTGCAGATAGTTTAGTACGGTTCTTCATCGGTTACATCATTTCTGTTGTGGCTGGCGTATTCTTTGGACTTATCTTGGGGTGGTACAAGGGAATTTGGAACTACATCAATCCAATCGTTCAAGTCATTCGACCGATTTCTCCTGTGGCGTGGTTGCCGTTCATCGTTCTATTCTTCGGTATCGGTCAAGCACCAGCTATCGTTATTATCTTTATCGCAGCGTTCTTCCCAGTGCTGTTGTCTACAGTGTCTGCTATTCAAAATATCGATCCTGTATATATCAAGGTGGCGCGCAACTTTGGTATTAAACAGCCAGAATTGTTATTTAAAATCGTGTTGCCTGCCGTATTTCCTGGCATTGCATCTGGTCTTCACATCGCTCTCGGTACGGCGTGGATCTTCCTTGTAACAGGGGAAATGGTAGGCTCTCAAACGGGCCTTGGCTTCCTCATTATCGATATGAGAAATAACTTGCGTAACGATCTCTTGATGGTAGCCATTTTAACCATCGGTTTCGTTGGGCTTTTACTCGATTGGGGCGTATCCCTCATCGAAAAATGGATTTACAAACGTTGGGGTATTGAGAAATAGGAGGTGGCCTCATGGGTTACATTTCGGTGCGCAATGCACACAAGGAATTTATGAAAGATGGGGAACCACTCACCATTCTTGAAGATATTAATTTAGATATTGAAAAGGGCGAGTTTATTTGCCTTTTAGGTCCTTCTGGTTCTGGTAAAAGTACGCTATTAAATGCCATGGCGGGCTTTGAGCTCGTTACATCTGGTTCTATTACAATCGATGGCGAAGAGGTGAAAGCCCCTCAGCTCAGATATGTAACAGTATTCCAAAACTATGGCTTGTTGCCATGGCGTACAGTAGAAAGCAATATTGAGCTTGGCCTTGAAAGTAAAAAGGTACCTAAAGAGGAACGTCCTGCTATCATCGACAAATACGTTAAGATGGTAGGTCTCGACCATGCCCGTAATCGCTACCCTGCAGAACTATCTGGGGGCATGCAACAACGTGTATCCATTGCGCGTGCACTAGCTGTTGATCCAGATATTATCTTCATGGACGAACCATTAGGCGCACTTGATGCACTAACACGTATCAACTTGCAAGACGAAATCTCTCGTATCTGCCGTGAAGAAGGCAAGACGGTTGTATTCGTTACCCACGACATTGAAGAAGCCGTAGTTCTAGCGGACCGCGTTGTAGTACTAGCAGCAAACCCAGGTCGAGTACAAACTATTATCCCTGTAAACATCATCGATAGAACCGACCGTACATCGCCGAACTTTGTTAATATACGGAACCACATCTTCGAACAATTCCAATTGGCAAAAGAAGACAAAATCGAGTTCTATATTTAGTTTTATATATCAGTTATATACATCTCAAAATAAACACCCAAGAACTTTTCTGCTTGGGTGTTTTATAATGGACAAAATTCTAAAATAATGTATACTATAAGTAGCTGAAGGATTGTAAGAATTCACTGTTAGCACAAAAAAACTCCCTCAAGAACCGCGAAATACTTGAGGGAGTTTTTTATATTTCTTATGCAATTCGTGTAATTATCATGTATAGTAGATATATATCGGTAATAACGTATAAAATTTAAATTGGAGGCTGTATGTCTTTATTTGAGTTAGAGAAGATCTTGTCTTTTGATGAATATATAGCGTCCTTTGATGCAGAGAGAGTAGCGAAGGTACGTAGCTTTGTAGATTGGCTTGCTCAGTATCAAGGTAGTTTTGTTCATAATCCTTGGGGTGAGGTTAATCCTGAATTAGAGATTGTCGCAGCTGGCTTTGATGCGGCTCGTGTGCGTCGAGATAATTTGGTCGCTTATTTATTGCCTCGTTTAGGTCGAGCTAAGGTCTTTGTAGTGGCAGAGGCTGTAGGATACCAAGGGGGGCGCTTTACAGGGATTGCCATTACTTGTGAGAGAATGCTATTAGATAGGCATAAAACCATCCGCGCGAAGGATGTCACGTCTATTCGATTGGAACGTACTAGTTCACCTACTAGCTCTTTGTTAAAAGGAACACAGCAAAAGGATGGTTTTAATGAACCTACTGACACTGTAGTATGGAGTGCCATTGTTGAAAAGGGCATCGATCCGTATGACACGTTGCTGTGGAACATATTCCCATTCCACCCACATAAGGATGGAAATCCATTGACTAACCGTACACCTACGGATAGAGAACAACAAGTAGGTTGGGAGTATACAAAACGCTTGTTAGATCTACATATAGAATTAGGCGGTGTAGATCCTCTCGTGCTCGCAGTAGGGCAAAAGTCTGCGGATACAATGGGCAAATTTGGCTTGTCTGCCATTGGTTTGCGCCATCCCGCAAACGGTGGGGCTAATCTATATCGACAAGGATTTGCTGAGGCGGTAGATACCTATTTAAAATAATAAGTGATTGAGATTATTAAAATAATAAGTAATTGAGATAATTAAAATAATAAAAGATTGAGAGTTTCGGAGAGAAGTTTATGAAACGGTATTGTGATGCTTGCCGTCATTATTGTGATGAGGCGGCTATGTTTTGTCCTACTTGTGGACAGTATACGGTGGCCACAGAGGTGGAGCGCATTGCACCAGAAGGTGATGTCATCTATCCGTTGTCTCATTATCAGCTAAGCTATAAGGATACATTCCTCTATGTGATGGGCACTAAGTTCATGGATACAGATGGGCGCGCCTCTCGTAGGGAGTTTTTCCAGTTTCTATTGTTGTGGCATATTGCTATTGTCGGCTTGCTAGTAGTATTTTATGGCTTAACAGCCATATTCCATACGGGCCCGTATCTAATCGGGTTGGCAGGTCTTATTGTTGCCATACTTAGTTTAGTTTCTTTGATGCCTTTGATTGCGCTATCTGTACGACGTCTTCATGATACGGGTAAAGGTAGTGCTACATTGTTGCTGTTTCTCATTCCCTTTGTAGGACCACTGATCGTATTAGGATTATTATGCTTAAAAGGTCAGCCTCAAGACAATCAATATGGTAGTGCGTTGCAGCATCTTGTTATAGATAAGCGCTTGGCATCTATTATGAAGGTATCTCCTACGAGTAGTGCTTTAACTACACGTGTTCTAGTGGGATTACTTGTTATAGTAATCTGTGTGTTTGGCGCATCTTTACGTGCGATGGGCCCAGCTAATGAAGTATTCCCTGACGGATGGCTTACAAACTCTATCGTTGGTGAAGGCAGTGCGGAAGCAGCGCGAGCTTCTGTGCAAAATTATTTTGATGCCGTAAATAACAAGGATTATGATAAGGCTTTCACCTATATCATGAGCCAAGCTAGTACAAATCCAGTGGAGAAGCAAAAATGGCTAGAGTCCATGAAACAGGCGCCAAAGGTGGATGTAGTATCCCTAGGTGTTACACGGGTGAGTCGCACAGGGGATTTGAAACGCATTGTCTTTGATGCAAACCTACAAACCACAAAGGTTGGCGCTGGTGTTGTAGAATCAACGCCGATGAAGCGCTATATTTCTGTCATTGAAGAGAATGGCGCGTGGCGTATCGAAGGATTTTACAAAACTATGCCCGATGATGACAAATAGAATATGATATATCTAAATAGCGTTAACATGGGGGCTACCCTCTTTTGTTAACGCTATTTTTATGTTACAATAGACATAACGTATGAAAGCGAGGCTTTCATCAAAATCGATCGGATTATATTGCGAAACTCATTAGATTGGAACGAAGAGAACGTACCCGTCGCGGCTGACATGTCTAATGATGGCAATATACTCATTTGCTATGGCAAATGGTCACAACAACACTAGGAACGGCAAAAATTGATAGCGCATTTTTGCGCCTATTTGACGAGACGCTAGTATTTTAGCGCCTTTTTCTTTGTGTGGCCTCCATAGCATAGATCAATTCAAGTGATAGGTGAGAAAAGAAACTATGTTAAATAAAATAATGAACAAAATTTTAGGAGGAACTGTGAATACAACAGATAATCAGGTTACTGCACAAGTGAAAGCAGAACCAACAGTAGCAAAACCTGCTACTCGTACAGCTGCGGCTGAAGGCGAACATAAACAAACTCGCCGCCGCACTAATACACGTCGTCCTGCTGGCGAAGGTCGTACTCGTCAACACGCGACTGGTGAAGGTGAAGGCACAACACGCCAACGCCGTACAAATACTCGTACAAATGCAAATGGTGGTCGCACTAATACGACACGCCGTACAAATACCCGTCGCAATGCTGAGCAAGGTGAAGGTCAAGAACGTACAGAACGTAAACCTCGCCAAACTCGTGCACCACGTGGTGAACGTAGTGAAAATACACGCAATACGAGAACTAATAATGGTCGCAATGGTCAAAACCGTAATAACAACCGTCCAAATAATCGTTCCACAAACCGCAATAATCAAGAGGCTCCTGTGGAATTAGTAGGTCGTACACCAAATGGCGCTAACAAGGGTAAATTCCAAATTATTCCGTTAGGCGGCCTTGGCGAAATCGGTAAAAATATGACCATCTTCCAATATGAAGATGAAATCATCGTTCTTGATGCGGGCCTTGCATTCCCTAGCGAAGATATGCTTGGCGTAGATATCGTTATTCCTGACATGAGCTATATCATCGAGAATAAGGACCGCGTAAAAGCAGTCGTTATCACGCATGGTCACGAGGACCATATCGGTTCCTTGGCGTACCTTATGAAGGAAATCAATTGCCCAGTATATGCAACAAACCTTGTTTGTGGTTTGATTGAAGGCAAATTCAAAGAGCATAAAGTATCTCCAAAATGTCTTCGTACTATTGCCGCAGGCGATGAAGTGCAAATTGGTCAAGTTAAGGTTGGCTTTATCCAAACAAACCACTCCATTCCTGACTCCTGCGCTGTGTACTTTGATACACCAATCGGTACTGTACTTCACACAGGGGACTTTAAAATCGACCAAACCCCAGTTGATGGCCGTTTGATGGATATGCACAAATTTGCTGAGCTCGGCAATAAAGGCGTATTGGCGTTGATGTCCGACTCTACAAATGTAGAAAAACCAGGTACTACAGGCTCTGAAAGCTCCGTAGGTCCTGCTATTAAACAAGCTGTAGGCGAAGCGAAAGGCCGTGTTGTATTGGCTACATTCGCATCTAACGTATCCCGTATTCAACAAGCTATTGATGCGGCAGTTATGTATAACCGTAAGGTTGTCGTTATGGGCCGCAGCATGGTAAATGTTACAGAAATCGCTCAAGAACGCGGTTACTTGAACATTCCACCAAATACAATCATCGATGTAGATGTAATGCACAACTACACGGATGATCAAATCATGATCTTAACAACTGGTTCTCAAGGCGAACCGATGGCAGGCTTGTCCCGTATGGCTACTAGCAATCACCGCACTGTAGAATTGGCACCGAATGATACTGTTATCATCTCTGCTACGCCAATTCCTGGTAACGAAGGTGCTGTAGGTAGAACTATCGATAACTTGCTTCGTCTAGGTTGTCACGTAGTATACGGTAAAGATCGTGGTATCCACGTATCTGGTCATGCGAGCCAAGAAGAGCTTAAAACAATGCTTAACCTTGTTCGTCCAGAATACTTCATCCCAGTTCATGGGGAGTACCGCATGTTGCGCCGTCATGGTGAACTCGGTGTTGCTATGGGCGTAGATCCTAAGAAAGTCCTTATCGGCGACAATGGTCAAATCTTTGAATTCGATAAAGATGGTGGCCGCAAAGCCGGTCGTGTACAAGCTGGTGCTATCTTCGTAGATGGTCTTGGCGTCGGTGACGTAGGTAACATTGTTATCCGCGACCGTCAACAATTGGCTCAAGAAGGTATGGTTATCGTTGTAATGGCGATGGATAAAGCTTCTGGTACAATCGTAGCTGGTCCAGACCTCGTATCTCGTGGCTTCGTATACGTACGCGATGCAGAAGAACTTATGATTGCTGCAGAACATCGTGTAGACCAAGTCCTTGAAGAATGCGAAATGCAACGTATTAAAGATTGGACTACTATTAAGCAAAACGTACGTGACGCGTTGGGTAAATTCTTCTATGATAAAACTCGCCGTCGTCCTATGATCTTGCCGATTATTCAAGACGTATAATCACATATAATAAACAAAAGTACCGCACCCTATGGTGTGGTACTTTTAACATTTTAAAAAGGACCTATGGAATCTACTATAAATAGCGGTGTTATCGCATTTGTCTACTACATAAGGTATTTGAAGTTACCTTTTTAAACTGTTATAATTAAAAGATACCAATTAATCTATCTTCTTTGATTTAGAATGGAGATTTATGAAACAAACAAATACAAGAGCGATGGTAGAAACAGCATTTGTATCGGCCATCGTTGTTATGTTAACCATAGTAGGTTCTACGGTTCCTATCCTCAGTTTGTTAGCAACCTTGGTTGCGCCAGCTGGGATTGCAATCATTGGTATCCGTTGGGGCAGCCGATATAGTTGTGCTGCATCAGTGGTAGCATTTGTTCTTGTTTCCCTTTTAGTAGGTCCATTAATGGCAATGGCGACCATCTTGGCATATTCCTTGCCTAGTATCTTCCTCGGTGAAGCTTTCAGAGCCAATTGGTCTTTTGGTAAGCTCATCGTTATACCAGCTATTGTACTTACGTTAACGAGCCTTATAGGGATTCTCGTGTCTGCAGGACTTACATCCTTTGATTTATCTCAGATTAATCATATGATTGATGTAGACCTTAAGAATGCTATTATTGAGTCTGTGAAACAGCAACCTATGACGCAAGAGCAAATGAATGAGTATATTAACCGCTTAGACTTTGCGTTTGATCAAGCAAAGCGTATGCTGTTAGCTTACTGGTTTGCTGCCAATGTAATCGTAACCTATATTTCAGCTAAGCTTGTATGCTATATTGGTCGTCGTACAAATAGTGTTATGCGTACATTGCCAACAATGGATACATGGCGCATGCCGATTTGGGGTGCTGGCGTATTAGCAGTAGGTATTATCCTTGCTTATGGCGGACAGTACTTGGGCTATGCTAATGGTATTCTTTCAGATGTAGGCCTCAATATTGCCTTATTTGGTGGCATGATATGTGGCCTAAACGGCATTACATGTTTGCTATCCATTATGAAGTCTTATAACTTAGCAGGCATCTTTAAGTTTGCCATTATAGGCTTCTTGTATGTGATGAGTCCTATGGCACTCGTTATATATGGTATTTTAGATATGTTTTTAGATATGCGAGTGCGTTTCCAAAAACGTAGCTTGTAACAGAAAGGAGGCCGTTATGAAATCCTTTCAACGAAAATGGGAAGGTTTAGAAGTTACCATTATCACCGTTATTGTATTGTTGTTATTATTGCTGGCCTATTTGAACTGGGCTATTGCAGTTTTAGCATTAATTATCGTAGTAGCGGCATATTTGGTTAACTACAATACCCTTCATAACCGGCGTCGTTTAGCAAGAGAACAGTTTGGGGCGATGATGAAAAACGTCACACAAGCTTCTAACTTTGCTTTACAAAATTTACCGATGGGCATTGTTCTTGTTAATAAACAAGGCACCTTGGTATGGAATAATAGCGTCTTTGCAGACTGGGTTACAGTAGACTGGAATAAACTTCAAAAAATGTCTGCTCTATTGCCTGGATTCCGTATCGATAAAATCTGGGGCAAATCCGGATATATGACGGAGAAATACGATGAAAGATATTTCCAAATTATCTATAAATTCATCGATCCTCGCGATACGCGACCAGATATTCATAGTGAAGATGAATTGGCTGAACATGCAGTCATGGCTCTGTACTTTAAGGACATTACAGCTCTCGAAAAGGCCCGCATTAAAGCTGAAGAGGATCAGCCTGTATGGGGCATGATTCAAATCGATAATCTCGAAGAATTGACAAAAGGTCTTAGTGATCGCGAGTATACTAGCGTTTGGGCAGATATTAACAATATCATTATGGATGAAATTGACCGTTATGAAGGCTTTATTCGTAACTTCCAAGACGATATGTATACCTTTGCTATTTCTCGTGGCGCCCTTCATGAGATGGAGGAAAATGGCTTTAAAGTGCTTGAACGCATTCGTAAATTGCCTTCTCCTCGTCAAGTGCCTGCAACGATTTCTGTAGGGATTAGCGAGAATGTAGGCTCTGTAAAAGAGGTGTCTAGTCGTGCTCGTGCTGCCTTAGATATTGCATTAGGTCGCGGTGGTGACCAAGTGTGTATTATGGATGGTGAAAGCACCCGCTTCTTCGGTGGCAATACAGCTGGCGTTGAGAAGAATACGCGCGTTCGTGCTCGTGTTGTATCACAAGCTTTACATGAGCTTATGCTCGATTCTGATAAAATTCTTGTAATGGGTCACAAACGTGAAGACTACGATGCATTAGGTGGTATTATCGGTGTTGTAGCCATTGCACGTACCTTGGGTAAAGAATTGCGCATCGTGCTTTCAAAAGAAACGAGCGCCATCGATAAAATGGTGACTGTTCTTAAAGAAGATGAGTTCTGGACGGAACATATTATCACCCCTGATGCAGCAAAAGCGTGGGTAGATGCGAATACGCTTACTATCGTATGTGATACGCATCGTCAAGAAATGGTAGCTGCTCAAGAGGCGCTTGAAATTTCTGAACGACGCATCGTTATCGACCATCACCGTCGTGCAGCGGACTTCGTAGAAAATCCATTGCTTACGTACTTGGAACCAACGGCGTCATCTACATCTGAGCTCGTAACAGAGCTTGTACAATACGCAGGTGGTGGCGTAAAACTTTCAAAAGCTGAAGCTACAGGTATTTATGCCGGTATTGTGCTCGATACGAAGAACTTTGTTCAACAAACTGGTGCTCGTACCTTTGAAGCGGCTGCATTCTTGCGCCGTGCAGGGGCGGATATTGAAAAGGTTAAACAATTGTTTATTGAAACCTTCGATTCTGTTCAATTGCGTGCTAAAATAGTATTTGAAGCCAATCGCACTGAAGGGATTGCTATCTCCGTAGCACCTGAAGGTTTGAAGGATATGATGGCATTAGCTGCGCAAAGTGCGGATATGCTCATCAGTAATGAAGATATTGAAGCAGCCTTTGTACTGTATTCCTTGAATGACGGCGGTATCGGCGTTAGCGCTCGATCCAAAGGCAAGGTAAATGTACAGGTTGTAATGGAAGCCTTGGGTGGCGGTGGTCATAGAACCGTGGCTGGTGCCCAATTACAAGGTATGACAATAGAGGAAGCGAAGAAGGCTATCTTAGAGCATGCTCTTGAAGCCCTTCATTCCGCTGAGAAAGAGGAGGAAGAACAATGAAAGTAGTATTGTTAGAAGACGTTAAAAAGGTTGGTAAAAAAGGCGAAATCGTTGAAGTTAGCGATGCATATGGCCGTAATGTATTGATCAAAAAAGGTCTTGGCCTTGAAGGTACAGCAACTAACGTAAATAATGCGAAACAAAAACAAGAATCCATCGCTCACCACAAAGTTGTAGCGAATGACGAAGCTAAAATCTTGGCAGCTCAATTGGCTAAGGTTGAAGTAACTGTAAAAGTTCGCATGGGCGAAGAAGGTCGCGTATTTGGTTCTGTTACTGCAAAAGACATTTCCGATGCAGCTAAAGCTCAATACAAAGTAGATATCGATAAAAAGAAAATCGAAATCAAAGAACCATTGAAAACATTAGGCGTACATGACGTACTCGTTCGTGTTCATCCTGAGATTACAAGTACTATCAAGGTTAACGTAGTAGCTGAATAATAGTGTTCACCATGCTCTTTGAGTATGGTGAATTCTTTTATCCATAGTGGTTTTGTAAAGGGGATTATCATGGATGTACGCATTCCACCGCATAATCTAGATGCGGAAAAAGCCGTTTTGGGGGCTTTATTAACGAATGGATCCAACTCGGGTGCTGTTGTGGATACAGTGACGAGTATTCTAAAATCTGAAGACTTTTACCGCGATGCACATCGTATTATTTATGATGCTATCTTAGAAATCGTGCATGGTAATAAAACGGCTGATTTTATCACTGTCGGTGAAGAGTTAGACCGTCGCAAGCGGCTCGATGCGGTAGGTGGTCTTGCTTATATTACATCTCTTGCTAATGAGGCTGTGTCCTACAATGTAGAGGAACATGCGAAGATCATTAGCGAGAAAGCTCAGTTGCGTCGCCTTATCGATGCAGGGAATAAAATCGTAGGCATGACGTATGCTGGTGAAGATGAGCCAACGGCTATCCTTAACAAGGCAGAGCAAATGGTACTGGACGTAAGTGGTCAAACGCAGTCTGAATCATCCTTTGCGCCTATTGGTGAGGTAGTATTATCTAACTTAGATAAGCTAAATGCATTGCAACAGCATGATGGGGCTATTACAGGCGTGCCAACAGGCTTTAAGGATGTAGACCATGTATTTAATGGTTTACAAAAATCTGACCTCATCCTCGTAGCTGCTCGTCCTGCAATGGGGAAAACGGCGTTCACCTTGAACATCGCTCAAAACGTAACGATGTTGTACGACAAGACAGTAGCATTCTTCTCCCTAGAAATGGGCAAGGAACAGCTCGTTGGTCGTATTCTCTCCTCCGTGGCAGGCGTGAGCTCTGAAAAATTGCGCCGTGCGAACATGGATCCTGCTGACTGGGAAAAGGTTATTGCCGCTGCGGATCGCATGAGTAAATCCAAGCTCTTTATCGATGATACGCCGGGCCTTACCGTACAAGATATGCGTTCTAAACTGCGCCGCCTCAAGGTGGAACATGGTCTCGATCTCGTTATCGTCGACTATATTCAGTTGATGCAAGGCCGCAACTCCGGTAAGGGCAGCGAGAACCGTCAACAAGAGGTATCTGAAATCTCTCGTAACCTCAAATTGATCGCCCGTGAGTTCAATGTGCCGCTCATCGCCTTATCTCAATTGTCTCGTAGTGTTGAAAGCAGACCAGATAAACGGCCTGTACTGTCTGACCTTCGTGAATCTGGTTCCCTTGAACAAGATGCGGATATCGTTATCTTCTTGTACCGCGATAAATATTACGATGAAAACTCGGAAAAAGGGGACAATGCAGAAGTCCTCATTCGTAAGCACCGTAATGGTTCCGTCGGTACCGTGGAACTCCAATTCATTGGGGAATTAACCCAATTTAGAGACGTGGAATTCCGAGACATGGGGCCGGAACAATAATGAAAACTATCGTGGGGTGCCTATATTGATGGGGCCCGACTTTATTTCGACAACTTAGTTACAAAAAAGCACCACCTATTTCGTGGCTCCAAACGACGCGTAAGTCGCCCCTCGATAGGTGGTGCTCTTTTTGTAGTACGTTAGCAAAATAAGTCCCATCAATATATAATAGAACTAGATAGTTTTCAGTGTATTGCTGGGAAAGGAGCGCGTGATGGATAGCGGCTTAGAGTTTTTTGTATTTTACTTCTGGGGTGTGGCTCTTTGGTTAATACTTAGTGGGTTGTATTTAATTATCAAACGATTTGTATTACGTCGCAATGGAACTCCAGTAACGATTGTGTCTATACTTCCACGAGTTATAAAGGAAATACCATTTGCTCGTGGTATGGATAAATATATTTATGGTTATGATATTAAGTATATCTTGAATGGTGAGACTCATACTGCTGAAAGTGTAGAGTTTTATATTCCTTTTGGACCAATCGGTGGACCTGTAGTTCTATTTAGTCCGACAGGTGTGCTTGCAAAAAATGGAGAAGTAAGTATAGATAATGTAAGGGTAACTATTGTGTATGGCCTTGTTTCAATTGCATTAGGAATGTGGATATTTTTGGGGATGTTGGATTTTGTTAGATAGAAATAAATAGCTATATTTAATAATGTGTTAAATACATAGGCATCTAACATTAGATTATATATCTAGTGTTAGGTGCTTTTATTTTTCTATAAATTTACCTTTATAATAACAAACATATGTTTGAAAATACTCTGTATTTTTGTTATACTAATCATAGAAATTCTTCTTTTCATATTTCTTATAGAGTCTAGTGGTTTAGCGGTTTGAGGAGGTGTTTGTATGGGTTCAGCTGATACGGATCGGATGTATATGTGCATTGATTTGAAGAGTTTTTACGCGTCTGTGGAGTGTGCCGATTTGGGGCTGGATCCGTTTACAACGCCTTTGGTGGTGGCCGATGGGTCTCGTGGCAAAGGGGCTATTACATTGGCCATTTCACCGGCCTTAAAAAAGCTAGGTGTTAAGAATCGCAGTCGTCTTTTTGAGATTCCTCCGCACATTGAGTATTTGACGGTGAAGCCTCATATGAAGCGGTATATGCAGGCGTCTGCTGAGATTTACGGGACTTTGCTCAAGTATGTGGCACCTGAGGATGTACATGTATACTCTATCGACGAGTATTTTATCGATATTACGCCTTACTTACCGCTCTACAAGAAAACGCCTCGAGAGCTAGCGCAGATGCTACTTGATGCGGTGTTAGTGGCGACCAAGATTTATGCCACTGTTGGAATTGGAACAAATTTGTTCCTTGCCAAGATTGCTCTCGATATTCTCGCAAAACATGCACCTGATTTTATAGGGTATCTTGATGAAAGCCTCTTTAAAGAGAAAATCTGGTATCATCAGCCTTTGACCGACATTTGGCAGATTGGTAAGGGTATAGCCAACCGCTTACATAAATATGGAGCTTATGATTTGCATGGTATTACCATGGTTCCGGAGGCCAAGTTGTACAAGGAATTTGGTGTTAATGCAGAGCTCATTATCGATCATGCTTGGGGCCGTGAGCCGTGTACGATTGCAGATATCCATGCGTATCGTCCTATTAAACATTCTATCTCGCATAGCCAGATTTTATTGCGTAACTATACGTACGAAGAGGCATACGTGCCTATGCGAGAAATGGTGGAGTCCTTGGTACTAGAGCTTTTACAAATCAAAGGGGTTACGAATCATATTCATGTTCATATTGGCTATGCAGATGATATGGTGCGCTCTACTGGAGGTTCTAAAAAGCTTAAACAGTACACTGATTCATTGCAAGCATTAACGACGGCAGTAATTAAATTATATGAACAACATTGCCATAAAAATGAACTTATACGGCGTATAGGCGTAAGCTTTGAAGATTTAGTCAATCGCTCTGCTATACCTCAAGAGGTAGATTTGTTTAGCGCCCTTGCGACGGAGGAAGAGGCAAAGGAGCGGCAAGTACATGAGGCGATGTTATCTATCAAGGAGCAGTTCGGTAAAAATGCTATTTTACGTGCCTCTAGCTTGCAAGAGGAAGGGACTATGCGCTTTAGAAATACCTTGGTAGGTGGTCACAACGGAGAATAAATTAATGAAACATCGTATGTCTCGTTTACAACGGGCGAAACAATTTATGCCCTTTGCGGCATTAAAGGGATTTGAAGTATTACTGGCAGCTGTAGCACGGCCTAAAGAGCCTCGTGTAGAGCTATCGGAGGATCAAGTAGATGAGTTAAATAAGGTTTTACAGACTATACATTGCGGAGAATGGGTGCGAATTGTTTACTACAATAAACAAAGATATACAGAGCTTATAGGGGCTGTTGATATGATTAGTGCGCAAATGCAAATTATATCTGTTCAAGGCATAGATATTCCCTTTAGATCTATTAAGGAATTGAATCTGTATGATATGACAATATAAAGAGTTGTCTTTATATATGGTTTAAGGGCTAGAGTTAAGGTGTGATTCGGTATACAATGATGAAAAGGGTTGTAATTTAATTATATTCTCGTATAAAAATACCCTATATGATTAGCTGTTATATGACTATATATACTCTTTGTATTGTTTTATGAGAAAGGCGGTATCTGTAATGCATGAGGTCATATCATTACTTATCAATCGCTATGATTTTTTCCTCCAGTTGTTATGGGAACATATAGAAATTTCAGTATTAGCTTCTGTTATTGCTACCATCATCGGTGGATTATTGGGTGTGTTTATATACGAATATAAACGGCTAGCTGCGCCCGTTATGGTAGTGGTTAATTTCCTATATACGATTCCATCTATATCGATGTTAGGCCTTTTGTTGTATGTATCGGGTGTTGGTAATACGACCGCTATCATTGCATTGGTTATCTATGCCTTATTACCGATGGTACGAAATACATTTACTGGTCTTAACCAAATTGATCAAGCTATGTGTGAAGCGGGAATTGCGTTAGGGCTTACGCGGATTCAACGTTTGTGGAATATAGAGATTCCCTTGGCCATGCCAACTATTATGGCTGGTATACGGACTATGCTCGTTATGACCATTGCCTTGACAGGTATTGCATCCTTTATTGGTGCTGGTGGCTTAGGTGTGGCGATTTATAGGGGGATTACAACGAATCAAAGTGCTTTGACAATTGCAGGCAGTCTACTGATTGCCCTATTAGCCATTACCGTTGATGCTCTCTTTTCTCTAGGTGAAAGAGTAACGCGTATTAGCCCTCATATGAAGCGCTATACGATTATATTTGTTTCGATTATGATGATAATTGCGATGGGTATAGGTGGCTGGGCTATGTATTGCCGTCATGTGAAGACCGATGTTATTCATATTGCAACGAAACCTATGACGGAACAGCTTATTTTGGGGAATGTTTTAAAAGAATTGATCGAGAAGAAGACTGATTTAACCGTAGAGGTTACAGAAGGTGTCGGTGGTGGTACATCAAATATTCAACCAGCTATGCTTTCCGGCCAATTTGATATATATCCTGAATATACTGGTACGGCTTGGTCTGCTGTGCTAAAACGTACGGATACGTATGATGAAAGTCTATTTAATGAACTTTCACAGGCCTATAAAGAGAAATATAATTTTGAGTGGGTCGGCATGTACGGTTTTAATAATACCTATGGCATAGGGGTGCGTAATGAAATTGCTCAGAGTTATGGCGTAAAAACGTATTCTGATCTTGCTCGTATAGCACCATCCCTAACATTAGGAGGGGAATATGATTTCTTTGGACGTGAAGATGGCTATGCTGGATTACAACGCGTGTATGGCATGAGATTTAAAGCTACTAAAGATATGGATATAGGGCTAAAATATACGGCTATTAGTCGTGATGAGGTGGATGTAATGCCGATATTCACGACTGATGGTCAATTAAGTATCGCACCGATTACGGTGTTACAAGATGATAAACATTTATATCCATCTTATATGTCTGGTAATGTGGTGCGTAGCGAAGTATTGATTGCTCATCCTGAACTGCGCCCTGTATTAGAAAGTTTGAATCATACGATTACAGATCAAGAGATGGCGAAGATGAATTACGCCGTTGAAACGGAACACCAACTGCCAGCTGATGTAGCACATAAATTCCTGGTAGAACGAAATTTGATATAAGGTGAATATAGTTAGAACTAAAGTAAATAAAATTTGATATATGTTGAATATGATTTTGTATTGACATTTAATCTCCTTTGATGTAATATAAACATATGAACAGATATTCATATAAATAAAATATCTGATGAAAAATGTTTAGGAACATATATAACAAGATATGAAACAAGATATGTCTAATAAGTATTAGAAATAGACAATAAATTAACTTATAATACAGGATAGAAACTTTCACTATTATCAAAGGAGATATCATGGAAGAAACATTGTTGTTGAAGGATTTGAACTGTGCGAACTGCGCAGCAAAAATTGAAGATCGTATCCGTAAAATGGATGTTGTAGAGACTGCCAATTTTACACTTGCTACACATCAATTAAAATTAACCGGCTCTTGGGAAGACCGTGAAGCTCTTAAACGTGACATTCAAGACATTTGTGATGCCATCGAAGAGGGCGTAACCGTAGCGGATTACGAGCGTAAATCTAAAGCGGCTATGGATGATCATGGTCCTGACCAGGATCGTGGTAGTGATGCTGTAACAATTGCAGTCATCGTAGCAGGCTTGTTATTCATAGCCTACGAAGGGTTGACTACAGTTGTGCCGTCCATCGGCTTGCCAGAGTCTATCGAAACTCCAATTTACTATATTGCCTATATTCTTCTTGCATTCCCAGTATTGCGCATCGCAGGTCGCAATATCTTAAAAGGCCAAGTGTTCGACGAGAACTTCTTGATGTCTATCGCTACATTGGGCGCTATTGCTATCGATGCATTGCCTGAAGCCGTAGGCGTTATCTTGTTCTACCGTATCGGTGAGTTCTTCGAAGAAAAAGCAACTGATCGTAGTCGTACAGAAATCATGAACGCTGTCGATATGCGTCCTCAAGAGGTGCGGGTTGTAGATACAGACTGCGGTGGTGAAATCGTAGTTATGGCTCCTGAAAAGGTTGAAGTAGGCTGGACTATCGAAGTTCGTCCTGGCGATTTAATTCCTCTAGACGGTACTGTGCTTGAAGGTGAAACACGCGTTAATACAGCACCTGTAACAGGTGAACCTGTACCTGTTCGCGCCGTACCTGGCACTCAACTTATGTCTGGTTGTATCAACGAATCTGGTCGCATTACAATGCGTGTAGATAAGGTTCTTGAAGAATCCATGGTTACTAAAATTCTTGATGCCGTGGAAAATGCAGCATCCTCTAAACCTAAAATCGACCGTTTCATTACGCGTTTTGCTCGCGTATACACACCAATCGTTGTAGCTCTTGCATTGGCTGTAGCTATCATTCCATCCCTTATTACTGGTGAGTGGCATAAATGGATCTACACAGCCTTAACATTCCTCGTTATTTCTTGTCCATGTGCATTGGTGCTTAGCGTGCCACTTGCATTCTTCTCCGGTATCGGCAATGCGTCTAAACACGGTATCTTATTAAAAGGTGGTCGAGTTATCGAGGCGTTGGCTAATGTGAAAGCAGTAGCTCTTGATAAAACTGGTACTATCACATCTGGTGAGTTCAAAGTTCACAGCGTAGAAACTGTAGGCTCTCATGTAAGTTCCAGTCAATTGTTATCCATGGCGGCAGCTATCGAAGCCGTTTCTACACATCCAATCGCAACAAGCATCGTGTCTGAAGCAAAAGATCAAGGCCTTACAGTGGAACCTTCTGATTTCGTTCAAGAGTTAGCTGGTGAAGGTATGGTGGGTATGACTGATGGTCAACAAGTACTTATTGGTAACCGTCGCCTTATGGAACGCTATAATGTGCAAGGCTATCCAACAGAGGCTGCTGAATATGGCACAGAAGTTCTTGTCGCAGAAGGTAATACATACTTAGGTCGTATCATCATCGCCGATGAAGCTCGCCCAGACTCTGCTGAAGCGATTGCTAATCTTAATGGTCAAGATATTAAAACTGTTATGCTTACAGGTGATGCTGAAGCAAGTGCAAATTACATCGCTAAAGAAACTGGCGTAAGTGCTGTACGTGCTCAGTTGTTGCCACAAGATAAATTGTCCGTAGTACAAGATATTCGCTCTGAATATGGTCCAACTATGTTCGTAGGGGACGGTATCAACGATGCTCCGGTACTTGCTGGTGCTGATGTAGGTGGCGCGATGGGTAGTGGTGCTGATGCGGCTATCGAGGCAGCAGATGTTGTGTTCATGCGTCCGTCCTTGACTGCTATTGCACATATCCTTGACTTGTCCAAAGCGACATTGCGCGTAGCATGGCAAAACGTAGTGTTCGCTATTGCTGTTAAAATCCTTATCATGGCGCTTGGCCTCATGGGCTATGCATCCATGTGGTGGGCGGTATTTGGTGATACTGGCGTATCCATCCTTTGTATCTTGAACTCTGTTCGTATCTTGCGCCGCAATTAGGTGAAAGCAGAGTTTATAGCTCTGTAGAGGAACGAAATAAATTACATTCTCCTGATCTGAATAATCAGGGTTGATATAAATAACCTCTAGGTTAGTAACTGACTAACTTAGAGGTTATTTTATTGTGTGGATTAAACATTTACGATACTTTTACTATATACATTTGTACATCATAAATAGACATAAAACTGTATATGTATGTTCTAGATACACAAAACTTTCACAATTGAATTGAATAATAGCTATAAAATAGTATATAATTTATTAGATGATTACTATAAGTTCGTTGGAAGGAGGGATAGCATGATCACGGTGTACAAACACATAGAAGAAGAGTTAGTTTCAGACAGCACTGTATCAGATGCCACAAAAGGTTCTTGGGTAAATTTGGTGAACCCAGACCCCGATGAGTTATCCCTTATCAATATTTTGACGGAAATCCCAACGGACGTTTTAAAGACCGCTCTCGATATGGAAGAACGTTCTCACGTGGAGTTAGAGGATAACTATATCTTTATCGTTATTAACATTCCGGTTATCCGCGGTAACGATATGTATGATACAGTACCGCTTGGTATTTTCTTGACGCCAGACTTCTTCATTACTATCTGCTTAGAAGAGTCCGAAGTATTGTATCCATTCATTTCTAATCAGATTTCTACGTTCTATACATACAAAAAGACGCGTTTCTTATTCCAAATCTTGTATCGCACAGCAACTATGTTCTTGCGTTACTTGCAACAAATTAACCGTCGTACTGACGATATTGAAATCCAATTGCGTCATACTACAAAGAATAAAGACTTCTTCCAATTGTTGGAATTACAGAAATCCATGACATACTTTACCTCTGCATTGCGCACGAATGGTACTGTTATGGAACGTCTATTGCGCTTGCGTGGTCATAGCTCCTATAAACACCTCCTCAAGATGTACGAAGAGGATGAGGACTTACTAGAGGACGTTATTATCGAAAATAAACAGGCCATCGAGATGGTTGAAATGTACTCTAATATCTTGATGAACATGATGAACGCCTTTACATCTATCATTTCTAATAACCTTAACTTGGTTATGAAAATGTTGGCCACTCTAACGATTGCCATGGCGGTTCCGACCATCGTATTTAGCTTGTGGGGGACAAACGTGCCATTGCCATTCCAAGAGGATCCGAATGGATTCTATGAGGTTATAGGTGTTGCATTAGTATTCTCTATTATTGCCATTATCGGTATGTGGAAAAAAGATTTATTCTAATTTATGATAATTAGTGAATACTTAATTCAATAGTAAATAGTTGAAATATTAATTTAATAACAAATACACATGAAAAAGCTGGCTTTGTGATATGTACCCCCTTTACTGGACAACCAGTAAAGGGGGTATTTTCATGAGATATAGTTATGAATTTAAACGGAAAGCAATTGAATTATTCTATCGAGGTAAATGGCCTAAGACACCTAACGGTGTAACGACAGATACATTTCATCAACTAATAAGAGACTGGGTTAAACTAGAGCAACATCATGGTCCGAACATTAATAAAAATCTAGGGACTAATAAGTATTGGACTCCAGAAGAGAAATATAGTTTGGTAAGCCAAGTCCTCTCTGGGCAAGGATTGAGAACAGTAGCTATTGTAGCTGGTATTAATTCTGGGCAGTTGTATCAATGGGTTCATAAATACAAAACTTTGGGATACAATGGTCTTATTAATAAACCTAAAGGTCGACCATCAAAGGATTCCAAAATGAAAGTACCAAAGAATACTTCACCTCGAGCACTGAATGAGAGTGAATACGAAGAACTAATTCGCTTACGTGCTGAAATTGCGTACATTAAAGCTGAAAATGAAGTCATAAAAAAAGAGATTGCCTTGAGAGAAGAAAAAGAAGCTGCGCGACTCAAGGCGAAAAAGCAGCGATTATCAAAGCACTCCGCCAACAAGGCTATCAACTAAAATATCTTTTGAAAGCTATGCCAATGTCCAAATCTACCTATTATTTTGAGCTCTCTAAAATAGATCTTGTAGATAAAAGAAATACAGCGCTAAAAGATGAAATTCAAAAAATCTTTAAAGAACATAAAGGTCGGTATGGTGTGCGTCGTGTATACCAAGAGCTTCTTAATCGTGGTTTTGTAGTTAATCATAAACGAGTACAAAGACTTATGCATAGTATGGGACTTGCAGGAAAGCGGCCGAAGGAAAAGTACCACTCTTACAAAGGAAAAGTCGGTAAAGTAGCAGAAAATATCATCAATAGAGATTTTAGTACAACTGCACCATTACAAAAATGGACTACTGATGTGTCTCAATTTAATTTCTCGTGGGGAAAATGCTATTTGTCGCCTATTTTAGATATGAATACGAATGAGATTGTTGCTTATGACTTAGCCTTAAGGCCTAACTTAGAACAGATTTCTCGTATGTTAAAGAAAGCCTTTAAGAAATTTACTAATCTTTCGGGGCTAATCTTCCACTCCGATCAAGGATGGCAATACCAACATAACTATTTCAGGCAAGCACTTAAAGAACATGGCATTATTCAGTCTATGTCTAGAAAAGGAAATTGTTATGATAACTCTGTGATGGAAACCTTTTTTGGTAGATTGAAAACAGAAATATATTATGGTTTTGAAACAGAATATTCATCATTTAATGCTTTTGCAGTAGCGATAGAAGAATACATTAACTATTACAACAACAGAAGGATCCAGAAAAAAACAAAATGGATGCCCCCTGTAAAATACAGGGAAGCATCCATGTGTTTAGGCTAGTAAATAATATGTGTCCAGGAAAATGGGTACATATCATTGAGCCAGCTTTTTTTCTTGTACGATATTACGTTATTGCTTATTATTGGGCCAATCTGATATAATAATACCGTTATGGAGAGGTGTCCGAGTGGTTTAAGGAGCTGGTCTTGAAAACCAGTGACTCCGCAAGGGGCCGTGGGTTCGAATCCCACCCTCTCCGCCACAATTTAGAAAGCCCTTTAGGTTATGATATCTACCCCCTTTACTGGATAACCAGTAAAGGGGGTATTTTAATGAGATATAGTTAT
The DNA here is from genome assembly GCA_902478055.1 of uncultured Veillonella sp. GTDB lineage: Bacteria > Bacillota > Negativicutes > Veillonellales > Veillonellaceae > Veillonella. The sequence continues at coordinate 31,845 of CABSJL010000010.1, read as the reverse complement.
GAATTTAAAAGTAAAGCAATTGAAAAGGAAATTGTTATGATAACTCTGTGATAGAAACCTTTTTTGGTAGATTGAAAACAGAAATATATTATGGTTTTGAAAAAGAATATATATTATTTAATGCTTTTGCAGTAACGATAGAAGAATACATTAATTATTACAACAACAAAAGGATCCAGAAAAAAATAAAATGGATGCCTCCTGTAAAATACAGGGAAGCATCCATGTGTTTAGGCTAGTAAATAATATGTGTCCAGGAAAATGGGTGCAGATCAATATTTTCAGACGACCTTTTTGGTGCCGTACTTAACCGTCACTACGCCTATATCTACATTCAGTAAGCTTTCCACCTGCAAAACCAATATGTCGACCGTAAGACGGGGCTGCATTACAACCTGATGCGTTATTACGAGCCAGAGGCCGGGCGGTTTGTGAATCAGGATCCTATTAAATATTTAGGAGGTACAAATTTTTATACTTATGCATTTAGTATCGTAAATTGGGTAGATTTTCTAGGATTAAATCCCTTTAGAGTGTTTTGCAAAGTTACAATAATTGTTTAACAAAGCAAATAAAAAAATAATAAATCTGATAAACGTGATCGAGAATATCAACTAGCGAAAAGGTTTTGTGATACTCCAGTATCACCTCAAGCGTCTATATGCGCAACTCTAAGTGCGCAAATTAATCATGCCAAAAGATATATCGAGTTATAACTAATTGGGATAGAAAAATGTAACCCTGGAGACATACAATCAAAATAAATGGTTGTTAAAATAGGCTAGATGCTTTAAAAGAAAAAGCAAAATCTGAATATACTAAATAAATTCTTTATGAGGCTAAATTATGAATAATTCCTTGAAAAAAATTTTTTTTAATATCAGGATTTCCCTAGTTTTTTGAATCATAGTCCTATAACCTCCGTACATGACTTAGGATTTATGGGAGAAACATTATTAAATTTAGCAGTTAATTCCCAATCTAAAAAAGATGTTATTCTATTAATTGAAAATGGAGCAAATGTCAATCAACAAGGTGAATTAAATTTCACTCCTATTCAAAATGCTTGTCTTCATGGAAATCTTGATATTATTGAAATTCTTTTAAAAAATGGAGCTAAAACAAATATAAAAAATGAGTTTGGATATGATGCAAAACATTATACATCTGAAGAATATCACGATAAAAAGAAATCTAAAGAAATTAGAAACCTAATGGGATATTACAAACAATAAGTTACATATTTAATAGAAACCTGATAAAACATTAAGGCCGTCTGAAAAACGAAGAAGTTTCAGACGACCTCGAAGAGGAAACCGGATTTGTTTGGGACGGCAGTTACCTCTTGCAGAAAGTCCAGCCGGACGGCAGGTATACCTATATCTATACCGATCCTTACAGCTATAACCCTTGGTACAGGTATACAACCGGACCAACATGGTAATAAATACTCTTTAAAGAATGCACATAAGATGGAGAAATTATGTATTTAGATCAAGTAAATTATGAATTAAACAAAAAAATCAATGATTTTGTATGTAACTCAAATGATGCTACTACGCCGGAGGAACGCATTGATATTCTCAATCAAGCATGGGAACTTTTACCCAAACCAGCCACTCAATTCGTTGAGCCTACTTCGGCAATTGCCTGTGGTATTTCAGGGAGCTATAAAAAATTAGGTGATTATCAAAAAGCTCTTGAGTGGATAGTTATTGCGCTTGAGGCTAGAAAAACAGTTCCTGACGGCAGTACATTTCTATGGGCAGGTATTATCTATTACGAACTAGGTGATATGGAAAATGCCTATAAATATTTTGACCTAACTTATAATGAGCTACGTTACACACCTTTCTCTATGGAAGACAAAAAATATTGGCAATTTTATAAGCAACGTAAAGAAGAAATAAATCCTAAGAAAAAAAACAAAAAGTAAGATTCGATATTTTCAGACGACCTTTTTTGTACCGTACTTAACCGCCGCTACGCCTACGACCCGTTCGGCATCCCAAGAGAGATGAGCGACATCCACGGCAACCTCTTGTGGTTCAGCGAATAGACCGCTTGGGGTCGTCTAAAAAAAGATGAGCGGGTTTACAAGAATGCGCACCAGCCGTTTAGATTGCAAAACCAATACTTCGATGAAGAGACGGGGCTGCATTACAACCTGATGCGGTATTACGAGCCTGATGCGGGTCGGTTTGTTAATCAGGAAAAGATTATGCTATGGATAAAGCAACAGGACGGTGTAAAGGACATGATGATCCACAAGGAACAGGACGTGTAAAGTACCCGCATATAAATATTAGACGTTCGGATGGGAAACAAGTGCGTATTGATATTATAGGAAAATAGATATGTTAAATTTAACTAATTTACAAACAAAAGGATATGATGAACTTATTGAAATTGATGGAGAGGTTGTTTATCAAGTATTTGCTATTAAGAAAAATAATGGAACTTATTGTACATATTACTATACGGTACCAAAAAATAAATTGGATCAGGCTGAAGATTATGAGATAGAAGAATTTAATGAATTTAATGAATTTGAATTAGCTATAAAACATATTCAATCAAAAGGAGCTAATCTATCAAGATTTAATATATTTAAAGGTAACAAACCTCTTTAAGACCTTTTTAGAACATAGGTTGGATCGAGTCCCAACAAAACATCAAGGTCGTCTAAAATCAATTCTCAGACGGCCTCAATCCTTTTTCGAGGTAGTCTGAATAATCTCATTATCGTTCACTCTTACTCTATATCTTACCTACGAATACGGCCTGATATAGTCGCAATGAAAGAAGGGAAAATCTATTTTATTGAGGTAAAAAATAATATAGACGATTAACGAAAGGTCAAAAGAGATCAGGGCTATTCAATTTGAAAAAAACGCACAATGCTGGGGGAAAATGTCTGAAAGCTGCATATATGGTTTCAACAAAAAATAAGGATAAGCAAACGGATGTGGGTTCCTCCAAAGGTGTTGCTCGCTTTATGACTTTAGTATTCAAAGATTGATTTTAAGAAGGATAATTATGAAAAGTAAAGAATTTATTCAAGGTCTTATTGAATATTTAAAAAATAATTTGAATATTCCTGATGCTAATTTTCTAAAAGATAGGATTAAATTTAAAAAAGGAAAATATGTTTATGGTGAAATATCCTTTAGCAATTCTCGTACTTTTGAGGGAGTCATACTTCACCTATATGTATATAATTCTGATATGGGAAATTTTTTCTCCCAAAATGTTCCTCCTTATGATAAATCGTCAAATCCATATGATTTAGTATTTGTACAACCATCTATTTCACAGGCGCATTTTTTTAAAGCTCCCCCTATTACCTCATTTCCTTATGGAGATACCATTAAATTACCTGAATCTGAGAATGATGCAAAAAACATCTATCCAGATGTATTAAAGCATTTGCAGCAAAATCATATTCCAATCATTATGGCCTTCCATTCCGGTAACAAAGAAGTTTTAAAATATTTATCACTTTATCCAGAGGCTTTTCGTTTTAAAGCGTTAACCGCTATTTATATTATAAATAAGAATGAATTACCACTAAATGATCCTTTAATACAGAATATTTTATTGTTTGATAAAAAAGTATTAGAAAATGATAATGGATTGTTTAGCAAGGATGATTTGATCTTCCTGGAAAATTCTTTTGACCAAAAATTAAAACAACAAATTATGCAATAATTAGTCCTTGTAACAAGTCGTAGCCCGCACAAAATCGAAGTAGATATGATATGACTGACCCAATCGTACCTAGACAGAAATCTAATTATGGTCATGATTGACATATAAAATCTACATTTGACATTGTTTCATTTTTATTGAGGAGTTGTATGCTATGAATTTAGATGCAGTTAACCCAGAATTAGAATCAAAGATTAATGATTTAGTCTGTGAGGCTTATAATAAACCTTTTTTAGAACAAGAAAAGTTATTAAAAGAAGCATTTGAGCTAATACCCAAGCCAGTAACCCAATGGGCGCATCCAACGACAATGGTTACGATTGCTTTGTTTGAGTTATATTATAAAAATCAAAAATATGAACAGGCTAAGGACTGGCTGAGTATTGCTTTAAGTGTTGCTGACTTAGGAACCACTAATGCAGGGACGTATCTGTTAGCTGGTATTTTTTATTATGACCTTGAAAAATATGATGAAGCTTATAAATATTTTGATATTGCTTATAATGATGCTGGATATTATCCATTTAGTATTGAGGACAAAAAATATTGGCAGTTTTATAAGCAGCGTAAAGACGAATTAAATCCTAAGAAAAAAAACAAAAAGTAAGATTCGATATTTTCAGACGGCGAAAACCTCCAACCAACCCACTACTTCCACTGCGACCAAATCGGCATTCCAAGAGACATGACTGATGATAAAGGCGACCTAGTTTGGGGATTATTACGGTTGGGGTAACCTGAAGAGTGAAATCAACATATCTAGAACTGCTCACCAACCCTTCCGATTGCAAAACACCCTTGTCCACACTGGCATGTAGCTACTGCCAAAATGGATAGAAATCTTATTCTAAAAAGAAATAATGGGAATGGTACATTTTCTTGGGAGTACTGCAAAGATAATGTAACCGTACAACATAGGAAATAATATCATGACAACTTTAGAAGATAAGATCTTTACTTTAAAACAGAATAATATAATAAAAAAAATGAAAGAAATTCATTTTTTAAATAATTTAATTTCAGATTCTGAAAAAATTATTCCATATCCACTCTCATGTGAAATAATAAATCGTACTTTTACCCCCTATAGAAATATAGAATTATCAAAAGAAAAATTTAGTTTATCGATAAAAAATGAAATATTAAAATTTCTTACACCAGAGGAAAATGATATTGCTTATGTATACTTTTATGGAGGAATAAATGATTCGGCTAAAATACCAATAGAATTATTCCCCTTGTTTATTATCAAAATAAAAAATATTAGCAATTGGCTAGAATTAATAAACAAACCTAATTTTTATTGTTTAAAATTATTTAGTAATAAAATAGATAAAGTTATCGATATATCTCTACTCGACAATGAGGAAGATGTGTTATCTATTTCTATTGGAGTGAACGCTTAACTATAAAAATAAATAAACTATTCTAGTAGAAGCAATCCTTTGCTTTGTATAACTTAAAGGAGTTTACCATGCTCAATTTTTATGATTGTGATAAAAATTTATCTGAAAATGATTTCAATGAGGTTGAAAAAAAATTAGAAGTATCTTTTCCATCTTCATTCAAGTCACATTACTTCAAATGGAATGGAGGTACTCCCAATCTTACTTGTTTTGTCAATGATAATATTGATTATGACTATATTGAAATTCGCGACTTCATTCCAATGAAATATTCTAAGCAGTTTGAGGATGATCCAGATTTCACATTAGAAGGAAGAGCGATAAATGAATGGGATCTTAATGAGTTACCTAGGAATTTAATTCCTTTTGCTTTTGATTGGGGAGGTAATTACCTCTGTTTAGAAAAAAATAGTTGGCAAGTTATTTATTATGTAAGGGACGTATGGAGTGAAAATATATCAAGGGAAGCTAATTTTGAAAAAAATTCAATTATTATAGCGAAATCATTTGATGAGTTTCTAAATTGTTTAGAAGAAAATCCTGATGATTAATAAAATGCCGTAGTGTCGTGTATATATAGTAAGTGTAGCAAACCATAGCTCGCATGAAGCCTTCAATCTCGAAGTAGCAAGCCGTAGCTCTGACAAAACCTTCCGCCTTCAGAACCAGTTTGCTCTGAATACTCAAGAATGGATTGATCCTTTGGGAGAGAGTGGCTATCGCTTGCGTAAGAGCGTGGAATCTTAGGGAATATTCCGTCCAGCTTCTTCTTGGCAGACACACCATTTAATTCCACAGGCTGTTTGGAAAGAAAACAAAACAATTACCTTAGGAGGGTATTATGAAAAAGTTATTAGTATGGGGATATGCTCTGCAGAGTATGGATAAAGTAGAAAAAATGGGGTTGCCACGAGTAAGTAGTGGAGTCCTAGGTATATCAGAGGTATTCAACCCTAAAAAAACGCATCCTGATTTTGACTTTCCCTGGAGTTGGTTCGTAAAGGGACAAGAAATCCCTCTAATGCCTGAACAAGTGTATGTATGCTTAAAGAAAGCAAGAGGTGTTACTTTTGATTTTCTTCCATATAATGATTTCTTTATCATGTCAGCGCGTTTTTTGGAATTTATAAAAAAATATGGGTTTGACTATGATTTTGGTATGAGCAAGGTAATTATTGTCAATACAAAAGGTGAGCTATTGACGAATGAAATCTATTATTTGGTAAGAATAGTTGCTTGGGAAATTGAGGATGAAATTGTTTATCCAGATTTAGCATTAGATGAAGATGGTTTTTCACTGGAGGCATATACTAATTCGGATAAGGATATTTTATTGTCTTCCAATCACAATTATTCAGGAGCATTCATGGTATCAGAAAATTTAAAGGGGAAATTATTGGAAAATTTTTCTTTGCCTTTTCTTTATTCTTTGGAAGAGTGGAAGGAATTAAATAATTTAGACTTTTATTGGGAGTAATAAAATATATAACATTTTGAATTATGAGGTATTATATGATTGAAACAACTAAAGATATGATTTCTGTGTGGATGGGGACATCTTTTAAAACACCTGATGAGTTTAATGAATATACAGATGGAATGGAGGACTCAGATTCTCATTGTCCAGCTTTTGCAGATTTTGGAGTTTCATTTATTGATTCTGATTATTTTGTGGCATTTCAGACAGATAATGGAGAAATTGTGCCAGTTGAAGTGTTAGCAGAAGAAGTTGGGGCACACTCCAATAAAGTTATAAAAGATATTGTGAAAGTAGCAAAAGAGAAAGGAATAAATGAAGGTAATTCTTTATATTACTATTCTAATGCAACATTTTATGAGGAAAATCCAGGTAAACTTTACAATGATCTGAAGTTTATAGGAACTTTCAAAGATCCAAGAAAAAAATATCGCTAGTGATAGTGAAACATTAGTCAGGATAATGGCCGTCTGAAAGTTGTTTTTTCAGATGGCCTTAAACAATTAGATTAACGGCAATCTGATGGTTGCACCATCGACTACGCCTACGACCCGTTCGGAGAGGTTGGATTAGGTACACAGTATGAATTACCAAAATCTGTTAAATTATATAGCATCTGGGCAACTGGAAGAGGTAAAAATAGGAAAATGATAAAAATTAATGAATTGAATTCATATCTTAAAAGTAAAGGAGTACCAGAAGATAGTTACTCAATTAATGAAGTAAATGATGAATCATTATGTATTGTTGAAGAAAATAAAAAATGGCATATATTCTATTCTGAAAGAGGATTGAGAACTGAAGAATATTGTTACCAAGATGAATATTTGGCAATTCTATATTTTATACATCGGTTATCAAAGATGTTAAAATTTTCTTTCGAATGAAAAAAGTAAACTGTAGCCTGTATGAGACTTCCATCCTTGACGTAGATTTGTGTGTAGAATTTGCGCGTGGTTTCCGCTATTTAGATGACCTCAAAACCTTCTTTGAGATCATCTGAAATGTTTGCTCTTTAACAACCTCATCACTAGTCAGCATCAAGGTCGTCTGGAATCTAACTTTTAGACGACCTTTGTTGTACCGTATTCAACCGCCGCTACGCCTACGACAAAGCCCGCCGCCTGACCGTCCTCAACAATGAAAACGGCGAGAAACCTACTGTCTCTTAATTTCTTGGTTTTTCATTTGGTTATGGATGGCTTATTATGGGGATAACACGATAGCTAAGTTAGTCGTGTTTCCGATTATCTCTTTCTTTCTAGTTATTAAAAAAAATAGGAAATTAAGTATAACAAAGCTCAAACAGATAGATATATGAGTAAGTAATTAACTAGAATTGGTGGTAAGGTTTTGGAAATACGGATCACGTAGTAAATGTGCATAGAAACTGATTGATAACAAAAATTTATAAAAGGAAAATTAAAATGAGTATTTTAAGTAATTATATAATTCAAGATTTAATCCAGAATGTATCTAAAGGAGTTACAGAGACATTTAAATTTGTATTAGAAAAATATCATTCTAATGATGTTTTTGCCTATTCATTATATATTGACGACTATTGTTCATACCTAGGTTGGGCTGCTAACACTATTTCTCACTACGAAATAGAAAAACTAAACTACCCAAAAGAAGACCAGCCTTTTATTAAATGGTATTACCCTCAATTTGCAATAGGACTTGGAGAGGTTCCTGAGAAAATAGATAGTGTATTCAATAATGAGATTCAAAATATTCTTAATGATGCAAATACATTAATATCAGAAGATAATTTTGAGCAATATCAGGCGGAAGTATATGATTCAATTATAGAAGGATTTAAAAAAGCGATAGAAAATATAGATAAGAGAAAAACAAATAATGTCATATTTTTTGTTTCTATTGTAGATAGTGATAATGCTGAAATTATGGAAAATTATTCTGCTGAACAACTAAATTCATATGATAAATTCCTTACGTTCAAAAATAGATTTCAAAGCAAGCCGTAGCCCGTGCCTTGTATAAGTACTATAGAGAGTCCTTTATCTAATTGATAGAGGGTTCTTTTTTATGTTATCCTTCATATTTTGTATTTGAAAAATTATTTCTATGTATAGTATGATTACTTTATATGTTTTTATTCTGTAGAAAGGAGCTCGTATGAATCGACTTAGTTTCTCACGAACTCAGATTTTAATCCTTGTCAGCGTATGGCTAACATTTTTGATTAGTTTTGTTATGCGCTTATCTTGGGCGTCCTTGATGCCTATTGTTAATGAAGCGTTGAGTTTCACACCACAAATGGGCACGGCCTATTTATCTGCCTTTTATATGGGCTATGCCATCATGGTATTGCCAGGTGGTATCTTGGCGGATCGAATTGGTTACCGTTATACCATTTTGTTTAGCTTGCTTGCGATGGCTGTTATTACGGCATTAATGAGTACCATCGATAATTACACCTATGGTTGGATATTGCGCTTCTTATTAGGTATCGTATCTGGTCCGGTACAAGCATCTTGTTTAAGTGCTATTGGGGATTATTTTGGTCCTAATCAACGTGGTGCTGCAGTAGGTATCTTTATGTCCTGTACATCTCTTGGGTTGACCACTGTAAACCTTTACGCACCATATGTAGCCACTAATTATGGTTGGCAAAATGCATTCCTTTTAACAGCTGTATTACCAATCCTTGTTTTCATTCTCAGCTATTTTACTGTTCGTAAACCAAGCGCTGAAATCTTGGCGCAACGGGAAGCAGAGGCGAGTGCTGCGTCTGCGCATGTAGGCGAAAAGACTTCCTTAAAGGAAAATTTGCTACATGTTTTAAAAAATCGTAATATTTGTTGCCTTGCCTTTGCCGGCTTCTTTGCCACAGGTGCTACTTGGGCCGTGGCTCAATGGTCAAATCTGTACATGGTTAAACAACTTGGCGTTAATGCTATCTATGCAGGTCATGTAATGTCTGCCTTTGGTTTAGCAGCGCTTATTGCAAAACCGACAATTGGTATCTTGTCCGATATCTTACCGATTAAGAAAAACCACTTAGTAGCTCTTGTTATGTTCTTATTCGCACCAGCATTGATCCTCTTTGCAAGCACCACAAATCCAGATATGCTCTTCATAACAGGTCCAATCCTTGGTATTGGTGCTTTCATGCATAGTGCATTGACAAATGCTCTTGTAATTCAATCTGCAGCACCTCATTTACGTGGTACCACAGCAGGATTTGTAAATCTATTTAACCAAATCGGTGTTATGTTGGCACCTATGATTTTGGGCAGCATGTTAACTGCTACAGGTAGCTATCAATCTGCATTGATGACTCTTGCCATCGCTCCTGTTATCGGTGCCATCGCATTGTTCTTTGTACGTCTTAAATAATGTGAAAGTATCAATATAATACATTCATCTGATCGTATAGAAACAAAATATGAAAAAAGAGACTGAACAGTTCTCCTAAGGTAGGAGGCTGTTCAGTCTCTTTCGTTTTTATATTAGTTATATTGACTATGGTTTTTGTGGTGCGTGATAGTCTGGTTGTGGTTGCCATTCACTCATAGGAGTATTAGGGTCTGGCATATCTTGATTTTGGATATCAAGAATCCAGTCACTCGGTCTTGGACCTTGTGGAGGCGGTGCTGGAACGGGTCCATATATACCTAGTTTAGAAGGAAATAACCGTGGTTGATTAGATGTATAAGGAGATTCTAATTGGTTTAGCGGTTTATAGACACCTTCAGGTGGTTGAACTCCGAATAATGGCCTACCTTCTGTTGGAGCCGGTGTACTTAATGGTTTATATGGACGAGGTGGTACGTATGGATTCTTAGATGTATAGGTAATACGCTCTAATTCCAATGCATTATGTAAAATAAATTGACCTATTTCAGCTACAGGAGAACCCTTTGTAGCGACGTGAGCACCTGTAGATAGAACAGAACGCTGATTATTAGCAGTTCCTATAGGTGCGCCATTTACTTGGTAGAATTTCGCCGGTGCTACATGCCAATCCATGAGGTAAATATCTTTAGATGTATTACCACGATGGTATGTATAATTAGTTGAATAATCAGCAATAATATTCTGCTTTTTATAGAGACTAATTGTACGAGCGTGAAGCGTACTATATGTAGGACCTGACTGTGCTAGGCTAAGTGTACTTAAGTCGATATACACAGTCTCCGAAGGGCTATTATAAGCAACTTGGTATTGAGTAGGCTTGTTCTCTAATTCATATTGTGAAATCGCACTAGCTGATTGTAATGTTGCTAATGCTAGTATTAAAAAGGGATATAGTTTTCTCATCTTTGACCTCTCTTATGTGGAATTAGTATACCATAGTCAAACATGTAATTCTATAAAAAATGCATATAAAAATCCATAGTATGTATATTGTATATAATTGTCATTTTGTTATATGATTAATGCATAGTACAGGAGGTCTAGATATGGAAATTATCTGTTTTGGCGATAGCATTACCCGCGGTTATGATGTGCCTTATGGCCAAGGTTGGGTTGAAATTTGTGATGCATCTATAGAGGGTGTACATTTTACAAATTATGGTGAAGACGGATGCTCTGTTCAGGGCATGATTTATAACATTGAAAAATGGCTACCTACAGCTGTAGCTGATTCCACGCGTCATATCTTCTTAATGTGTGGTACTAATGATATCTTACAAGGTCGAGATAGTGCATATGTGTTCAAGACCTTGGTGAAAGCTATTGAACTAGCGAGCACAAAGGGGAAGGTTATTATTGGTTTAGAAACACAAATCGATAGTGATATGGATGGACTCGACATTGTGGTGAGAGAGGTCAATGAACAACTGAAAGCCTATGCTGCAGAGCATGATTTGAAGGTTATAGACTTTTATACATCATTATACGAAGCGGATCAAATCGGCCAAATTGTCTTTGCCGGTGAAGTACATCCTAATGCACGAGGCTATCGTTTGATGGCGTATAAAGCGTTAGAAGTATTTACAAGATTATCGTAAAAAAATAAATATAAGAATTTAATTGGTAAGATGCATAAAAAGAATTCAATTGGTAAGATGCATAAAAAAGCCCCGAATGAGATATCTCATTCGGGGCTTTGGTGATTTATATAGTCTTTAGGTGTGAAGGCTTGTAGCTTTCACCATTATAGTTAATTCGTAACGAATTATAGTTAGAATTAGCGAGTACGTGCGTTAGATACGCGAGCAGATTGTGCAATTGCGTATGCAGTACCTTTAACTAAATCGTAAGTATCAGCAGTGTTGCCAGATACTGTTACAGCTGCTACAGTGTCGTCAGTTACTGCGAACAATGCAGTTGCGTAAGGGTGTTGTGCACCGTTTGGAACTGTTACAGCACCAGATTTAACAACGATGTAACGGTTGCCGTTGTTGAATACGTCGTAATGAGCAGCTTGTTTTACACCATCATAGCTTTCATTGTAAGCGAACAATGCAGCTACTTCACCGCCTGCTACTTGACCAGTTTGTTGCATGGAACGCAATTTAGCAGCTGCTACAGCTGTTGGTTGAGTCATGTTAACAGTGATACGCAAGGAGTTGTTGTTTACAACTGCTTCAGTGATTACGTTTGTAGAGAATACATTTGCAACGCCGTCGCCAGCACGGTTGTAGGAGCTAGCAGTTTTCACTTGGTAGCCGTTAGTGTATGCAGGCAAGTCGTAAGTGTAAGATTTGCCGTTCAACAACAAGTCGAATGCGTTTAATTGGTTAGTTTTATAACGGGAAACATATGCACTACCATTGCCATTAGCTGTTACGGAAGTTACAGTTTCTTGGTATACAGGTTGGCTGTTAGTAGCGATAGGGTCCATGATTTGAAGACCTACAGCTGTTGTTTCAGGTGCTACGAAGATTGGATCGCCTAATTCTTTAGATACAGGCATTTGTTGAGCCATGTCACCTGCTGTGTAAGGTACCGCTGGTAATGGTTTGTAACCAGGGCGTGGTGCGCTTGTTACATAACCAGATTGGTACGCTGGTGTAGCTGCTTGAGGTGCAGCGTAAGTATATTGTTCAGCTGCAGCACGTTCGTAAGCGCGTGCGTTAGCATCAACGGATGCTGCGAAAGCAGAGAAAGACATAGTTGTAGCTGCGAATACTGCGAAAGCAGCTGCTAAATGTTTTTTGTTCATAATAATTCACTCCTAAATACATGATTTTTTACAAATAACACAAATACTAATCTGTATTATATATGAAATTCTGTTAATTGTAAATAAAATATAAAATATTTTCTTAATTATAAACAAATTTAATCTAATGAGTCAAATATTGTACAATTTGCCTTTAATTACCCCATAATTAGGCACAGAATATCATATTACTATATAATAATACGTAGTATAGTAATATATTATATCGAAAAATTTAGTTTAAATCTATACCTGAGGAAAAGAAATTTAAAAATAAGATGAAGTTTATGATTTCTATAAATTGAGATGGTGAAAGTTTCACTAGGGAGGTCTCATGAGTATTAGCGTCTATTATGGACGAGCAGGATCTGGTAAGACACGTGCCGTATATGAACGGATACGTCAAGTTATGACCGATTGTCCAGGGGAACCTATAATCTTACTTGTTCCTGAACCAGCTACGTATCGAGTAGAGCGAGAGCTTGCCGAGTTTATGCCTGAAAAAGGCTTTACCACAGTTCGCGTTGTAGGCTTTGGCCGTTTGGGGTACCAAGTATATCAATCCATAGGCTCCAAGGGGGCCGGTCAATCAAGCTTATCTAGCTTTGGCCGGTCTATGTTGTTGCGCCTTGTTATGAAACGAAAACAGAAGGAACTAGGCCTCTTAGAACAGGCTACCAAGCGTCCTGAGTTTTCTTCTGTATTACAACAGCTATTTTCTGAGTTTCGCGCATTTCGCGTAGGTCCTACCGACCTAGAACGTGGGGCGGAGTCTGTAAAAAATAAAGTATTACAAAAGAAATTGCGTGAACTTGCCATTTGTATGGCCGCTTATGAAGAGGAAATCAGTCGTCATGGGGAACGCGACATCGATCCTATTATGGAAATTGTTGAGGCTTTGCCACAGTCTCCTCTGATGGAAAATAGTCATGTCTTTATCGATGGATTCCATTGGTTTACGCCTACACATTATGAGTTGATTTATACCTTGTTTGATTTGGCTAAGGAAGCGGTTATAACCATCGACTTACCGATGGCTCCGAAGGCGTTAAATCTCGCTCGTCGAGGGGAACATCTCTTTAGTCGCCCTTTAGAAATTTATGATACCTTAGTGGGTCGTTATGGTTCTAGCATTAACTGGGTTGGATTTGATGGGAAACGGGGTCCTCAAATCGTACAAGAATTAGAATCTAATTACTTTACTAGCCCTAGCAAGCCAAATCCTACAGATACTACGATACCGCTCATTCGTGGCTACAACAGAGAGCGGGAAGCTGATGGGGTGGCTCGCCGTATTTTAGCCTATGTGGAGTCCGCTCCAGAGGCTCGATACCGCGATGTGTGTATTATGCTTCGCGAGTCGGAAACGTACGGGGATACCTTAGAGAAGGCCTTCAGTCGTTATGGTATTCCGCATTTTATCGACCGTCAGCGGCCTATGAAAAACCATCCATTAGGCGAATTGTTGACAGCCCTCTTTGATATCGTTCGCCATAGCTACAGTCGAGACAGCATGTTCTTATTGCTTAAAACAGACTTGATGCCCCTTACCCGTGAGGCCGTAGATGAATTAGAAAACTACGTACTCGAGTTTGGTATCGACCATTATAAATGGGAACGTGAAAGCTGGCCCTATTTACGAGGCTTTCATGAGGGGCAAGATGAAGAAAGTCACTCAGATGCACCGCGTAGAGCCCGTGTTAATCAAGCACGACAAACCATTATGGATATTCTATCCCCGTGGTTTGATTTTGCTGTTAATACTGATGGACATACAGGGGCTGAATGGGGAGCAGAACTTTATGGGCTCTTAGAAACCTTACAAGTGCCTGAGCGCCTCTATGAATGGGCGAAGGACGCAGAAACTATAGGTGACCAAGAGTCTAAAGCCAGCCATGAACAGATGTACAATGCAGTTATTTCTTTCATAGACGAAATCTCTATGGTCATGAAAGATGAAGTGTTAACGCTGGACGAGATGATGCTACTCCTCGAAGAAGGCTTGAGCGATGTAAATTATTCCATGATTCCACCGTCCTTGGACCATGTGGTAATTACCACCATCGAACGTGGTTATAGCCAATGGTGGCCGAAGGTATTCGTGATGGGCCTCAACCAAGGTGTTTTCCCACAAAGTATGGGCGATGAAGGTCTTATTAAGGATAAGGAACGTCAAGAATTGGCCGATGCAGGCATTACCTTGGCTGAAGGGGCATTGCCGAAGGCTTTCAACGAGAATTTCCTATTATACCTAGCTATGACGCGGGCATCTGATTCCTTGACGCTATCTTATGCGAGCTCTGGTGAAGATGGAACCGGTCTTGAACCATCCCTCGTAGTGAAGCGACTAGAATCCCTTGGATACGTCGGTAAGGCTGTAGATATTCCTCTATCTATTGAGCCTGATACCGAGGCTGATTATGTATGGCGGCCTTTACAAAGTTTGTCTCTATTATCTGAACGTTGGGGCGCTCTCTTTAGTGGTCATGAGGTTAACCCATTGTGGTGGGGCCTTTATAATTGGGCTCGTGAAAGCAACACCTATCGTCCTCGTTTAGGTGAGGTATCTCGTGGTATTCGAGACAATAACGATGTGCCGGTTATTACAAAGGATTTAGTAAATGGATTGTTCCTATCTAAAGGCTATATGTCTGGTTCTGTGACGCGTCTAGAGAGATATCAGCAATGTCCGTTCAAGTTCTATGCTCAATATGGCTTAAAGCTAGAACCACGTCGGGTGCGCTCCTTTGGTGCTCCTGAAATTGGTACATTCCTTCACGCTAACTTAGAGCGTTTAGGTAATTATCTATTAGATCATAATAAACAATGGCGTGACCTTAACGAAGAGGATCAACAAAATTTGTGCCGCTCCGTGGCGGAAGAAATTTTACAAGAAAATCAGGGTGGCGAGGAAACGAGCGATGCCTACCAAAAGGCTATCGAGCAGCGTGTACAACGAACATTACATGTGACGGTAGATCGCCTTGTGGAGTGGTCCAAACGCAGTGATTTTGATACGAAATACTTGGAGCAAGATTTTGGCCGTCAAGGAGGCTGGGATCCAATTCGCGTACCCCTTGGGGAAGACCGTTATTTACGCCTCATCGGTCAAATTGACCGTATCGATGAATATACAAGGGATGGTCAAACCTATGGCATGGTTATCGATTACAAATCGGGCGGCGCCCACGTAACGGCACAAGATGTATACTATGGCCTAAAACTGCAGCTTATGACCTATCTATTGGCCTTAGAATCCGCTTATGGTAAAACGCAAGGCGAATCTATAGCTCCTGCGGCTGTGGTGTATTCCTATGTGAAAAATCCTAAAATTCCTGCCGATGCGCCTATCTCTTATGAAGATGCAGTATCTTTGGCTAAGGAAAGCGACGCGTGGAGAAATAGTGGGTACTTCTCAGACGATGTTGAGTTGTTGACGCATATCGATAATAAGTTCTTATCCTATGGTCTTAAACAAGGCCCATATGTGCCAATTGCAACGACGAAAGATCAAACCATTTCTAGGAATGATTTGCGCAAGGTTAAGAATCCAGGTGAATTTGATGTGATGTGCCGCTACACCAATCATGTAATGGCTGACATCGGCCGCCATATTGGGGACGGTCAATTCCCAATTCAACCTTACCAGTTAAATAAGAATAGACCTTGTACATACTGTGATTACAATACTGTATGCCGTTTTGACTCTAGTCGAAATCGATATAATTATTTGTCTAAACTGTCCGAAGCTGATGCGTTAGAACGGATGAAAGAGGCTCTAAACGACGGAAATAACAGTAGCGACGGAAACAACAGTAGCGATAGAAATAATAGTAACGAAGGAGGTGAAAACCATGGGTGTTAAATGGACGCCAGAGCAGGAGTCTGCCATTATTGCGCCGAAGGACTCGTCCTTAGATAATCAAACCTTGCTAGTCGCTGCAGCGGCCGGCTCAGGTAAAACCGCTGTTCTCGTAGAGCGTATTATTACTCGTCTTAAAGACATGGATAATCCGTTATCCGTTCAAGAGCTCATGGTTGTAACCTTTACAAAGGCGGCTGCTCAAGAGATGAGCGCTCGTATTGGTCTTGCTTTGGCGAAAGCCATGGAATCCACCGAGGATGCAGCCATGCAAGAGCGCCTTGAACGACAGCTTAATCTGTTGCCATCTGCTCATATTTCTACATTGCACTCCTTCTGCCAATGGGTGATTCGGTCTTACTTTTACAAGCTCGATATTAACCCTACTGCTCGCATCGGTAACGAAGCAGAAATGGCATTGTTACAACAAGAGGTATTAGCTGATTTATTGACTAAATCCTACGAAGAGGGCCTTTATAATATCTATGAATTAGCGGATTTCTTCAGTGATGATAAATCGGATGCAGGCTTAACGGCGAAGATTATGTCGCTATATAACTACGCTATGTCTCTTGCTAATCCTGACGGTTGGTTACGAAATGCCTTAGAGCCTTATAAAGAGGCCATGACTGTAAATCCCAGTGAGACCCTATGGGGCCAATATATGTGGGATCAACATGTAGCTGTTATTGACCGTATTCGCGAGCGCTTAGAACGGATGGAACAAATCTTGCTCGATCCAGTAGGGCCTCATAAATGGCAAAATATTTATGATAACCAACTAGCCGCACTAAGCATGCTTTCAGGGGCTGAAACTTGGGACGATATGGGGGAAGCTTGTAAACATACGGATACCTTTATAAAAGACCGCTTTAATAAACTTGGAGAAGAGGTTGACCCTAGTTTACAAGCAGAGTTTAAATCTTTAGGTTCCCAAAATAAAGATGACCTTAAAGCGATGCAAGCTGCTGTATTCACAGTGCCTGAAGCTACCTTGCAAGAGCAGTTCAAGGCTCAATATCCAATCATCGAAGGGCTTGTAGAGCTAACCATTGCGTTCCATAAGGCGTATCGGGATATGAAACAAGAGCAAGGCATCATGGACTTTAGTGACCTCGAGCATTTATGCTTAGCCCTTCTCGTTGAACCTGGTACAGAGGATAATCCTCAGCCGTCTGATGTAGCGAAGGAGCTCCAAGATACTTTCAAAGAAATCATGGTCGACGAATACCAAGATACGAACGGCGTGCAAGAGACGATTATTAACTTGATTTCTCGCGTCGATAACAGGTTCTACGTAGGGGACGTGAAGCAAGCGATTTACAGCTTCCGTATGGCGGACAGTTCTCTATTTATGGAGAAATATAATACGTACGGCAGTACTGATGCGGTAGAGCGCCGTATCGACCTAGCGAAGAACTTCCGATCTCACGAAAATATTTTGGCTGCTACGAATTTCTTATTCTATCAAATCATGACGGAAGAGGCGGCAGAGCTAAATTATACGGAGGCTGAATCTCTCATTCCTGGCCGCATCGTAGAGGATGCGCCTGAGGATTGGGTTGGAGGAGACGTGGAATTGCAGCTCCTCGATGTGAGTAAGGACACCCTCAGTGCTAGTGAAAGCGACGAGGACGAAGGAGATGACCCTGAAAACAACGAGCGGGAGCTCGATTTCATTATCCAAAAGATTAAGGAAATCCACGGTGCTAAGAAGAAGGTGCAAAATCCTGATGGCACGTTCCGTCAAATCGAGTGGCGTGACTTTGCTATTTTGCGCAGATCCTTGGCAGGCTGGGGTACTCGTGCAGTAGAAGCCATGCGCCAAGCGGGCATCCCTGCGGTGGTAAACGAACGAGATGGCTACTTTGAAGCACAAGAAATTCAGCTCTTACTAGCGTTGTTATCAATCATAGATAATCCGGAACAAGACTTGCCGATGGCAGCGGTATTGCACTCCGGCCTCGTGGGGCTTAATGCAAACGAACTAGGGGCTTTGCGCCTATCTGGTGAGGGCTCTTTGTGGTCGCTCATGCCCGCCTATGCAGAGGCAGCTCAAGATGAGCGCTTATTAGCTTTTATTGGTCATATGGAGCGGTGGCGTACCTTGTCGCGCCGTCACGGTGTAACCGATTTGCTATGGGATATTTACGAATCCCAAGATTACGTAAATTATGTAGGTGCCATGCCAAATGGTCTTGTGCGTCGTGCGAATGTGCTCGCCTTATACGACCGAGCTAAGGGCTATGAGGCCTCTGGCTTCCGTGGACTCTTTAGATTCTTACGCTTCGTTGAAAGCTTGCGCGATAGTAACCAAGATATGCCCCTTGCCAATGTGGTGAGCGAAGCGGACAATGTGGTGCGCCTCATGACCATCCACAAGAGTAAGGGCCTTGAGTTTCCTGTAGTATTCTTATCCGGTGTGCAAAAGGGATTCAACATGATGGACCTTCGTTCAGAGCTACTCATCGATAAGAATGCAGGACTGGGTCTTAAGGGGTACTTCCCAGATATTCGGGTGTCCTTCCCAACAATGCCGTGGTTCTACGTGAAAGATGTCAAAGAGGCAGCTCTTAAGGCTGAGGAACAACGGATTCTTTATGTAGCCTTAACACGGGCGAGAGATAAGCTGATTATGACAGGTCATTTTAAAGGCCTTAAAAATGCTAAAGGTAAGTTGAGTACCTTAGGTGAACTGGTAAAAAATGCTGCCTCCGTAGAAGGCCAACAACTACCTACGGATATTATTACTCAAGCTAATACATACTTAGACTGGCTTATTATGGGCTTTGCTCGTCATTTAGATGGTGGTAACCCATTGCGCGTAGCCATTGAGTACGAAGGGCCGACCTATTTTGACTTACCAGATAAAAAATGTCGCATCAAGGTCGAAGTCCACGATGGCTCTCTCTACGGTGACCTCGATTATAAAGCAGATATCGATGAAACTACCATCAATAAGGTACGAGAATTGCAAGCTGTTAATTCCGTGGGACTGCCACCGGAAATCGAAGACCGATTCAACTATACTTATCCGTACAGCGACGCTACGCGGCGCACGGCTAAGATTTCCGTCAGTGAATTGAAACGACGATTCCAAGAACGGGAACTTGAAGCAGGCACTATTGATACCCTAAACGAACCAATTGTAACGGTAGATACAGAGGCTAAACGAGCCGTTTCAGATACAATCTTAGGTCAAGCTATTAAGCTAGATCCAAAATCATCTGCAAATGTTGAGGCGAAGAATACCAATGCTGCTGGTTTACCAATTATGGAGGCTTCAGATGTAACTGTTTCATCCGACGAATTGGCGAATTCCGTATTCGGCCGCAAGCCGCAAGCACTGCAGTCCGAAGAGGATGTGTTGACAGGGGCTCAATGGGGTACCTTGATGCATGAGGCCATGCAATGGCTTCCTCTTGCGCAGTATACTCAAGCTTCTTTAACGAAAGAGCTTGATGCACTCGTAACGAAAGGGACTTTCACAGAGGAAGAACGAAATCTATTAAGCGATACAAGTTTATATAAATTCTTTAGTTCTGACCTTGGGAAGCGTCTGATCAATGC
Source organism: uncultured Veillonella sp. (assembly GCA_902478055.1). GTDB lineage: Bacteria > Bacillota > Negativicutes > Veillonellales > Veillonellaceae > Veillonella. The sequence continues at coordinate 11,677 of CABSJL010000010.1, read as the reverse complement.
GAAGCGCATAGAACGTGAATTGCCATTCAGTATGCTTTTTGAAGGGAAACGCGTATACGATACCTTAGAGGACGGCGAAAATCTATTCCTCCAAGGTATTATCGATACTGCCTTTGAAGAAGATGGTGAGTGGGTTCTTGTAGATTTCAAGACGGACCGCGTCAAATCTGGGGAAGACCTCATCAAGCGTTATAAAATACAAATGGATCTCTATAAAGAGGCCTTGCAGCGATTGACAGGGATGCCTGTGAAAGCATGTTATATCTATAGCTTCCGTTTGCATGATGCTATCAGCATAGACTAGCCTTGTAAGTATATGCTTAACTTAGTGCTATGCATGAGAAATATGCAGGGACTAGGTAGGTATTTCCTATAAGGTAATGAATATAAAAAAGCTCTCTATTCTTGAATAGAGAGCTTTTATGTTATAGATTGTTATATAGTTTTGTCCTGTAGATTTCTCTACAATTTATTAAATATGTGGTAGTATAGGCAAATTCAAAGCCTTTTTCTTTTTGTGTTTTGCTGGGGCAAATACTTTTAGAACCCGTGGCAATACTTCGATATCTACTGGCATGGATGGGCCTTGGTCGCCATCCATATTAGTAGGTAAATCACCGATATTAGATAATAACTCAATATGAGCCTTTTTCACGGTTAGTGTTGTTGTATAACGGGAGTTGTAGATGGCACCACTAATGATAAGCGGCAATACGCTTAGGATATCGAGGATGAAGTATTCCTTGAATATTATGATGCGCATATAACCATCATCTACAGATGCTTCCGGCATGAAGCGTTCAAAGCTAGATACTACATTGGTGAGCAATGCAAGAACGAGTGGGGATTTACAGATAAAATCGTCATTCTCTGTTTTGATGCGGTATGTGTAGTCCTTTGTTGTAAATAAGGCTTGCCCTGCGCGTAAGAAGTAGGCTAGAGGGCCTAAGATGCTCTTTTCCTTTGGGGTAACCTCTTCGATTACCTTTGGAATAACACCGGCTGCGATATTATTGCAGAAATATCTGTCGTTACAACGACCGATATCAATGGTACGTGTTTGGTTGATATCAATACGTTTGATCGCCTGTGTTGGATTCTGATGAATACCAAGGGCACGAGACATATCGTTTACAGTACCAACAGGAATGAAACCAAAGGTAGATTTAAAGCCACCTTGGGCAATACCGTTAACGGTTTCATTTACGGTGCCGTCACCGCCCATGCAGAATACAGCATCGAATCCGCGTTCGCAAGCATCCTTTGCGAAACGTGTAGCATCGCCTTCACCAGTAGTGAATTTGACCTCAATCGTTTCGAATAAGGTGCTCAATTTCCATTGTAAATCGAGGGCATAGCGACGTGCCGCACCGCCACCTGATACAGGATTTATGATAACTAAACAACGGCTCATGGTACAACTTCCTTACTTTCAAAAATGAGATATAGCTATTATCTATCGTTAAATTGACAGTCTTAGATGTGAGCTCTATAATTATACTATATGTACTAAATCACATATAACATATTTATTCAAAATACAAAATATATCGTACAATATATTATACTCATTTTAGCCGTTCTTTGAAAGTACGAATGAGTTGAGGGGATATAAGATTAGGGGATATTAATGGGACGACAAGATTCTAAAGATAAATACAAATTGTCCGCTGTGGACTCCATTGAAAGATTACCGCTTAGTGAACAAGTTTATTTAACATTAAAAACAGCTATCTTAACAGGCGAATTGATGCCACAAGAAAAGCTTAACGAAGTAAAAATTGCAGAACAATTGCAAGTAAGTGCTACACCTGTTCGCGAAGCATTCCGTAAATTGGCTAAAGATAATCTCGTAGTTATTGTTCCTTGGAAGGGTGTTACTGTAAAGGCGGATACTCCTGAAGAGATTATTGCATTGTATCAAGTGCGTGAAGTAATGGAAGGTCTTGGGGCGCGACTTTGTGCCCGTCATGCGACTGATGAACAAATTAAAGAGTTGCGTGAAATTTGTAAAGAAATGCATGAAATTGAAGAAGCGACAGAACGCGTTGAAGTAAACAGTCGTTTCCATACTATGATTGCTCATTATTCTGGTAATGAACGCGTTGTAGAATACTTAGCGAGCTTCCGTGAACGCGTTAACCGCGACATGTACATTAGCTCTTTTAATGCAGTGCGTACCCATGATTGTGACGATGAACATGATCATATCGTAGATGCTATTGAGCGTCATGATGAAGTGGCAGCAGAAACTGCTATGCGTCAGCATATTAATAATGCATTTATCTTCAAAAAAGCAAATGCTGAAGTGCAACACAAAAAACTTAATGAAGTATAATGCCTATTGTTGGCATGCTTTATGAAAGGCTCCGCCGTTGGCGGGGCTTTTTCTGTACGAGCGTTAACACTGTATTTGATTAGCTTAACTTAGCTTTGGCTTAACTTTAGTTAGCGCGCTGTTCCTCGTATGACTTAGAAATTCTAATCGTTTATAGTGTGACGTCAGATGAGCATTGCAACTTTTATAATCTATGATACGCAACCTTACAAGCTGAGCTACATCAATTTGGAATGCTTGAGCGATTTTAAATAAAATTTCTAAAGACATGCCGGATATGCCTGTGCCACACTCTAGCTTGCTCAGATAACTGCGACTAATCCCAACGTGGCGTGCAAGCTCGTGTTGGGACATATTTAGAGATATGCGTATGTTGGCAATTTTATGACCTAAACACACATATTGATGTTGTAAAAATGGGTCTTCGTAGGTATTTATTCGAAGCTCAGTTAACGGTGTTGTTGCAGGTTTCATAGGGATTCCTTTCTTTTCCCTGCTCTCTAAATATAGTATACTGAGACTGTTGGTCGTTGACTAATATAGAAAACTAGATATTTATCGGTTATTTCAGATAATTACACGGATTGTGAAATCGTAGGATACTACTGTAAGTATAGGAGGCAATATGGAAAAATACATTGCAGTTGCCATTGGTGGAGCTGTTGGTGCGTTGTGTCGCATGGCTCTTGGTGAATGGGTTATGACAAAGGTGAGTTCCTTTCCGTATGGAACGGTCGTAGTAAACCTCATTGGTTGCCTTATTATTGGCCTTGTACTAGGTCTATATATGCAAAAGCCAGATTTATCGCAGTTGGCGAGATTTTTCCTCGTTGTTGGTGGACTCGGTGCATTTACAACATTTTCAACCTTTGCCTTTGAAATGTTACAACTTATGATGACAGAGTCTTATGTACAAGCCTTATTCTATGGCTTTTTACAAGTTGTAGGGGGCTTAATCCTTTGCTGGATTGGTGTACTACTTGCACGTATACTCGGTGCGATCTGATCTTACCAAATAAGGTGACTTGAGTTACAGCATATATAAAGCTATTTTTATATGATTAATACATAAGACTATTTAGGTCTTATTCGGAAGATATTTATAAACTAATTTGCAAGAAATTCAGAATAGGATTAGGTACATTTTGTTGTTATAACATACATTGTATAGAGTTCAGAATTTAAAGTTTGAAGAAAATTTTGAGTATAATACATTACATAGAATTCTAGATTATAAAGGGAGATATTATGAAATCCATTAGAACACAAGATGCTGTAGGGCATGCATTAATACATGATTTAGTACGCATTGTCATAGGAGAGGTGAAAGATACGCCATTCCGTCGTGGCCATGTTATTACGGAAGAGGATATTCCGAAATTACTAGACCTTGGTAAAGAGCATATCTTTGTGATGGAACCTGAGGATGAAGGATTCTTGCACGAAGAGGACGTGGCACGTGCTTTGTACAATATGGCAGGTGGCGAAAATATGCACGATGGACCTATGGCGCAAGGTAAAATCGAAGCTATTGCGGACGTAGACGGTCTCTTTAAAGTTGATGTAGATCGCTTACATGCTATTAATAGCATTGGCGAGCTTACTATCGTAACGAGATTTAATAATACACCGGTGAAAGTAGGCGATAAATTAGCGGGCATGCGTTGTATTCCATTGTTATTAGAGGAACAACAAGTGGAGGCTGCAAAGAAAATTGCTAATGGCAAGCCTTTACTTAATGTAAAACCATTTGTACGTAAAACAATGGGCATTGTTACTACAGGTTCCGAAGTATTTGAAGGCCGTATTAAAGATGCTTTCACCCCAATCATTGAAGAACGTTGTGCAGAATTCGGCGTAAAAAAGGTAGCTCATGAAATCGTAACAGATAATACAGACGATATCGTGGCCGCTATCGACAAGGTAAAACAAGCTGGTGCTGACATTATTTTCTGTACCGGCGGCATGAGCGTTGACCCTGACGATTTAACACCAGGGGCCATTAAACGTTATGCAGATCGCGTAGTGACATACGGATTACCTGTGTTGCCAGGTTCTATGGTTTGTATTGCTTACTGTGCTGATGGTACACCGATTCTTGGCGTTCCAGGTGGCGTATTATTTAGCAAACCAACGGCATTTGATGAAATCTTGCCACGCCTCGTAGCAAATGATGAAATTACTAAAGAAGACTGCATTCGCATGGGACATGGTGGATTCTTAGGCTAATCCTTTTATTGAACATCTAAAAAATGTATAAGCCAATACAAAAAGCGGATAGATTTCATATCTATCCGCTTCTTGTTATTAATGTGCTTTTATAATCTATTTGTTATTAAAATGATTTTTTCCCTAGTGTAGGATGGCTACAACGTTTTAGTGTTAATGTGTCAATCATGTGGACCGCTTCATCCAATGTGATATCCTCACGCTTTGTCGGTGTTTCGAGGACAGCCAAAGGATGGTCAGTGCCTACCTCACCAGAGGGCAAGTAAATATATTCTTGGTTGATAGTATCACCAAAGATATATCCCGCTTGTAAATGTTCTTTATGAATGCGACTCATGGTCTCTCCTTACATAATTTCTTTCAGTCTAAAGTCTAGGTAATCTGCAGACACTAGCTCTAATTTAGTAGAACCAAATTCCTTTGGAATGCGCTTAAAGGATATTTGATCGTGTAAATGTCCAAAGATACAAGTATCTACATTGTATGTCTCCATGAGTGCTGTAAAGCCTGAAGGAGCATTGGATTCATTGAACGGAGGGTAGTGCAACAATAAGATTTTTGTTACTGGTGTGTTGTCTATATCTATTGCTGATAGATAGGCCTTATCAGAATCTGTTGTATCAGCTTTATTAAGATTTGTTATATCAACCTTTGCTTCAGCAGTAATTTCTTCTCTTAGTATGTCTACAGCTTTATTCATTTCTAGTAATGCTGCTTCGGTACGCATCAGTTCTCTATCGTAAATGGATTGGTCTGTTTCTGGTGTGAAATGGGAGTCTCCAGGGCAGAGGTAGGCGCGTGTTCCACCAAAGGCAATAATGCGAGGGCCTTCTTCTGTTTGAATGAGTTCTGCTGTACCATGGCCTTGTAAAAAGGTGATAGCATCACCCATGAGATTTCTCATCTTGTTAGCGGAGGCCCACCAGTAGTCGTGGTTACCGCGAATCATATATTTTTTGCCGGGCATGGATGCAATTTCTTGTAAATCGCAAGCTGCTTCATCAAGGCGAAGGGCCCAACTCATGTCACCTACGAGAAAGACGATGTCATCATCTGTCACACGGTCAATCCAATCTTCTTTGATGCGACTCCAGTGATTATCCCAGTGAGGACCAAAAATATCCATCGGCTTCGTCGGAGGATTGCCAGATAGATGGAGATCGCCGATGGCAAATACTTTCATAAACATCCTTTCAAATATATCATCAAAATTATTTAGATACAATTTGTATATTAAACTATTTAGAGGCGTGGAAGTACGGCGCAATGTCTTGAATGATTTTTGCAGCTCGTTCCTCATCGCAAGTTTGAGGAATTTTGTAACCCACGTAAAGTGGTGTTGTGACATAACGGGCTACTACCTTGATGTAGTCGTAGCCGTCCTCAAGATTATATACAAAATAGTTGTAGGACTGGCTATAATTGGCGATGCTGCGCAATACATAACGCAATACTTGCTGTAATCTTAACGCTACGGAGCGCACAGGTGCATCTGGTTTAAAGCGTATATTGTACTCAAAGAATCCAATTATAGGCTGTGTAGATAAGGTGATGCGCACATCTTGATCTTCGTACAAGAGCCAGCCTTCCATATTTTGGGCCGTAATATCTTCGTGGTAATCGTAATCCTCAAGGCCTATAATTTGGCTATGCGGATGGCGGATAGAACCGCCAGACATGTATCCGTGATTTTTGAAGAAGAGTACTGATTTGAACTCTTTCCGTTCCCGTGTTTCACGCCATTTATCTAGACCAAATTGGAGAATGCGAGCCGCTTCATCGGCAGATAATGTAGAAAATTCGCCTTCGTCCGTTTCTGTTTCAATAATAACCGTTGGCCATGTTTTATCTAATACAGGATATTTGTTCATGAGCCATATGATATGACCTGAAGTATCTAGAATATCCGTTAATTTTGAACGATCACAGAAGGGGCAGCGCACTTCTTCATTGCGAATATTAACAGGCTTTGTGCGCCCTAGTGCGATGTTAAATCGTAGTGGTTTATTCATCATGTGCCTCCTTCCGTATAAGAAAATCTATACTCTTAATCATACCATAATTAGCCCATTCGTACATGAAATAATGGTATAATAATAGGGTATTATTTTAACGATTAAGGAGGCCCTATGAAACCGACGACGCTCGTATTTCCCATTGATGAACAAAATCGCATATTGCTAGGTCGTAAGAAACGCGGTTTCGGGGCTGATAAATATAATGGATTTGGCGGTAAACTCGAGGCTGGTGAAAGCTTCCGAGACTGTGCTATTCGCGAATTATTTGAGGAATCTGGACTTCATGGTCGCCCGGAAGATTTAAAATGTGTGGCTGCCTTTGATTTTCAATTTCCTTTTGATGAAAGCTTAACACATGTAGGTTATGTGTACTTTTTGCGTGCTTTCACAGGCAATGTAGAGGAAACAGACGAAATGGAACCTCATTGGCTAACAGTAGACAAAATTCCTTACGACCGCATGTGGGATGGTGACCGCCAATGGTTACCAATGTTGCTAGAAGGCAAGAAATTAAAAGGGCCTATCGTATTTGGCCGAGACAACAGTACGGTAGATAAGATGGATCTGACCACTGTGGATACCGTTCTTGAAAGCGAACACTTGGCACGCATTGATCTGTATATTAATGGATAACCTGTACCTTATTGGCTGTAACATATATGCAATATGCTTGTAATATGCCTATAGACATGAACGTGGTACTAGAGTCCTAAGTTTATAATATTTTGAGGTAATATGACTGATAAAAAGAACCCTAAGTGGGTGCCACAGCTGTTGGCGTGGTATGATGTGCATAAACGGGAATTGCCGTGGCGCGATTGTGGAGATCCTTATAAGATTTGGGTGTCTGAGGTGATGAGCCAGCAGACGCGCATTGAGGCGATGAAACCCTATTATGACAATTGGATGCGTTTATTTCCAACCTTGGAGGACCTAGCAAAGGCCTCTGAAGATGAGGTGGTTCACGCTTGGCAAGGGCTTGGTTATTATAGCCGTGCTCGTAACTTGCGCCTTGGCGTAAAGGACGTCGTGGAAAACTACGGTGGTATTGTGCCCCGTGACCGCAAGACTATGGAGTCCTTGAAGGGCGTAGGATCTTATACGGCTGGGGCCGTGCTATCTATGGCGTACAACGAACCAGAGGTAGCTGTAGACGGCAATGTGCTGCGTATTTACGCTCGTTTATATCGCATCTTTGATGATATTTTGAGCACTAAAGGTAAGAAGGCCATAACTGCAATTGTAGAGGAAACATTACCTCACGATCGGCCTGGTGATTTTAACCAAGCCTTAATGGATTTTGGCTCTGCTGTATGCATTCCAAAAACGCCACGCTGTGGAGAATGTCCTATTGTAAACATGTGCGAAGCATACCAACATAAGGATACGGACAAATTACCAGTGCGTATCAAGAAAACGAAGGTTGTAGAGGTGCCTCTATTTGTAGGTATCTTGCAATACGAAGACCATTACCTATTGCATAAACGCCCGAATCGTGGATTGTTGCGGTCTATGTGGGAATTCCCTTCGGTGGGAATGGTATCTACCTTTGACGAAGGTGAACGAGGTCTTGAAGGATTAGTTAAGGCTCTAGGTTTTGAACTAGCTTTACAACCTGTATTGGTAAAAGAAATAACACATGTTTTCTCTCATCGAAAGTGGTTTATGAAAGCATTTCGCGGCGATTTAACGTATGCAGGAGATGCTAAGAATATAACAATCGGAGCTATCCAAAAGCAATTGCCGAAGGATTGGATGCTCATCAAGCGCGATGAGTTCGCTAACTATGCTTGGGCAGGTCCTCATGGTAAATTGACGGAGATAGCAAAATAATTTGTAGGAGCAATGAATGAGAATTCTATTTAATATCATTTTTTCTGCTATCCTTGTAATAGGATTGGTAGGATTTTGGGCGCTTTTCCTCAACTTGTGGAAGCCTAAAAAGAAATGGCCTGCTTGGGTGGGTTATATAATTATTATCGGTGCGTGGTTCGCTGCCATCCGATACTATATACTCAATCAAGTGGATCTATACGGAACGATGTATTATCCGTTGATGAATCTATTCCGTACTGAAAGTTACGGTTTCCTCTTTGGCATATTCTTGGCTATTCCTGTATTTATCGTCCTCGGTTTACTATACTGGGCGGTTAATAAAATTTGGAGCAAAACGCCAGAGGAAAATAGAACGGGCCGTCGCGCCTTCTTTAGAACTGCGGCAACAGTGGTACCGTTGGCAACAATTGGTGGTTCTAGCTATGCTGCCTATGTAGGTCAACATGAGATTGAGGTCACTCATGAAAGCTTCGGGTATACGAACTTACCGCCTGGGTTAAAGGATTATAAAATCGTTCAACTCAGTGATATTCATGTAGGGCCAAGTATCGACTTAGATGATCTTGATGAAATTTTAAAGCTCGCCCTTGTAGAAAAGCCTGATCGCGTTGTTATCACTGGTGATTTAATCGATAAACTAGCTTGGTTACCACAGGTTTGTGAAAGACTGACAACCTTTGCAAAACAAATCCCTGATGGCGTTGATTTCATCTTAGGTAATCACGAATACCATCACGATGTGAATAAGGTATTAGACGAGCTGAAACATAATACACCGATGAATATTCTTGTGAATAGCAATATTCAAATTATGGGCGGTAAACAACCTGTATATATTGCAGGTGTTGCGTACGACAATGATCGAGAAAAAGAAAAACGTGAAGCTATGATTGATAAGGCTTTATCTGGTATTCCCGACTATGCCTTTGTTATCCTATTGGCCCATCACCCTGAATTCTTTGAAGAAGCCATTGAACGTAAAATTCCATTGACCCTCTCTGGTCATACTCACGGTGGTCAAATCGTCTTTATGGGCATGCCGTTGGTACCAACAGGTACACCATATACAAAAGGTCGATACGTAGAAGAACAAAGCGTGTGCTACGTTAATAACGGATCAGGACACTGGTTCCCAATCCGTATCAACTGCCCACGAGAAATTACAGTCATTACATTCTTTGATGGAGTAGCTTAGAAGTAAAGATGAGTTCCTTAGAATAAAAAGTGAGCTCATTAGAATAAAAAGTGAGCTCATTATAGGGATACAATCATGTATAGTAAATCTTTTATCCATAAATTTCTTATATGTATCATTCTACTTGCTCTATTTGATATCTCTCTGCTCTATGATATGACAGCGGATATATATAAGGGATATCTCAAAATAGCAATACTAGTGGCAATTGGATGCCATTTAGATCTATACCTGGAACTCAGTACACAAGAGGTACTAATGGTACAAGCATTCGAGAATGATACATTTGACGAGACCTATGAACTGCTAAATACGAAATATATGCTTTTTATCATATCCTTTGTCGTATTAATGACTATAAACCTTGTGAAATATTAGAAAACCATAAGGTACAAAGTAAAAGAGGTATTGTATATGAACATACAACACCTCTTTTTATTATATGAACTTATATGATAGTTGTGATATATTAGAGTTAAAATTTTGATTGTGTTCATTAAAGAAGAGAGTATATTAAAAATGATTCCGTTGTCTATTTATAAAATTGGCGTACCTATAGGCCTTTTGGCTTATTATTTATATAGGTTGATTAGAATCTATGTTTTAAAGAGGAATATAGAGTTGAAATTCCCTAATCTATATGGTCTTTTCTTAGGTTTAGGGATTCCGGTCAGTCTATTTCTTATGGTGCAGACATTTTTTATTCCCGATTTAGTTGATTACCTTAGTTTACTCTATGTAAATATGGGTATCTTAGTTATTGTTGAGATTATTGCAACATTTAAACTTAAATCCTCAAAAAGCTATTCTAATGCAAAGGTTTTTCGGTATTATTTATATTTCATAACAGCTATATTATTTTGGATGATATTTAATTGAATGATTGACTAGAGCGAAGCGTTCTAGCTTGTAGATCTATTTTATAGGTGTAGATTAATGTATAGTAAATTTTTTATTTACAGAGTTATTATATGTGCTATTCCAATTATTCTTATGGATATAGCTCTTATTAGCGCAATGATAACTGGTGGATACAAAGGAAATCTAAAAGCAACAATAATAGCGGTGATAGTATTGCACATAGTTTTATATATATTAAGTCGTAAACAAGTAAACTTATTAATGCAAGCATTTAAGAAAAATGGATTTAAAGAGATTAATAATCTATTCAATATGAAATATGTTTTTCTAATCATATTTTTTATGATATTAATAGCTATAAAACTTATGAGATATTAGAGCTAAAGTTTTAAGGTCGGTGTGAGAATATGTTTTTAAAAATCTATAATTATTTTGTACGAGGCGTTGTACTTTTCTTTCTTATAATTATCCCTTTTAATGTTGTTACAAATCCTGAAATGATTGAGGATGAAGTCGATTTCTATTTTTTTGTTACTACGTATATTGTAATCCTTTTGAGCTATGTGGTATGGAACTATATTTATAACTACTTAAGACGTAGAAGGGGGTAGTTTTGTGCATATTCATTTACCCTTAGTTTTCGTAGTTATCTTCTACTCGGTAATAGCTCTCTATTGGATCATATATAAAATACTCTTAAGAAAAAAGCTTTCACCATTACTAGTATCTTTAATCTCTAATTCTAATTATGGTTTTATGAAAGTTATCTCCTGGGCGACAATTATTACATACCCATTCATGCTATTTAGCATGTTTTATTTCTTAGATTACATAGCGATACCAATTGTTATGGCTTGGTTCTTGCTGCCTATTTTTGTGGCAGCAGTATTATTAAAACAGCCACCTCGTAGTAGCTATTATGAATGGGCTAGAAAAAACAAATGTATGTAGTTCTTATTGTTTTTGCTTACCTAATATCTGCTCTAATTTTGTTAAAAGATAATAAGCTAATCTAAGATTTAAAATAGAAAGCCCCGATACGAAAATGTATCGGGGCTTTTTTCCGTTCATTTGAGGTATGAGAGGATGTTATAGATATATCATAGAGATGAGAGAGATTTTATTTCATGCGAACTGCTTCAGCAAATTCGTCTTCGGTCATGAGTTTTTCTTCCAAGATGATTTCTTTAATAGAGCAAC
>CABSJL010000009.1 GCA_902478055.1 uncultured Veillonella sp. | reverse complement strand
ATACGATACGAGTGATACCATTAGTACCATTTTTACCGTCTACGCCATCTTGACCGTTAGCGCCTTTAATAGTAAGACCATCTTTACCGTCTTTACCATTCAAGCCGATAGAACCGTCTTTACCGTTAATCACAACAGCAGAGCCGTCTTTACCGTTTACGCCGATTTTGCCGTCAACGCCGTCTTTTCCATCTTTACCGTCGTTACCAACTTTGATGTCATCGGACAATGCGTATTCAACTTTAGCGCCATCGTTGTTGCTAGTTTGTTTTACAGTCAAGTTTTTACCTGCTGACATTTCAACTGTTTTACCATCAGAGATAGTTTTTGCAGTAGTTTCAGAATCAGCAGTTGTATTACCAGTGGATTTCACATTCCATACGGATTGTGCAGCACCTGGAGCTACATGCAAGTCGTAAGTAACTTGGTTACCGTTTTCAGTTTTGTTAACTGTTACGGAATTATCGTTGGAAGTTACTACTGTACGAGAATCTTTCAACTGTTTAACGTTAACTGCATCAGTATCGTTTACACCAGCTTTTACATTGGTGATGTTCAAGTTACCAGCGTTGATACCAGTTTTAAGAACAGATGGGCCACCAGAGATAGTCAAGCCACCGTTATTAACAACAGTGTCGCCAATAGTTAAGGAACCAGATGGAGTCAAGTTTACGTTGTTGTTAAGATCGTATTTAACTACGCCATCAGCAGCTACAGAAGCTGTTGTGTTGGAACCATTAGTGAAGTTCAAACCTTTATCCAATGTAACTTTTTGGTCGTTAGAGCCATTCGCTTTGTATGTTAAAGGAATTTGTTTAGCAGCTTTATCGCCATCAAATGTTACTGTATAAGTTGTGTTATGGTTTGTTTCATCTTTAACAGGTGTAACAGTGATTGGATTGTTAGTAGTGTTCGTAGTATTTACAGTCACTGCTTCACGAGCTGCATCTTTAACAGCATTACGGGAAACATTTACTTCGTATTTAGCATTTGCATCACCAGTTTGTTTGCCGTCAGCTACAGTGATATCAGCGATGTTAGTGTCGCCTGCAGCAGCAGATTTTTTAACAACGCTTTCAACAGCAGCTTTATCGCCTGTTGGCAAGTTGCTCAAGTCGATCTTAGCTGTTTTGTTCACTGCATTATCATTGCCATCAACATATTCCAATGTAACTGTTTTATCAGCGTTCACTGTGTATGTTTTGTCTTTGATATGAATGTCGTTAGCTTTGGAGATACGTTTAACGTCGCCAATGTTAGCAGCGTTATTGATCACATCGCCACCAGATTTAAGGTTAGTGATGTTGTTGTCGCCCATATTCACATTGCCGCCATCGAATTTGAATTCGTTACCGCCGATTGTGAAAGTAGCAGGGCCTTCGTTTTTAATAGTCTTGATATTAGTCAAATCACCAGCTAAACCGAATTCAACTTTAGCGCCGTCGTTGTTGCTAGTTTGTTTAACAGTCAAGTTTTTACCTGCTGCCATTTCAACTGTTTTACCGTCAGTGATAGTTTTAGCAGTTGCTTCGGAATCAGCAGTTGTATTACCAGTGGATTTCACATTCCATACGGATTGTGCAGCACCTGGAGCTACATGCAAGTCATAAGTAACTTGGTTGCCGTTTTCAGTTTTATTAACTGTTACGGAGTTATCGTTAGAAGTTACTACTGTACGAGCATCTTTCAATTGTTTTACGTTAACTGCATCAGTATCGTTTACACCAGCTTTCACATTAGTAATGTTCAAGTTACCAGCGTTGATACCAGTTTTAGTAACGGATGGGCCACCTGTAATTGTTAAGCCACCATTGTTAAGAATAGTGTCGCCAATTTTCAAGGAACCATTTGGAGTCAAGTCGATGTTGTTGGACAATGCATATGTGTAAGTATGTTCGCCAGTTTGAGCATCGATATCTTGTTTTACAGTCAAGTTATCGCCTGCAGCGTAGGAAACAGTTTTACCATTGCCAACAGCTGTAACAGCGTGGTTACCAACTACATTGCCTTTAGCGTCAGTGGAGAAGGAGTAACCGTCTTTAATTTGATCAGCCAAGCCGGACAAGTCGATTTTCGCAACTGTACCAGATTGTGTAGCACCGTTACCATCGTTGTATTTCAATGTTACGGACTTGCTTGCTGCATCGTAAGCGTAAGATGTAGTTGTTTCACCAGTACGGTTAGATGTTGTAGGAGCAATGTGCAAATCATTAGCTTTAGAAATACGAGTTACGTCGCCGATGTTAGCAGCGTTATTCACTACATCGCCACCAGATTTAAGGTTAGTGATGTTTTGGTCACCCATGTTGATAGGGCCATTAGTGATGTTGATAGAGTTAGGACCGAATTCCATTTTTGGACCATTTGTAGTGTTGGAAATGGAATTGATATTAACTAAATCTTTATTCACATCGTATTTAACAACGCCTTCAGCATCTACAGAAGCTGTTGTGTTTTTACCATTTGTGAAGTTCAAACCTTTATCCAATGTAACTTTTTGTTCGTTTGTGCCATTCGCTTTATAAGTCAAAGGAATTTGTTTAGCAGCTTTGTTGCCATCGAATGTTACTTGGTATGTAGTGTTATGATTTGCTTCATCTTGTACAGGTGTAACAGTGATAGGGTTGTTAGTTGTGTTTGTAGTATTTACAGTTACTGCTTCACGAGCTGCGTCTTTTACGTCGTTACGGGATACGTTTACTTCGTAAGTTGCACCAGCTTCACCGAATTGATCGCCAGCTTTAGGGGATACTTTAGCGATATTTTTGTCGCTAGAGCCAGTTACGTCTGCTTTAGCTTGTACTTTTTCAGTAGAAGCTGCAGTAGGTTTTACGTTGTTAACATCTACAGTATATACAGTTTTTGTGCTGCCATCTGCATTTTGAATTACATTGCTTGTTACTTTCGCAGCATTTTTACCTTCTACTACAACAGTGCTGTTCAATTTATTTTTAGCGTTGTCGGACAAGTCAGCTACTACATTGGAACCAGAAGCAGTTGTTTTAATGTACTCACCATTGTTAGCACCTACAACGCCGAAGCTCAAGCCGCCTTGTTTGTTCAATTTTTGAAGATCAGTAGCGCCTGTGTTACCAGTCAAACCAACTGTGTTATTGAAACCGTTATTTACAATTTTCAATTGTTCTTCAGTAGCAGCACGACCTTTTTTAGCGAAGTCAGGAGCATCCAAAGTTACGTTAGTTAAACCAGTGATGTCACCAACTTTAGCATTCAAGTTAATGTTGTGATCGCCTGCAACGTTTACAGTTTGGTTACCACCAAATACAACCTTGCCATCGCCAGCTTTATTAGTGATGGATGTAATGTCTGTTAAATCACCTTCAACGTCTACTTTGAAAGTTTTAACGCCATTGATTTCACGGTTGCTAACCTTTGTATTCTTACCATTTTCCATATCGATGGATTTTTTAGCAAGATTTTGGATAACTGTTTCGCCACCCTTGTTGATATTGGAAAGATCTTGTTTAGCAATACCTGTGATAACAGCCGTTTCGTTAGGAACGTCTTTGTTGTTACCATCAAGGTAAGTCATTGTTACTTTTCCGTTGTTATCAACTGCGTATTCACCAGGTTTGATGTGACGTTCATCAGCACGAACTTGTTTCAATTGGCTAACATTAACTGCATCGTTGTCGTTTACGCCAGCTTTCACATTAGTAATGTTCAAACCACCAGCATTGATACCAGTTTTTGTAATGGATGGACCACCGTTAATAGTCAAGCCATTGTCAGTGATGTTAGTGTCACCAATTTTGATAGACCCATCTGGAGTCAAATCGATGTCTTTGTTCAATGCAAATTCAACAGCTGCATTACCATTTTTATTAGTTTGTTTAATGGTCATGTTTTTGCCGGCTTGCATTTCCACAGTTTTGCCATCACGGATTTCTTGAACGCCAGCAGAACCTTGTGCCACTTTACCTTCTGTAGCAGTAGATTTCACGTTGAAAGAGCTCATGTCGCCAGTTTTCAAACCGCTCAAGTCGATAACTGCTTTAGGGCCATTAACAGTTTTACCATTACCATCTTGGTAAGTCAATGTAACCTTTTTGTTAGCATCTACAGTATATTCAGCCACATTGTTATTAGTGCCTGCTGTAGGAGCCACATGCAAGTCATTAGCCTTGGAAATACGAGTTACGTCGCCAATGTTAGCAGCGTTATTCACTACATCGCCACCAGATTTTAGGTTAGTGATGTTATTATCACCAAGATCTAGGTTACCGCCAGTGATGCTGATGTTGTTACCACCAAAGTGCATTGTAGGACCACCATTGTTAGTGATGGATGTAATTTCTTTAAGATCCTTATTCAAGGAATATGTATATGTTTGTTGGCCAAGAGATGTTTCAATATCTTGCTTAACTGTTAAGTTCTTACCAGCTGCGTAGTTAACTGTAGTGCCGCTTTGAACTTTTGTAGGTGTTGCTTCACCGTCAAGTTTACCACCGTTAGCTGTAGCATTTGTTAAGAAGTCATATTTAGCAGCAGTATCAGCAGCGTTAATTGTGTATGTAGTACGACCATCAACTGTTTTTTCATCAACAGTAACGTTTTTACCAGCTTTCACCATGCCTTTGTCATCAAAACCTACAGTGATTTTGGAGTCTTTCGCACCGTCATGAGCCGCTACAGTAGATACACGACCTGTACCGATTACGTTCAATTTACCGCCATCAGTTAAGAAGTCACTCTTACCAGTGTTACCAGTTACAGCAACGCCAACGTTTTTCAATTGAGCTACGTTAACAGCGTCAGTGTCTGCAGTACCTGCAGCAAGACCAGTCAATTGACGAGTCAAAGTGCTACCATTACCGATAGATACAGCAGCTGTAGTAGCGGTTTTTACATTACCAGTTAAAGGATTATATTTACGTTCATGAGGATCGGATGGGTTGTAACCTACAACACCTTTATCTGTAGTTGTAACAGAAGAAGAACCAAGAGCTACACCATTAGCAATATTAGCTTCAGCATCATTACCTAAAGCTGTAGCAGCCTCAGCATTTGCTTTAGTTGTACGACCTAATGCAACGCCATATTTGCCAGCTGCACGCGCACCAGGACCTTCAGCGATAGCAGATTCACCAGTTGCTTGAGATTGCATACCGATAGCAATGGAGTTTACACCCTTAGCAATTACTTTAGGAGAATCTTTACCACTTTGACCGATAGCGATAGCATTGTTACCAGAAGCTTCTGCACGAGCACCGATTACAGTAGCACCAGATCCAGATGCTGTTGTTTCACGACCGATTGCAATAGTATCTAACTCTGTCGCTTTATTATCACGGCCAATAGCAATTTGGGAGTTTTCATGATTTCTACGTACATCACCGCGATTACCATCTGCAGAGTCAGTCAAGTTATTTTTACCAATGGAGATACCACCCATTGTTTTAGCATTATTAAATTGACCTAATGTGATTGTGTCTGCTACATGGGATGTATTTTCAGAACCAATAGCAACGGAGTTTTGACCATTTGCATTATTGTTATAACCAGCAGCAAAAGAACCGGCACCAGTAGCATTCGTATATACACCCATAGCGGATGCGCTTGTACCTGTAGCGCTAGAATAGTTACCAATTACTGTAGAGTATTCCCCAGCTTGTTTTGGTGTTGTTTCCCAGGAACCTTTTGTATAGTTAACGTTGTTATAAGAACCAACAGCAACAGCAGACTTAGCATTTGCATTACTTACGTTACCTACGGCCAAGGAAGCCGCACCAGAAGCGTTATTACCAGCACCAACAGCTGTAGCAGCACCGCCTGTAGCCGTATTTCTATTACCTACTGCAGTAGTTGCGTTATTTGTTGATGTATTTTTAGCACCGATAGCTACTTTACCATCATTACCAGCTACATTATCTGTAGTATTTTGGTAACCTACAACAATGGAGTTTTGGCCTACATTATAATTACTACCATTGAATCCTGGTTTTGTATCAGCCCAAATATTAACATGACTATTACCAGTATCATAACCTGCTTGTGCTTCTAAAGGCGCAATACCACCCATAGCACCAGCTACAGCCAAGCCAGCCAATACGCTAGCTAATACTTTTTTCTTGCCGTTATTATTTTTAGCAGTTTCAGGTACTACTACATAGCAGCCTTTAGATTTGCTATAAACGACTTTAAAAACCTTATTCATAGAAACTATGAACCCCTTTCTCTCTTATAAAGAAAACACTAAATGCCTTATTCATACATTTTTTGTTTCATGAATGGTTTATGACACACGTTCACATACTATTCATTAAGATATTAATATAATAACAATTTATAAACTAATTGTAAATAGAAATTCCTGAAATAATTAAAATAAATTTTATATTTCTAAACAAGATAAACCGAATTTTCTAGATATGAGGAATTATCTCCACATACGCATAAAATAAGGGTTTTCTTTATAATAGCATTATATATAATATAATACATTATATATATAAGAGTATAAAATGGGTTACTCCAGTTTATATTTACATTATATTTGAATATCTTATACAAGATCATCTTCATCTTATATATATAAACATTCTAAATTAGATGAAGTTTAAATACAGCAAACAAGCGTTTCTTCATAAATGTGTAGAAAAAGGTAGTTAATATAATCCGTCTATTATTTTATAATTGTTTACATTTGTACAATTATTGGGGCATATAAGTATAGAAAACAATCCATAAACGCAAAAAAACAACGCCATCCTTTCGGATGGCGTCGTTTTGCATAAGGATTGTGTGCCCTAGTCGGGGGCCAGGGTACATCAAGGCCCTCAAACAATCGCCGTATGAGGGCCATATGTAGTTGTTCATTATATACACTGTGCGTCACACATCATTTTCCTAATTCATTGTATATCGTTTATGCCGAGCTCTCAGTGTGTTAATGATGTATATTAAAATTTACAAACCTTATTATTGAATCGCAGCGCGCAAGTCTACTTTTTTAGTTTCTTGGTTAGCTGGACGATTGATTGCTTCGCGAAGATTTACAGTGTGTTCATCTTCCATTTTAGGTTCTTCACTAGCTTTATTTTTAACTGTTTGTTTAGCTGCGAACCAAATTGTTTCGTTCATGTAGTGACGAAGTTCTTCGTTAGATACATGTTCTTGTTCTTTAGCCATTACGTCCAAAATAGCATCTTCCAATGCTTGAGCTTCGTCGTCAGTCATAGGACCGCCAACTTCTTTTTGTTTTTGAACGATTTCGTTGATTTGATCTACCATGCCACGCAATACATTGTAACCATAGCTGTTAGTGAAGCCATCTTTTTCATTGTATTTAGGCATTTCGAAATATTCGTATTCGTTTTTATTACGGTTTTCACCATTCCAGTTCAAGAACACTTCTTGACCATGTACACGGCCGATAGAGTGTGTACGGAAGTAGTCAGCGTAGTTATGTTTATCATAGGAATGTAACCAGATTTTTTCAGCTTTAGTCATACGTTCATGGTTTTCGTATTTTACTTTAGCTTTTGCGATATTGATTTCTGCATTTTGCCAAGCTTTTACATAGTCATGAACAGCAGACACTGTTTGTGGGCTAGCCACAGGTACCAATACTACATTGCCCAATGCTGGAGCAGATACAGGATTAGGTAAGATCAAATTGTCGTCATATGTTGGAGCGGATTGTGCACCTACAACGCCTGTAGAAATAACAAGAGCCGCTGCACAAGCAAGTAATGTAGATTTTTTCATTCTATATTCCTCTTTTCTATCGTTAGATTATGGTGAAAGTATCTCTCACGCGTTTACACGTTCATATTTAAAAGCACTGCTTTTATAAACAATAGGGAGAGGCAGGCGCTACACTAGGTAGCGCATACCTTCCTTTTTGTTTATTCAGTTCTTACACTCACAAATGATTACATACCAAGTTTTGCCATCATAGCAGCAATTTGAGCTTTCATTTGTTCGTTTTCAGCTTTCAAATCAGATACTTCTGTTTTTAATCCAGCGTTTTGTGCTTTAACGGAAGCCATTTCTTGTTGCATTGCATAAGCAGAGCTGATAGGGCCTTTGCGGTAACGATCTGCTACAGCAGCTTCGCTATCACGGTTGCCAACTTTCCAAGTTACACCAGCATTTGCCATCATGTGACGGGAACCACCTGCCCAAGCTAAGCCTGCATGCATCATTGTGGACTCGTTTTTGTAATGAGCAACGCCCATTGCAATAGCGGAGTTACCACGGTAGTTACCATAACCAGCCATGATTTGAGTTGGTTCTAATGGATCGTATTGGATAGGTTTCAATGCTGCAAGAGCTGCGCCTTGTGCACCTACACGACCGATTTCATCAGTTAACTCATCGAAACGAGGGCTTGCACCAGTAGACAAGTCGTATACTTTAGCGCCATCAGCACTTTCAGATTCACGAACACCTACGGAACCATCAGTAGATTTAACGATTGTACGAGAATCTTTCAATTGTTTCAAGTTAACCGCATCTGTATCGTTAGTACCTTTACCAAGGTTAGTAATTTTGTTACCACCCATGTTGAGGTTACCACCAGTTACGGAAAGGTCACCAGCGTTGAAGTTCAATGCAGGACCATTGTCGCTATTCTTGATGGAGTTGATACCTTTAAGGTCTTTGTTCAATTTAACAGTTAATGTATCGTTACCATCAGCTACTACATTGATGTTACCAGCAGCGGATTGGAATGCAGTGGATTGAGCTGCAGTCACACCTTCACCTTGAACTTTAACAAGCGTATTCAACGCATGTTTGTTTTCAGTACCAGTGTTGTTACCTGTGAATTTCAAACCATCATCCATAGTTGCTACTTCACGTTTGATTGGGTTGCCATCAGTATCTTTCAATGGGTTGCCATCTTTATCTTTTGGTACGTATACGATACGTTCAGATTTGTCGCCATTGTTAGCTTCTGGTTTAACAAGAGTTTTGGAACCGTGATCTGTAGAGATATCTACACCAGTACCATCTGCACCAGCAGGACCTTGAGGACCAGTCAAGCCAATGTGACCTACGCCATCTTTACCAGCGATGGATACAGCATCTTTACCATCTTTACCGATGGAAACTTTACCGTCGATACCGTTAGCACCGTCTTTACCGGAGATGGATACACCATCTTTACCAGCTACGCCATCTTTACCAGGAACGCCAATGGAGTTCAAGCCGTTAAGATCTTTATCAAGACCGATTACAACTTTACCATCTTTAGTCATAGTTTTGATGTTGGATGCACTGTAGTTATCATCAGCTTTAGTACCTTCGCCTACGATTTCAAGTTTTTCACCCAAGTTTTTATGGATTTCACTATTAGCACCAGTAGATTGTGTACCGAAGTTCAAGCCTTTGTTGCCGATTGCATCAGCAGCATTTTTAAGGTCGGATACGTTTACAGCACCATTCTTAGTATTGTTGTCACCAGCTGCTGCATCAATCTTATCTAAGAATGTATTACCAGCTTTATCAGCGATGGAAGAACCAACGTTGTTCAACTTAGTAGGAGCTGTAGTGGAGTCACCTGCACTATTCATGGAAGCGATTACATCACCAGCATTTACAACAGTGCCAGAACCATCTTTAGCTGTGTTGAAAGTACCATCTGGTTGTTTGTAAACTTTAGTGCCATCTTGTTTAGTGTATACCACTGGAATTTGAGCATTGTTTACAACACCTTGGTTATTAATCTTGATGTCATATTGGTGACCTTTAGCTGCATCATAAGTTGCAGATGTAGGATCATTTTTATCAGTTACGGAGATAGTGCCATCAGAAGATTCAACAGTTGTAACTTTATCTTTCAATTGTTTAACGTTTACTGCATCTGTATCGTTTTCACCAGCTTTAACACCTGTGATTTTCTTATCACCAGCGTTAATACCAGTCTTAGTTACAGATGGGCCACCAGTGATAGTCAAGCCATCGTTGTTAACTTTAGTATCGCCAATTTTCACGGAACCATCTTTAGTAAGATCAAGGTCTTTAGACAATTGAACTTTCAATTTGCCATTGTCGTTATTTACACCGATGTTGTTATCAGTCAATTTAGCTTTATCAGCACCACCAACGATATCTACTACGTTGTTAAGATGTTTCTTAATAACTTTAGTTGGATCAGTTTGACCGTCGTCACCAGCGAACTTCATGCCATCATCGTGAGTTGCAACTTCATGTGTGTTGCCATCTTTGTCTTCGTATACGATACGAGTCAATTTATCACCAGGTTGGCCATCAACACCAGGAACGCCGTCTTTAACGGAAATCTTAGCACTTGCGCCATCTTTACCGTCAGCACCCTTAGGACCAGTCAAGCCGATAGAGCCATCTTTACCGTTGAGTACAACAGATGCGCCGTCTTTACCGTTAACACCGATCTTACCATCAACGCCGTCTTTACCATCTTTACCAACAACTACGCTGTCAGCTTTAAGGTTTTTATCAAGTTTAACGTCGATAGTTGTGTTACCATCTGCATCTTGACTGATGATAGTTTTAACGTTTTCACCGCTGTACTCAGTATCAGCTTTAGCGCCTTCGCCTTGAACTTTCACAGTGGAACCAAGTTTATTAGTTTTCACACCGCCAGAGTTAGCGTCGAATTTCAAGCCTTTATCAATCAATGCGTCAGCTGTATTTTTAAGGTCAGTTACGTTTACCGCACCGTTCTTAGTATTGTTGTCACCAGCAGCTGCATCAATCTTATCTAAGAATGTATTACCAGCTTTATCCGCGATGGAGGAACCAACGTTGTTCAACTTAGTAGGAGCTGTAGTGGAGTCACCTGCACTATTCATGGAAGCGATTACATCACCAGCATTTACAACAGTGCCAGAACCATCTTTAGCTGTGTTGAAAGTACCATCTGGTTGTTTGTAAACTTTAGTGCCATCTTGTTTAGTGTATACCACTGGAAGTTGAGCGTTGTTTACAACACCTTGGTTATTGATCTTGATGTCATATTGATGACCTTTAGTCGCATCATAAGTTGCAGATGCAGGATCATTGTTATCAGTTACAGAAATAGTACCATCAGAAGATTTAACAGTTGTAACTTTGTCTTTCAATTGTTTAACGTTTACAGCATCTGTATCGTTTTCACCAGCTTTAACATTAACAATTTTGTTACCGCCATTATCTAAGCCATCTTTAGTCAATTTAACATCAGTAGTAGTACCACCTGCAGGAGCAGTGATTGTAACACCGTTGTTGTCAACTTTTGTAGCGCCAGTAGTCAAGGAGCCATCAGCATCCAAGTCAACGTTTTTAGCCAATTGAACTTTTAATTTGCCATTAACATTGTTAACACCGATGTTATCAGTAGAAGTCAACTTAGTTTTATCTGCACCACCGATGATATCGACAACGTTGTTAAGATGTTTCTTAATAACTTGTGCATTTGTATCTTGGTTTGCTTGACCATCGTCACCAGCAAACTTCATACCATCATCATGAGTTGCTACTTGATGTTCGTTGCCATCTTTATCGTTGTAGAAGATACGAGTGATACCATCAACACCGTCTTTACCGTCTACACCAGCTTTACCTTCTTTAACAGTAATATCAGCAGTTGCATTTTTACCATCTTTACCAGCAGGGCCAGTCAAACCAATGTGACCTACACCATCTTTACCGGAGATAGATACTGCATCTTTACCATCTTTACCAGTGATACCAACTTTACCATTGTTACCATCTGTACCAGCTGCGCCAGTAGGACCAGTAATGGATACGCCATCTTCGCCGTCCTTACCATCTTTACCATTAACAACTACTTTATCCAAGTTAGTTAAGTCTTTGTTTAATGCATAAGTGTAAGTTTGGTTACCATCTTTACCGATTTCTTGTTTTACAGTCAAGTTTTTACCTGCACCGAAGTTTACAGTTTTGCCACTTGCTACTTCAGTTTCAGTTGCATTGGAACCGTCTTCAAGGTTACCAGTTGCATTAGTTTTGAAGCTGTAATTATTACCAGCTGCAGGAATGTTCAAGTCGGAGAAGTCAATAACTGCTTTAGTATCAGTTACAGCTTTACCATTGCCATCGTTATAAGTCAATGTAACTTTCTTAGTACCTGCATCATATTTGTATACGTTTTCAGTACCGTTAACTACACCGCCTTTAGCTTCAGTGCTACCAGCTTTAACTGCTGTAGGAGCGATGTGCAATTCAGAAGCTTTCAAGGAATCATGTGCAGATTTCAATTGATCTTCTGTAGCTGCTTGACCGGATACGATATTGTTAGGATCGAATGTTTTGTTAGTCAAACCACCGATATTACCAGTTTTAGCATTCAATGTGATAGGGTTAGTACCACCAACTGTTACTGTTTCGTTAGGACCGAATGTGAGTTTACCAGAACCAGCGCCATTTGTGATGGAGTTGATATCTGTTAAGTCACCTTCAACGTTGATTTTGTATGGATCAGCGTCTGTACCAGTACCAGTCTTAGTAGTATTTTTACCGTTTTCAATTTTTGCTAATTTAGCATTTACAGTGTAAGTTTTTTGACCTGTAGTTGCATCAGTTGTATCAGTAACAGTTACGTTGTCACCAGCTTCAACTTTAGAACCAAGACCAGTGATCACTTTCTTACCGTCATCAGTGATGTTGGAAAGATCGTTTTTAGCGATGCCAGTAATTTTAGCTTCTTCACCAGTAACTGGTTTACCATTGCCATCAACGTAAGTCATAGTTACACTACCGTCGTTTTGTACAGCATAGCTACCAGGTTTGATGTGTTTTTCATCATCAAGATTAGCTACTTTCTTAACAGTTGTGCCACCATCAGTGCTATAAGTGATACGGTCGCCATCTTTCTTAATGGAGATGTTGTCATTTTTGTCGCCAAGTTTAACTTCTTTAGTTGTTACGCTATCAAGATCTTTAAGGTCTTTATCAAGAGCGTATGCAACCTCTGTATTACCTGCTTTGTCGTTAGTTTGAGTAACAGTTAAGTTTTTACCAGCTTGCATTGTAACGGATTTACCGTCTGCAATGTTTTGAGCTGTGTCACCAGCATGTGTACCTTCTGTAGCAGAAACTGCACCAGATTTCAAGTTCCAAGTAGATGCTGTGCCAGCAGCTGCATTTACATGTAAGTCATATGTTACTTGATCGCCATTTGTTGTTTTATTAATTGTTACAGAGTTGTCGTTGGAAGTAACAACTGTACGAGCTGCTTTCAATTGATCGTAGTTAACAGCATCTGTGCCATCAGTACCAGGAGCTACATTAGTAATTTTCTTACTACCAGCATCAATACCAGTTTTAGTAACAGATGGACCACCAGTGATAGTTACGCCATCGTTGTTAACTTTAGTGTCACCAATTGTTAAGGAACCATCTTTAGTCAAATCAACATTTTTGTTCAAGTCATATTTAACTACGCCATCAGCTGCTACGGAAGCTGTTGTATTGGAACCGTTTGTGAAGTTTAGACCTTTATCCAACTTAACTTTTTGGTCACCAGCACCATTAGCTTTATAAGTCAAAGGAATTTGTTTAGCTGCTTTATCACCATCGAATTTCACTTCGTATGTAGTGTTATGGTTTGCATCATCTTTCACAGGGTTAACAGTGATAGGGTTATCTGCATCAGCTGTGTAGTTACCACCAGTAGTTGTACCACCGTTGTTAACTGTTACGGCTTCACGAGCTGCATCTTTAACTGCATTACGGGAAACATTAACTTCGTATTGAGCATCTGGATCGCCAGGGTTTTTACCATTACCAACAGTAACATCAGCAATGTTAGTATCGCCAGTTGCAGCTGCTTTTTTAACTACACTTTCAGTAGAGGAAGCACCAGCTGCTGGAGTATTAGCAACAGCTACTTTATAAACTGTTTTATTAGGATCAGTTGTATCTTTAGATACTGTTACATTGCTAGAACCAGGAGCTACTTCAAAGGTATGGTTCAATTTAGCTTTTGCATCATCGGACAAATCAGCTACTACATCTGTACCAGAAGCAGTTGTTTTGATGTATTGACCGTTGTTAGCACCAACTACACCGAAGCTCAAACCACCAGTTTTATTGAATTTTTGAGTATCTGTGTTACCAGTGTTACCTGCTAATTTAATTGTGTTGTTGAAGCCATCGCTTACTTTTTTCAATTGGTCTTCAGTTGCTGCACGACCGGAAACTACAGTTGGGTTAGTAATATCCCAATCTTTGTTTTGTAAGCCAGTTACATAGCCACCTTTACCATCTAAGGAAATAGGGTTGTCGCCTTCAACTTTTACAACTTGATCACCAGCGAAGGAGATTTTACCAGAACCAGTATCATTTGTAATGGAGGAGATGTCTTTCAAGTCACCTTGTACATTTACTTTGTACGGAGTAGCTGCTGTACCATCACCTGTTACAGTAGTATTTTTACCACCTTCAACTTTAGAAGGATCTGTGTTACCAGTAGCACCAGTGGAGCTTACTGTGTAAATATCATGACCATCTGTTGCATCTTGAGTCTTAGCAACAGTTACGCCATTACCAGCTTTAACTTCTGTCTTAGCGGATTTCAATTGTTTTACGTTAACTGCATCAGTATCGTCTGTACCAGGAGCTACATTAGTAATTTTGCTACCACCCATGTTAAGTGGGCCGCCAGTAATGTTGATGGAGTTGCCACCAATTGTCATTTTAGGACCATTGTCAGCATTAGAAATAGATGTAATACCTTTCAAGTCGCCTTCTACATTAACTTTGTATGGATCGTCTTGAGTACCTTCACCAGTAACTTTAGTGTTTTTACCATCTACAAGTTTAGTTTTAGCGTCTTTTAATTGTTTTACATTAACTGCATCAGTATCGTTTACACCAGCTTTTACATTAGTAATGTTTTTATTACCAGCGTCAATACCAGTTTTAGTAACAGATGGACCACCTGTGATTGTTAAGCCATCGTTATTAACTTTAGTATCACCAATTGTTAAAGAACCATCTTTAGTCAAATCAACATCCTTATTCAAGGAATATGTGAATTGTTTACCAGCTTGGTCTAATACAATGTTTTTACCAGCTTTGAAAGTAACAGTATCGCCAGGGCTTACTTTTTCAATAGATGTACCGTTTGTAGTACCACCATTGTTAGCGGAAGTTACTTTCCAACCAGAGTTGTTGATTGCTTGAGTAACATTGTCAGTTGTAGCAATGCCGTTTGTAGTAGGAGCAACTGCTTTACCATCAGCATTAGTAGTAATATCAGCACCTATTTTAGCTTTTACTGTAACACCATTTTTATCAGCAGATGTAGAAATAAATGTAGGATCATCACCTTTAATTTTCAATGTACCATCATCTAACAATACATCGCCATTGCCAGTGTCACCAGCGTATTTCAAGTTAACGCTTCTTAATTGAGCTACGTTAACAGCATCAGTATCATTAGTACCTGCAGCAAGACCTGTAATTTGACGAGTTGCAGTAGCACCATCACCTACGGAAACAGCTGCCAATGTGGATGTTTGTGCAGTACCAGCAAGACCTGCATATTTGTTTGTACGAGTTTCTGCTGGATTAAAGCCTTTAACACCTTTATCTACAGTTGCTTTAGACTGAGAACCAAGAGCAACGCCATCTTTTACAGATGCAACAGATTCTTGACCTAATGCAGTCGCACTTTCAGCAGTAGCATTTGCTTTAAAGCCAAGGGCAGAGGCACCTTTTTCTGTTGCTTGCGCAACACCGCCTACTGCAGTGGAAGCAACGCCTGTAGAATTAGATTGCATACCAATGGCAATAGAACCTGTTTTACTAGCTGTTGTTTGATAGCCTTCACCATTACCAGCAATAGCAATAGCACCAGAGCCTGTCGCTTCAGAACGAGCACCAAGGGCAACAGAAACGTTAGCAGATGCTGTTGTTTTACGACCGATTGCAACAGTATCTTCTGCTGTCGCTTTATTGTCACGACCAATAGCGATCATTGTATTACCTGCGGCACGGCCACCACCTACAGTAGAATCTGCAAGGTTATCTTGACCAATGGCAATAGCACCACCAATCTTCGCATTGTTGGTAGTACCCATTGCAATAGTATCTTCTGCAATAGCATTATTACCTTTACCAATAGCAACAGAGCGAAGACCAGATGCAGTATTACGAGCACCAAGAGCAGTAGAATTAGCACCGCTTGCTGTAGAACCAGCACCAACTGCTGTAGATTCACTACCTGTTGCCTTAGCAATTGCACCAATACCAACTGCCATATGAGCATTAGCTTTTGAATAAGAACCCACTGCAAGAGCATATGCATCTTGACCACTAGTTAATGCTTCAGAATATGTACCAATAGCGATATTATCTGTATTACTAGCTTTTGCCACATTACCTACTGCAATTGTATTTCTACCAGTTGCCTGAGATCCTACGCCAATTGCAGATGCAGCAGGACCAGTTGCTACGTTTTGGTTACCAAGAGCCATAGATGAATCTTGATTTGCTACGTTATTAGCACCATATACAATGTGACCATTACCGCTACCACCAGTTGTATTATTTTGGTAACCAACTACAACAGAGTTTTTAGACACTGTATTAGAGCCATTTAATGTACCATCCGGTGTGATATTAACCGAGCTGCCACCCAAACCTACACCAGCTTGTACAGGTGTACCTGCTGTAGCAGCTACCATAGCCAAACCAGCTAATACGCTAGCAAGAGCTTTTTTCTTACCACCATTGTTTTTTGCAACTTCGGAAACTACTACGTAGCACTCTTTAGTTTTGCTCCAAACAACTTTAAAGATTTTATTCATATTACTATGAACCCCTTTCTTAACTAGACACAATTACAATCCTTATAATTAAATCATTTAAATACAAAAGAAGGAAAAGCCTAAATTTCCCATACCTTTACGCCTTTCTGAGTATCTTTCATATTTCTTTCATTTTGTGTCATGAACAGAATATCATATATCGAAAATCTTGTAAATACTTTTCTTCATGTTTTTATCATAATCGACAGAATTTATTGTTGGAACCTTTATTTTGTTAAACAATTTTTAATATATGGGTGGTTTTTTACTCATTTTTTCTGTGTTTTATACGTATTTTATAAAATATAATCTATTTATTTCAATGCAGTTCGGTATTTATCGATAACCACATTAACTATAGTTATAAATAAACGATTAATTGATTTAATCTCATTGATTTTTCTCGATTTTGGTATCTATTTATATATTATCTATAAAATATGGATCATAGAAAAATATAATTATAATAATCCAACAACCTTTTAAAGGTACTTTCACATTTTTTTCATACACTAACTTATAAATGAAATAACTATGAATTTTTTTTGACCGATTTTGATAAAAATTATGATATACTAAATCATTATGAGGACCATTTTACGAGTATTAGTTATAGAGGGGATATATTCTAATGAGTAAACAACATATTACTAGTGTAGATCAATCTAAAATTAACGACCTGAAGGAATCTTACGACGATTTTCTATACGTATCAAAACCATTTTCCAATACATGTATTACATCTTTAATGGCAAAAGCTCTTATTTATGGCTTAGACCCAGTACCAGTTGAAGAGGCGCGCGTATTAGAGTTGGGCTCTTCTTGCGGTGGAAATATCATCCCCCAAGCCCTATATAATCCAACGACTACCTTTACAGGTATCGACCTATCCCCTACACAGGTGAAACATGGGAATGAATTAATTGAATCCATGGGGCTAAAAAATATTACATTATTAGAAAAAGATATTATGGATATTGATGATTCATTTGGTACCTTCGATTACATTATCGTCCATGGTATTTGGTCTTGGGTGCCTGACGTGGTGAAAGATAAAATCCTCAGCATTTGTAACCGAAATCTATCCGACCGTGGTGTAGCATATGTATCATACAATACATATCCTGGTTGGAAACGGTTAGAGCAATTGCGGGATATTATGTTATATTCTGAAAAACATGCACCTAACGACTCATTACAAGAGCGTACGGTCTACACAAAAAATGTATTAAAACTCATTGCAGAAACAATGAAATTAGATGAACGTTCCCAACAAATTTCTGATTATAAAATAAAAAATATCAATCGTGTATTACAATCTAATGATTATTATGTTGGGCACGAATACTTAGAAGCTATTAATGATCCTGTATATGTATCAGAATTTATTGAACGTGCACAAGAGCAAGGTTGCGCTTACATCGGTGACGAAACATTGAATCGTTCCTTCATTACATGGCTTGATAGTAGTGTGGAAAATAATATTAGAACATTGGCTAGAGATAGCTACATTGATAAGGAGCAGTACTACGATTATGTGTATGATACTCAGTTCCGCATGGCCCTATTAACAAAGTGTAGCAACGAAGATAAAATTTCCCATGACGAAAGGGTTGAGAAGAAAGTACTAGATACACTATACTTCAACAATGCATTAGATGAAGAGCCTGGCGTTCCTCCAGAGTGGACAAATATTATGCACATTAGCATCCAAGAATTAATGGATACAAAACGCCCATTCAATGTAGCGGATATTATGAAACATATTGAAGAACATCATCCTGATTCTGAAATCGATACTGATGCTATGTATAGACGTTTATTCCATCTTGCTATCGTCGGTCATATCAATACATATGCAAAAAAATATGACCAATTACCATTTGAGGAAAACAAAACCTATATTCCAGAGCATTTCATAAACTATGTATCCACACTTGTTGAAAAAGGTGGTTATCAATACATGTGCCTCGGCAATATGTATAACCAAATAGACTTTTCAGTAGATGAAGGTCTATCCTACGTCATGAAATTGATGGCAAAACCAATATCTCGTCAAGAATTGATTGATACCATGAACGAAAACATGACCGTTGAAAGAACAAAAGATGATGGCACTAAACACATTGTGTCCTCTGAACAATATTTAGACGAGTCCATCGCGCACATTCAATCGCTAGGTTATTTTGCCAAATAAAAAGAATAGTGAGCCTAATATAACAACAAAAAGGAGTAACTGATATAATCAGTTACTCCTTTTTATATTCACTACTATGCGACCTCGGGGTGGAGTTGAGGTATGGCATAGTAGCTACTTATTAAGTTGTGTGAACACTATAAACTAATAGTATCCTTATTTTTTGTTAACACGAACGCGTTCGATTGTTGGTTCACCCTTAGCATTTTTAGCTACTGTATCAACACGGAACAAAGCCATTTCAGGGCTAAATTCTGTTACAAGGCGATCATTAACTGTTACGCCGTCTTGAATAGCACGGTATACGATTTGAGCAAATTCATAACGTGTTAACATACGGTCGCCACCGAATGTGCCATCTGGATAGCCTTCTACTAAACCACGGCGAGATAAATCGCTTACAGCTTCATATGCCCAATGGTTTGTAGGGATATCTGGAAACAATGTTGTGTGGTCAGCTTTCATCTTAGTACCCGCAACACCATTCAACAATGTAGTCAATTTTTGAATTTGAGCATTTTGTTCAGCTACTGTTTTCTTAAGAGCTAATACTTCTTTACCAATCGCTACACGAGAACGAGATACACCACTATGAGCGCCTACTTTCACAGACAAACCAGCATTAAATACTGTTTCATCACTGCCTACAGTAGAACCTACGCTAAGTTGTACGTCTTCATTAGGACGGTAGAAAGCGCCTAATGCGGCAGCATTACCACTGCGGTAATGACCATAGCCTGCTGCAAAGTCCCATTTAGCATCTGGATCGAAATCAAGTGGATGCAATGCTGCCAACGCCGCTGCACCTGCTACAGATTTATCAACACGTTTGTCAATCTTAGATAAATTACCTTTGATATTTTTGATATCATTTGTATTTTTATTGATATTTGTTGTGTTATTTGTAATTTGATCAGCAATATCATCTGCAAGAGATACTTTATAGTCGTGAGTATTACCATTTACAGTTGGTGTTACCTTAATGTGGTCACCAGCTGTTACAGTTGTAACACTAGTAGATGCTGCGATTTGATCTTGTACGCGTTTAAGTTGAGATACATTGACTGCATCAGTATCTGCTACACCAGCTTTCACATTTTTAATGATTTGATTACCAGCACTGATAGCATTTGTAGTGTAGTAAACAGTTGTATTACCTTCACTAGCATACATACCGGTTTTATCAAATTTTGCTTGTTCTAAGGTATCTGTGTTTTCGATTTTGATACCTTCAGTAGGTGTAATACCGATATTTTCGCTGCCGTTGAAGAAGCGAGCACTGTCTTTATCGATACGAGCACGAACATCGTCAGTTGCTTTACCAAAGTTAGCAGAGCTCATTTCTACTAAGTCTTTATTAACAGCTACTTTGTATTCAGCACCGCCATTAGCATTTGTACCAGGTGTAACAGTTGTATTATCCCCTGCTACAACAGTAGTATGCTTTTTAGCATCTGCCTCCACAGTAGAGATTTTAGTTTCTACCTTTTTAAGTTGTGCTACGTTTACTGCATCAGTATCATTTGTACCAGCTGCAACAGATGTAATTTGACGTGTTACATCATTAGCTACATCGCCAACGGATACAGCAGATGCTGTCGCTTTCCATGTGGAGCTTGTATCAGTAGATGCCGCTTTTGTGCTAATATCATAACCAGCTGCACCAGCTGCTACAGTTGCCTTAGATTTACTACCAAGAGCTACACCGCCTTCAGCAGATACTTCAGTGTTATGACCAATAGCCACTGCATCATTTACAGTTGTAGTAGTTTCTGCATCGCTAGAACCAATAATAACAGAGTTATTAGCACCTGTTACCTTACGGTTATCACCAACGATAACTGTATTATTAGCATCGGATACAGTGTTCTTAGAACCAATAGCAGTTAAATGCTGTACATTAGATGCAGTATTACCTACACCTACTACAAAGTTATCTGCGCTTTTAGCACCATTCGTACCTGTTACAGTATTGTTAATACCAATCATTGATGTACGCAATGTGTAGTCAGCCTTGTTGCCACCACCGAGGGCCATCGTAGCGCCACCGCCGTTAGCATCTTTTACAGCAGTGCGCAATTTTTCAGCTAATTCTTTAGCGGAATTACCGCCATCATCTGGTGCTCCAGAAATAGATTTAACAGAGTTAGTGATTTCGTTGCCAGCACCCATAATAAGAGAGCCATTAGAATTAAACGTTCTATTTGCTGTACCAACAATGCTGTTAGCAATGCCAGCGTAGTAGCTATTAGCTGTTTGAGACTCAATGCTGTTTAAAGAACCATTAATAGTGGATCCCAAGTTCTTAACAGGATTTGCCATACGGCCACCATTATATTCACTAGAGATAATATTATAGGTACCTGTATTGGTTGTAAAAGCGCCATTACTAAAGCTATTAGCACCTACTGTAGTCGCATAAGCATTCAATGCATATTTACGAGTAGTTGATGTATCTACTGTAATATCACCAAGATCGCCTTTATAGTTATGGGAACCAATCATAGTACTACCAGTACGAGCAAATGTATTATCCCCAATGGCAACACTGCCTACTACCTTTGTTGGATCTGCAGGAATTCTTGAAGAAGAGAACCAACTACCACTATATGTTGTTTGACCTAATGCAAAGCTAGCCTCTACACCGCCGGCCATATTTTCAATTTTTGCATTTTTACCAATCGCTACACTACCGCCTTGGCTAGCATAGTTATTAATATTAGCATCCTTACCGACTACGATATCCCCTGTAGCAGCACTAGCACCATTGGAATAACCAATCTTAGCATTATTACCAATCGCCACGTTTTCAGCCTTTGGAGCATTGCTACCTGTACCGTACGCTACGCCAGTACCAGCGCCCGTTGTCGTATCGGCTGCACTCGCTACAACACATAAACTAGATAATAATACACCGTTGATTAACAAAGTTAATAAACGTTTCCGTTTGTTCATAGTTTAGAACCTCCATTTACAAACTACAAAACCTATCAATCTCTCTTTGCATTAAAATTCACTTTTTATTCATGAGTTTTATATGAATATTGTAGCACGTATACGAATTTTGTAAACAGTAATTTATATATCTATTAAGAGAATATAAAAAAGAGTAGTTAATCGATGAGGATTAACTACCCTTTTTTGATAAGAGGAAGGCGAACCTCTTACCGGTGCCGTATGATATAGGTTTGTTATTAAGAGAGAGATTTTGAAGTAAACACAACACAAAGATTATCACATAGTTGGAGAGTAACTAAGATGAACGGGCGATCACACGGCATCAAATAATAAGATAATGGCTTTTATAAAAAGCCATTATCTTAAAAACAATTGATATGAACACTAACGTTTCCCTTACCTAGAGTATATCACTTATATAGGAACAATAGTAGATTATTTTTCATTTAATTTTCATTAAAATAAAATGAATGCAGGAAATGGCATGCCCATTCAATTTGTCTATTCAGTTATCAAAATTATTGTTCAACAAAAACCGTATTAGTTCGTCTTACGAGGTTGAGCATTTTATCGCGAACCGTTGCAGATTGTTCTAAACGATGCTTGCCACCATACCAAGCCATCGGAGCTCCCGCTAAACGGAACGTAATTTTACCATATGCACCGCCAGAGCTATGTTCCGGTTTATTGTATCCCATATCTACAGATACACGCGGCGTAAGTTGCATCTCAGAGCCTATGCGCAAACCATTCTTATCAGCTTGTCTATCCTGGTTCCAGTGATAGCCTTCAACATAGACTCTAGCCCAGCGCGCATTTTTAAAGGTTTTACCATATTCTAAGGTATAACCATTAGATACTCGCTCTAAGGTATGCAGGTTCGCATCCAAAACACGCTCATCGGAAGCAGAACCATACCAATTAAAACGAAACTCGCTTTCACCAGACATATATTCAAGACCAGCACTGAGTCGATCGTGACGATTTAAGAAGCGATGATCATAGAATAAATGAGCCCCATAGAGACGACGGTCGTCCTTGGAAATACGACGGTACCCAACACCTACATTAAGGGTAGTACCCGTATCAGAGGCACGAGAAATACGCTGCTGCGTAAACCACACATCACGAGAGGTATTATCGTAATGACCTAGAGGCTGAATAGTCTCCGCAGAATACAGCGGCTTCCATCCTTCTTGGAACTGAAAGCTCAGCGTAGTGCGGCGCATCCACGGCTTACCTTTGGCACCATACATAACATTAGATACATTGGACATAGCCACCGCATTAATGGCACGATTCACTGCATCCACATTGCTATACTGCACGGTCTTAGTATCTTGCCGATCCATGATGAGCGGCCCACCTTGGCCAATCACATGGTCCGGTGTGGCAGCAGGCGTAATGTGAAAGCCCTCTGATGCGGCCTTCATGCGCTCTGTTTGAGCATCAGTTTTTGCAGACACTACGCCCTTATCATTATGTAATTGTTGTTTTTCTGCCTCAGCTGTACCCACACAACACAATAGGGCGCTCAAGGCGATACACACAATACGTTTCATTACTCTCTACATTTAAAATTCATGAACAATAAATGAAATATATACTAGTGTATCGAATAATGTTTATGTATGTCAAGATAAGAGGTCACTAGAAACGTATTAGTTTACTAATATATGTATATAAAAAAGAGGTAATAACCATGTTATTACCTCTTTCATATCTTTTAAACCCTATTTTTCATTAAGTTTTTGCACAAGCATATCTACTGTTTCTTGTAGTTTTTTGTTTTGTGCTTCTAATGTATCTACCCGTTGTTCCAATGCGTTATAGGATGCAGGGGAGATCTTAGGCAATGTTTTATTTTCACCAAATTTATAGGATACGCCTACATTAGTCATCAAATCACCACTTACAGTTGTACCTGCTGTAAGGAGTAGGTTTTCTTTCGGATAGTAACCTACGCCAAGAGCCAATGCATTTTCGCCCTTGTAGTGACCATAGCCACCCATAACTTGAACCTTGTGGTCAGGATCAAATTGTAGTGGATGTAATGCAGCTAGTGCTGCGGCACGAGCATCACCGCGGTTGGATTCTTTTTCCACGTGGCGTACATCGCGGTGTAATACATCAATTTGTTGGTTTGTACCATATAACTGGGAGCCGTTAACCGCATCTGTAGAATCCGCTGTAATACGACCTGCTGCAACATGAGTGATAGTGCGCTCTTGACCTGCTGCACCAACAGATACAGTAGACACAGGAGCAGTACCGGCGAAGCTTTCAGTAACACCATTATTGTAGGTATAACTAGGAGTGCTCACTACATCACTACTTTCAGCAGTAGAATTATTACCTAATACAACTGCATTGTCTAGAGATGTTTTCACATTATTACCCACTACGAATGTATTATTAGCACTCACTTGGTTCTTGTTACCAACACTGTAGGAATTATCGCCCTTAACAGTATCCACATTATACGTACCTACACCAAAGGCACCAGATTGGTTACCTTCAATTTTGTTATATGCGCCAATAGCGGAGTTCTTATCGCCTTTAAAGATAACGCCATGACCCATGCCATAGTTAAAATTACCATTTACTGTAGAGTTAGAACCGATTAATACAGTGTTATTCCCCTTACTAGCGGCAGCTTGAGAAGCGCCGAGCCATACGTTTTTATTACCTTGAGAGTAGGAACCTGTAAAGTAGCCTATAGCAATCGTATCAGAAATGGTTGAATTATAACCTGCTGCAAAGTTACCTAAGAAGTTATAATCACCTTTACCGCCTACAAATGTCTTAGAACTGAGCGCTACGTTACCACCACCTTGAGAACCATTCAAGGCAAGACGACCGATGGCAATATTATTACCCTTTGCATTTGGATCCCCTACATGGGCATAGGGATCGCTATTAGCCGCCCCAGTTTGACCGCCAAGATGTACATTATCTGAGTTAGTGAAAGATGACCAGCCTTGTAAACCAATGTTATAAGTGGCACCACCACTAGAAACAACAGGAATATCTGCAGCCTGTACCAAGCTAGCAGAAGATATGGTCAAAACTCCGAGTACTGCTAATAATTGTAGTTTCTTTGCGTGATTCATAATCATACGCCTCCCTTGTTACACTACAAAACACTTCTCCTTCATACTTTCCTCATAATTCTACAAGTAGATTATACTGCCATCGAAAAAATATGTAAATAACATAAATAATAATTCATAAAGAATAAATCAGATAATATAATTAATTAATAAACAAACCCCCGTAGAATTTGTTCCTACGAGGGCATTTGTTTTGAAAACAAAAGAGGCAACGTCCTATGCCGTTACCTCTTTCATAGATATATAGTTGTATATACCGATTAGCGGATGCGTTTAACGCGGTTATTACCGTCACGCATAGCTTCTTTCAAGCTGTAGATTACCATTTCGTTCATGTAGAAACGCAATTCATCATTAGACATGTTAGCTGTATTCTTTTCAAGAATAGCTAAGATTTGGCGTTCATATTCAGCTTGATTCATTTCAGACACTGTAGTGTTATTCGTGAAGAATTCTTTGTAATCTAAGTACAAGCGATCTAATGCTACGCGAGCATAGCTATCTTTTTTATAGCGATGGCTTGTGATGTACCAGCTACGACGAACGTTCATATAGTACAACACATTATTAGTATAACGTTGTTGACCAGACATTACGCGATTGTCGTCTTTAATTAAAGCATTGCTCATCCCCAATTGGAATGCTGCAAATTCAGATACTACAGCTTTTACCTCTTCACTAGGAACAGCAAGAGAGATTTCTTGTTGTTCTGCAGTCAAAGGAGCCGTAGGTTGTTCAGGCATCATCAAAGGATCTTGTGCCGCATGTACTTGGCCAGCAACACCTATAGAAGCAATTGCCATAATAGGTAATAATTTTACTAATTTCATAAGTTCTCCTCTCTCGAAGTGCCCTCCCCAGAGCTACTTCATTTATCATGTAATAGATATTATCTCTTGAGGAACTTTTATCCCCATAGAGACCCCCATACTAAGCATGGTAAATTTATTAATACAGTGTGCTTCAATCAATAATGATTCTAGTAGCTTACATTTTCATTAGTATACACGATATATCGTATTTCGTCTATATAGTTTTTCCTTAAGGTTAGAAGAAAAATGCATAGGTGGCTATATAGTTAGTTCTATGCTCCATACAATAAAAGCCTCCTAATAATAAAGTCATGACTCTATTATTAGGAGGCTATATATGTTAGCTATTGTACAAAAGATTATTTAATAAATCTACACTTAGAACTTATGTGTAAAACCTGCATTCACGCCCCAGTCTGCTTGGAGATCACCAGACAAACCTGTGGCAACGTCAGCAAATACGCTATTGTTGCTATTGAAACCATAACGGCCACCGAAGGCAAGTTCAGTCCAAGTGCCTTTGAGATCTTGTTCTGTTAATTTCACAACACTGCCACTAGCGAATGTAGTTTTTACATTGCCTGTGAAAGCATGACCTGCTGCAAAACGTGTATAAAGGTTACCATTGCTAAATTGTTTACCCAATTCAAGGCCGATTTTACCAGAAGTGCTGTTTACACTAGATTGGTTAACAAATACATTACCTACATTAAAGTTACGGCCACCGAAGTGTGTAAAGTTCAATTGTGCTTGTGGTTCTACATAGAAACCGTTATCGTATTTCAATGTTTTACCATAGCGAACACCGATGCTGTACGCATTGGATTTTGTATCACCAGACATAGCTTCACCGATTTCATTGCGAGCTGTGAAGTCATTAGATACGCGACCTACTTGAGTTTCTACATGTACATATTGATCTTTGCCAAGGTCTTTCAAACCATAAGCACCAACGGAGAAGGATTTCACCTTGCCGGAACCATCAAATACATAGTCTTCAGAACCACGAAGATAGGATACTTGACCACCTACAGTCCAACCACGGCTGATTTTAGCATCATAACCGCCTTGAATGCGTGTATAATCTGTAGCTGTGTCGATACCACTGCCAGAGTAGCTGTATTTACCGCCACCGATGCGAGCCCAAATACCAGTTGGTTCACCTTGTTGCAATACACGAGGACGATACATATCGTCAGCTAATGTACGCCATGCGTTGATATTACCTACTACAGCAGAACGAATACCACGCATATGAGGTGTATCATAAGCACCACGAATAACAGGATTAGGATTTACTGGTTTAGGTGCTGGTGTTACAGGTGTAACCGGTTTAGGGTCTGGAGTTACTGGTGTAACTGGTTTTGGATCTGGAGTCACTGGTGTAACTGGTTTAGGATCTGGAGTTACAGGAGTAACTGGTTTTGGATCTGGAGTTACAGGAGTAACTGGTTTTGGATCTGGAGTCACAGGTGTAACTGGTTTTGGATTCGGAGTTACAGGAGTAACTGGTTTTGGATCTGGAGTCACAGGTGTAACTGGTTTTGGATCCGGAGTCGGTGTAGGTTTTGGTTCTGGCACTACATAAGAGCCTTGGCCATTACCGTCTTTCCAAGTAATATCCCCTTCTTTTTGGTCTGTAGTCAATGCTTTTTGGAAGCTAGACACGATTCCTTTAGAAGCGATGGATACTGTACCAGAAAGATTTCTTTCACCTTTTACATAGTTTTCATAATAGAATTTGTGGGCCAAGTTATCTAAAATCTTGTTTACATTGCTTTCAGAAGAAGTATCAAGATGATCGCCTGTTACATAGCCATGCACGCCGGAGCCAGCTGCAGCGGATTTCACGATGAAGTTACCACCCTCGATATCAGCCGGATCAAGACCATTTTTCTTGGAGCCTTGTTTAGCGAAGTTCAAGCCCGTGCTATCACTCATGTCATAAATAACATTGATATGGCCGTCCAATTTATTTACATGAATGTCGCTGCGAGAATCTTGCGCAATACGGCTGAAACCTTCACGCGTACGAGTACCTGTGAGGTTATTAATACTACTGCGTTCCGTTTTACCATCAATTTTGAAAGATTCCAAGCCACCCATGTAATCATGGCTCCACATGCCACCATCAAAGGTCATGTTAATTTCGCCACCCTTATCCTCTAAGGTGTTCACTGCCTTACCAGAAAATTGGTTAGGACTATTGTGTGCGCGGCCTAGGCCAATATTAATAACAGATGGTTGCTGTTCTTGATGAGGAGGCATCATTTTATCAGATACAAGCACATCGCCTTGCATATTAAATACTTTGTGCTTTACAGTACCCGCATCATCGACACCAAGATTAATTTTACTATTATAAGCAAATGCCACTGGATATGGAGACTTCCATGGCGCAGTAGTCACGTCCATAACACCGCCATCCACTTGGATGGAACTGTTATTTAGCATGCCTGTAATGAAAGCTGGTTGACGATAGCGTTTAGGCAATTGAGATGCATCAGGAGTGTCCAAAGAGCCAATTGTAACTTGACCACCATCAGATGCGACTACACCATTCGCAGTCGTATTACCTGTACTTTCAAATTTACTATCAGCAGTAGTTGCAAAAATACGTCCATCAGAATTAATACCTGCTGCAGCCCATGTACTTGGCGCAGCCATCGTAGATGACAATAAAGTCATCATAACAGCAGATAATAAAACCTTATTTCTACCTCTCATCCTCTTACACCTCAACTATTAAACAATCACACTCAAATTTGTGAAAGTTCCTTCATAAACGAATATATCTATAAGTTGATTTATCAGTCGTTATTTATAGAAAAAGATAGATATATACATACTCACTTTATTAAGAACTCACGTCTAACACTTTTAAAATATATTTAAAATATTACACTATTTTTTGTGAATTGTAAATGAATTTCTCTATTTTTATTTAAAGTTATTTAAGATATTAATATTTGAGTTATAAAACTAGAACATAAAAAAGCAGTGATCTAGTCACTGCCTATACTAATTCAAATTTAATGAAATCAATAGTATTGTTCATCGTAATTTGACGATATATATGATTATATCTATAATATAAATAGATAGCCAAACGAGTGGTTCCGTCGGGCTCATCTCAAGAAATAAATACGTGATGAAATGGCCTTTCAGTTACCTAATTATCCAAGGATAACGAAGGGCTATTTGTCTTTTCCAAGACAAATAAGAGCCACAAGTGCACCAAAGGCAATGACAACCCTCATTACCTCTAGAATTATCATGATTAACTCATAATCACTCATAGACAACCCTCCCTTCATTTACGAAGAGAGGCCCAACCTCGTCTGGCTATCTTAAGTCCATTATATGGCGAACATATAGACGAATCAATAAGAATCTATTTATAGAAATATACGAAATATATTATAAAGACCCCATGTATTAGATGGTTATGTAGTGACCCCAAAAAGTTAGACTTTTATTTCCGAGTAACCTAAACTGGTTGCTCGGAATTTTTTATGCTGCAGTAGTAGCTAAACGATAGTCAACTGGACTTAGCCAGTTCAATTTTTCCTTAATTCGTTTAGTATTGTAATACATAATATAGTTTTCAATCGCCATTTTTAACTCATCATAACTATGAAAGGTATTGTCATAATACATCTCTTGTTTTAAGATAGCAAAGAAGTTTTCCATTGGTGAATTGTCGAGACAATTACCTCTTCTAGACATACTTTGAAATATGTTATGCACTTTTAAATTATGTTGATACGCTTTCATTTGGTAACCCCAACCACGGTCAGAATGAAATGTCCGTCGATACTTAGCATCGGCAGTCTTTTCAATCGCCTGTTGTTGTGCTGAAAGTATAGACTCAGCCGATGGTGTAGGACTTATACTAAAACTAATAATTTCAAGATTATATAAATCCATAAATGGATCTAAGTATAGTTTTCCAACTTTCAAAGCACCGTTTGCATCTAGTTCATAATACTTAAATTCAGTTGTATCTGTAGTAATTTTTTGATGTGGTTGACTGCAATAGAATCTACGCTTAATGCGATTAGGTGCAATCCGTCCTTTAACGCCTTTATATGAGTTATATTTTCGGCTCTTACGGGAGAATGCTATTACTTGCAGATTGAACTTTTGCATAATTCGTTGCAATCGTTTCTTATTAATAACAATACCTCGTGATCGCAACAAAGGTAACAACCTTCTATATCCATAGTTGGGATGGTCCTTACGAATATCTTCAATAGCTATTCGTATTTGTAGATCTGGATCTACTCGGTCAAAGCGCTGTTGCCAGTACATATATGTTGCTTTTGGAAAACGTAAGGCAGCAAGAATCTCAGTTAGTTTGAATTCTCTTCGGAGAC
The DNA here is from genome assembly GCA_902478055.1 of uncultured Veillonella sp. Classification (GTDB taxonomy): domain Bacteria; phylum Bacillota; class Negativicutes; order Veillonellales; family Veillonellaceae; genus Veillonella. The sequence continues at coordinate 25,195 of CABSJL010000009.1, read as the reverse complement.
TGCTAATGATTCTTGCTGTTCTTTCATTTTTCGAGCGTCCTCGAGGCGCAATCTCCTCAATTCTTTTAAATAGGCATTCTCTATTTGAGCGTAGCGTAATTGTTTTTCCAATTCTAAAATACGAGCTTGCTCTGGTGTTAATTCTTTTTTCTTCTTTTGGTTACGTGATTTAGTATGTGTGGTAATCTTTGCTTTTTCATCTGTTCGACTCATGGTAGGTATTCGTCCTTTCGGTCGCTCGACAAAAGCATTGGTCCCATATTTCATAAAATCCGATTTCCAGCGAGCTATTAATGAAGGATTATTCAGCCCATATTGTAATGCAATTTGCCGATACGATAATTCACTAGTTAAGTATGACTCTACCACAGCTAGCTTAAATTCTGAAGTATATCTTGTATTATTTCGCTTTCGACACAAACCATCTTTACCAAATTCTTTAAATGCACTAATCCAACGACGAACTTGCGATGTAGTCTTTACACCATATTTCTTAGTTAAATACTCATATCCACCTTCGCCGTTTAGATATGCGGTAACGACTTTTAATTTAAATATAAGGCTATATTTTGCCATAGAAAAACCGACCTCCTTAACGTTAAGATTTTTGGTCTAACATTAAGGGGTCGGTTCATTACATCCAATACGTGGGGCTCTTTTTTTATGAATGCTATATATTTATATAGTACTTATCACCATATACATTTATATAGTAACTATTATATTAGAATTTATGTGTAAATCCTGCATTTACAGACCAGCCAGCTTTATAGTCGCCAGATAGACCTGTACTAATATCAGCGAAGATGCTGTTATTTGCATTGAAGCCATAGCGGCCACCAAATGCGAGATCTGTCCAAGTACCTTTAATGTCTTCAGATGTGTATTTAGTAGTAGTACCACTTGTGTAAGTAGTTTTTACTGTACCAGAGAAGGTATGGTTTACACCAACGCGAGTATAGATGTTACCTGCACCGAAGTTTTTACCGATTTCAAGGCCAAGACCACCTGCTGTACTGCTCACGCCAGATTGTTCTACATGCATGCTGCCGGCATTGAAGCTATCGCCACCGAAGTGAGTGTAGCTTAATTGTGCTTGTGGTTCAATATATGTACCATTTGAAAGCTTCACAGTTTTACCATAGCGTGCACCGATAGAGTATGCATTAGCTTTAGTCTCGCCAGACAGTCTTTCACCAATTTCATTACGAACTGTGAAGTCGTTAGATGCACGACCTACTTGAGACTCAATGTGGATGTATTGGTTATTACCAAGATCTTTCAAGCCGTACGCACCAACTGCAAAAGCTTTTTCCTTGCCAGTACCATTAAATACGTAATCATCGTTGCCACGAAGGTAAGAAACTTGACCACCTACAGTCCAATCCCTGCTAGTTTTAGCATCGTAACCACCTTGAATGCGTGTATACGTTGTATCTGTGTCGATACCTTTTGCATTGAAGCTGTATTTACCGCCCCCAACGCGAGCCCAAATACCTGTTGGTTCGCCTTGTTGCAATACACGTGGACGATACATATTATCTGTCAATGTTCTCCAACCATTGATATTACTCATGATAGCAGAACGAGCGCCGCGCATATGAGGTGTATCAAAATCACCCATGATAACATGAATGTGAGAATTACGGTCTGGCACTGGAGCTGGTTTCACTTCTGGTTTAGGAGTCGGTTTTACCTCTGGTTTAGGAATCGGTTTAACTTCCGGCTTAGGCGCTGGAACCGGTTCTGGTTTTACTTCTGGCTTTGGAGTTGGTTTAGGTTGTGGCTTAGGCTCAGGTTTTGGAGTCGGTTTTAACTCTGGTTTAGGAGCCGGTTTATTTTCACCATATACGTATTTACCTTGACCATCTTTATCTGCTTGCCAAGTAATGTCCCCTTCTTTAGCATGACCTGAAGTAATAACTGTAAAACGACCAGATTCAGAACCATCAGATGCAATAGCTACTGTACCTTGAAGGTTTCTTTCACCATTTACATAGTTGTCATAATACATCTTATGTGCCAAGTTATCTAAGATCTTATTTACATTTTCTTCGGAAGACATGTCTAGACCTTTTTGAGTCGTATATACATGAGCTGCTGCACCAGGAGCCGCACTTGTAATATGAATATCGCCACCCCAGAAAGAATCTGGTGTCACACCATTATAGGTTTTAGTTGGTGGTTGATAGCTTGGATCCTCAGTGTCACCACCTTCATCATTAGGGTCATAGATAAAGTTTACATGACCTTCAAGCTTATCTACATAGAGTTTATTATGCTCACTTTGGGTTACCATGTTCGCATAGTTGCGGTTATTAGAACCTACAAGTCGATGTACATGGCTAGGTTGCGTACCACCATCTAATTTACCTTCATGCAAGCCACCTTGATAGAAAAGCTCCCAAGAACCATAGTCACCAAGGAATACATTGATATGACTTGGATGCTTTGCATCTTTATCTGCTAAATTAAAGGCTAAACCGTCCCAAAGAGATTCTTTACCAATGATTCCAATATTGATCTCGGACGCATGATTTGGGTCGCTTTTAACGATAACATCACCAACTAAAGATAAGTCGTTACCGATAAAATTACCTTTGTTGCCGTCTACGCCAATATTAACAGTACCACCTTGAGCCACCGCAATAGGAGTACTCACATTATGAACATCATAAACGCCTTCCTTAAGAGTAACAGTACTGCCACCTTTACTGCTAATAAAAGGCTTATCATTATAGCCAACATTAGCCACTGCTCTATCAATAGTGACTGTACTACCAGTATCTGCCTCAATCGTAGATACGTAGTTTGTCATATTACCAGCCGTAAACTTCCCACCGTTATTTGCAGTAATATATGCACCAGTAGGTGTAGTAACTAATGTACTCCCTGCCATTGCATACTGACCTACAGAGCTAGCAATCGTCAGGGCAATTGCTAAGGATAATTTCGCTTTACACATGCGTTTCATAAGAACCCTCTCTCTACACACTATAAACTATTATTAAATAATTTAATTATATTTAATATTTGTATTTTTGTAAATATGAGGAAAATTTGCCACATAGCTATAAAATTATAAAAGAAAAAAGGTAACATCTAGATTGTTACCTTTTAGCTAGTAAATTCTATATAGTATTTATCCGTATTTGACGATATATAATATTGCCCCTATAATATAAACAGATAGCCAAACGAGTAGAACCGTCGGGCTCATCTCAAGATTATAGGAAATTGATGAAATGGCCTTTCAGTTATCCAGTTACTGGTAACGAAGGGCTATTTGTCTTTTCCAAGACAAATAAGCGCCACAAGTGCTCCAAAGGCAATGATTACGGTCATTACCTCTAGAATTATCATGATCAACTCATAATCACTCATAGACACCCCTCCCTTCACTAACGAAGAGAGGCCCAACCTCGATTGACTATCCTACATCAATTATATGGCGAACATATAATCGAATCAATAAGAATCTATTAATAGAAATATACGAAATTATATAAGAAAAAGGCAGCGATTGAATTGCTGCCTTTATTCTTTATCTACGTGCTACGCGCATAGCCGCCATCATGCCTGGAGATTTCCAGACGGATTGACCATTGTCTGAAACGAGTTTGTTGTTATAGTAGAATACATCTGCATTGTAATAATTACTATCGCTAGATGTTACCTTATAGCTAAGGCCAGATGTGGTATATACCGTGAAATTAAGTACATCCCCTACTCTCTTCACAGAGTCTTGGTCTACATACCAGCTATTGCCGTTATAGGTCGTAGCATATACATCGGTCCGAGCTTCTACATCATGTGTATTAATACCAATCAACACGAGCAAAGCCGCTAACATATATAAGAATTTACGCATTAGAATTACCTCCGTTTTATCGTTGGAATACTTGTTTATTATACCAAAAAAACGGTGAAATTCACATTAAAATGGCACCTTCTGCACCACCCATGATTGACTACTTTCAATGTACGACGTAATGCGTTTCATAATAGGTTTTTCTATGAAAGCTATCCGCACAGTTTAATAGAGTACCCATATAGCTTGATGTACGCCCCCATTAAATAAAATACAAGATATATATTAGAATGTTATGACATAATTTACGCATAAAAATAAAACTCACCATATAGAACTAAGTCCATAGATCTATATGATGAGTTAAATAATATAAATATCAAATTTTAATGTTCTAACCAACCATGAAATTTATGTATAGTTCCATCATTAGAACTCAAGTCTTCAAGATATACATAAGAGTTTTCCATATCCACCTTAATGGCTAATGATTTCTTTTTAGACTTCGCCATATTAATAGTAAGACCTAATATATTTACAACTTGGAAAAAGTGCTCTGTAGAAGTAAGTTCCTCTAAATTCTTTTTAGCATCTGCAACAATACGTAATTTATAGAACTTAGAACTGCCATACAATTTAAAAGTAAAGATAGCTTGTTGAGATGCTGCATCAAAATCAACTTTATACTTTTCAATAGCACCTTCTAATATCATTTGATCTGTATTAACTGTAGTATCTACCACTAGATTCATAATTAAATCCATTGGATTATTCATCAACATAAATGTAGTACCCATATTTTCTCCCTCAATATTTATCGAATGCCAATAATATTAAACCCAAACGTTAATATTAAACATTTAATATATTTAATATTTTCAATATAAGTAGTATACATGATATTTATAAAATATCTATGGGAATTTATTAAAACTTCCATTAATTCTTCATCTTTATTTATACGATGAATTGTAAAATATATTGCGATAAATAAAAGATTTCTTATGTATATAAACGACTACTTTTCAAAAAAAAAGATTCCACCTATAAAAAAGACTCATACTTCAAATGATAACATTTGAAGTATGAGTCTTTTTAATTGATTAGTTTATGCTTTATATTTATATAATAATTTAATGAGAATAAACTGTAACACAACAATATAAATGATTTGTGTACCAAAAAAATCCATGAAAATTCGGTCATCTACATAAAATAGATATAAAGGATATACAAAGGTAGCATATGCTAATATCATTGGAATGCTGTTGCGTTGTCTACAGGCGTAATACAGAATTGTATATACCATAAGGATGAGCAACGCGAAAAGATACATCCCCACTAAAGAGAAATCATGGTAATACCGCATCAGCGATGTATATACGTTCGTATCAATATTATAGAAATAGGTAAAGAATAAGAAAATACTTGGCTTAGGTAGATTAAAACCGAGTGTATTCAAATTACTGTAAGGACCTATAAATATAGTTTGACCAATCAAGGTTGAATCCGCTAGTTGATACTGTAAAATCACATCGAAGGCAGATAAGGAAATCCCTGCATAATGCGCTAGAATCTCAAGAGCTGATGAATTAGAACTAATACCTTTCCCAAATAAAGTACCTACAATTATAAATAGTAAGAAAAAAGATAAAAAGGATATCCCTGCTGTTGTGAGCAATTTCTTCGCATATGCATAACCTTCATATTTGCGGTACAAGGCATGACCGATGATCGTAAAGATGAATATAACTAAGGTAATGATTAGAATGCGCCCCGTTGTTAAATACACAAAGGGGAAGAAAAATAGTAGAGGTATTAAATAACATAGATTACTCCAGCGCCACGCCTTAAAGACTGAGCGCTGAATAAAAGCAAATATTGATAAATATGTTATTTGTTGCACTAAGATTTGATAATACGCCATCCACCGAGATAGCTTTATGGTTGAGCTTTCAGCCATAATATAAGGACGAATAGAACTAGCGATACCTAAAATGCCATTCTTATTCCCTGCCTTTTCCGCTAAGGTATACATCTCATGACCTGCTAAGCCTACAATAACAGCTAGCAATATCCATAAAATACCTTGGCGATACATCGGAATATACACATCACTCATATTCTTAGTAGATATGCTAGCTTTTACTATAGTTCTATCATTCAAACAATGGGCCACGTAAAGTGAACCCAATGTCATCACGATTTGTGCACTGATGAGGATTAACACGGTGCTGCCATGCATGGGCAGTTGCCACTGTTTTACCATAATGGTGCACAGAATGCTAGCAATCGTTAAGGACGACTGTGTTGCGATAACTGGCGATAGTAAATCAAAATCTAGTGCATATAGTGTCACTAACAACAGCAAGACTGATGAGAGGGACAGCGATATGAACCAAAATTGGCTATCTACCATGACGATACTTCCTTACAGCTGTTACAGAAACAAACAAAATCATAACCATGCTACCCAAAATAAAGCCTATAATACCGTACTTCACAGGTAAGAAGCCTTCATCTTTAAATTGTGCATCGCCTTCAACAATTTGTTTATCAACGAGACGAATAGAATAGTTTGGATTGATAGCTTGTACCTTGCTATTGGCATAGCTAATATACTGATTAATTAAGATATCCAAATGAGCCTTCGTATAGTCTGGATCTTGTACATCATTAGGATTAAACATGATATACAATTCGTAGATTTTAGGATCCTCTGTATTTACAAAGATATGTTGTTGATACCATTTGAACTGATTGACCGCATCCATGGCACCCCAATTGGAGTTGAGTTTAGACCAATCAAGATCATTAGCACTTTGCTTCACAAAGCCCATGATAAAACCTTGTGATTGAAGCATTCCTCTTAAATGAAGATCATCCTTCACAATAGCATCTGGGGTCTTATTATCTACTGTAAAAATAACAGATGCATTGATGGGACCATGTACCATGATTGGTTTTACTAGTACCGTACGAGACACAATGATAACGATAGCACAAAGGATACCTACAAGGGCTATTTGCCACCATTTTCGTTTAAGATCGTTTAAAATATATGTATTCATATGCTTTCACTTCTTTATTTAATTATAAAAATCTAAAATCACTAGCATTTACGAATTTAATACATCTGTAGAGTACATAGATTTCTGTTAAAAGCATAGTCAATGCTGCGCCATCGGCCCCCATGTAATAGAGTAAAGGGAACACGATACATAAATCTAAAATAGCAGAGTGAACTAAAATCGTAACAAATTCCTTTTGATGACCAAAGGATATCATACCGAATAGGCCATAAATATTGCTAGTAATAACCACTAACGGCAAGAATGCTAATATTTGCAATACCGACACGGACTCCTCATAGCTTGGTCCAAGAATGTAATAAACTAACCATTTAGCAGTTACAAAGATACCAATGCAGAGCAAGGACGTACCAGAGCACAAAATAATCGTTGCTTTACGCAACACCGATTGAGCCCTTTCCTTAGATTCCTTGGCGATTTTATTAACAAATGGATATAAAGCGTCAACTACAGGGCTTAGACCACCTCTGAAAGCATCAATAATGCGATTTGCCGCCGTATAGATGCCCACGACGTAATCGGACGTTACTAAACCAAGAAATACGATGGTAGAGCTAGTATAGAGATTAATAGCCACCATAGAGCCAAAGTACGGAACACTATCCTTAATGGCATTCTTAATATGACACCATTTAATGCGCATCAAAATATCTGGATATTCCTTGTAGATGATGATCCACGAGAAGACCGCCGCAATCACATTAGTAATGGATTGGAAAAAGGCAGCCCACACAATATCATCTAAGGTATTTACAAAGATAAAGATCCCCGCTACCGATACGATACGACCTAAGATACTAACAAAGGTAATGTAGCGCATCTTCTGTATCCCTTGGAAGAACCAAATTGGAAACAGAGCCGTACCAATAACATTTAAATACACCGCCCCATAAAGGAGTGCATTATAATTGAACCAGTTAGACAGGATAAACATCAATATCCCAAACACAGCGGTTATAACGGCGAGAATAAAGAGCTTAGCCCCCATGATGGAACTGAAATAAAAGCCCCTCTTTGGCCCACGATCATGGCGCGCAATACTTTTCGGACCACTGAGGTCAAAGCCAAAGTTAGAAAATAGTAAAAAGTACTGTACCACGCCTGTAGCAAAGGCGAGCTGACCAAAGCCATCAACGTGAAGAACCCGCACTAAATAAGGAAAGGTAATAAAGCTCAGAATATATTGAAGGCCTTTTACAGTTAGCAAAGAACCAATATTTTCCAATAATGCCCAGTTTACTTTCATCGCTTCACCAACTTATCTTTCAAAGATAATCGCAGTTGATTACTATGATTTAACATACCTAATAATAGATTAGAATTACCTAGAGTATGTAAGAAACCTGCAGGCCAGATGCTATCCTTAAAGTCCGTAACCAATTGTTTTGGATTAATTAAATAAGCAACCAAGGATTTATTCTTAACCATCGGCTCAAAGGAGTCTATATACACTGGATATGGTCCCCAGTACGCTACATCTTCATCATCTGGATACAAGACAAATTGAATGAAGTTCGTCATCACTAGATCTGCATCAATAGAGCCATATTGTATCATATCTAGTGGATAAGACTGATAGAAGTCCATAGCCCCTTGGTGTAACTCATCCAAGCGATTCTTATATTCCTCAGGCATGGAGCTATATTCGTAGTCCTCTAGTAGAGGTATAGCTTCACATTTCTCATTGTACTCATAGCCTAAGGTTGTACCATGAGGAGCCGTAAAGAATACCTCTAAGAACATATAACCTAAGCGTAACGCTGTTTGCAATTCGTAGTTTTGAGAAATATTAATATACGAATCTGTTGGCTCAAGACTATTTTGTAGGTAGAGCGGAATCCAATCAATATTATAGTTCTTGATTGTACTGTATTGCTGAAGCGCCGATACAATGGTACCAGCACCAAGATCTACAATACCAATTCTACCGTAATCCTTATACTGTTTGAGATAATCCGACAATAACTGTCCTTGTTCTTGTGAATTATAATATACCTTCGCTCGCACTTGACTATAGAGGGCTTGAATTCGCTCATCTTGAGGCAATTCATCGCGCGTAAAAGTGGAGCTTTCACTTAAACCAACGGAACGAACAACCTCCGCATCATAAGGAATGCCCAATCGATTAAATAAAGTATTCAGCTTTATATTTGATTGCCAAGATTTATATAACCGCAAAATGTCCTCTAAGGACTGACGATACTGAATCATAGGAATAACTACAGATCGACGAGACAAATAAGAGTAGAAACTAGTAAGTTCCCCCTCTTGATCACTAATCTCTTGCAATACATAGCCGTCACGGGCTAAGAATAAAATAGCATCAAGATTATAGTTATCCTTATGTACCTTAATCCATTCCATAAAGCCCTTAACAATAGGACCAAACACATCGAATCCCAATCGATACGCCAAGGAATCAGGCATTTGAGGGGAGTTATGTTTCTTGATAAAACCATATAACAAAGAATAATCTAGATCGCTCTTCGCCTTGCTTTCATTGACGTACGATTTACGACTAGGAGGCTTGATTAAGTACGCATCTAAGCCAACAACTTTTGACTGTTGAATATCTGCCTTTGCATCGTTCCCAATATGTAGCACATCCTTAGCATCTGCCTGTATTTCCTCTAATACAGCACTAAACAAAGCTCCCCCTTCATGTTTAGTTTTGCGATATATGCAAGACACAAACAGTTTGTCATAACCTGTAATCTTATTATGTTCTAATACTTGACCAATGATGGTATCCGTCAAATACATATCGGAAATGATATATACCTTCTTCCCTTGCTGTAATGCGTATTGATAAGCCTCTATGACCTCATCATTAGGAAAAGTTAAATTGATTTCTAATTCAATTTCTAAAGCCTTACATGCATCGGCTAATTCCTGACCGTATAAATCAGCAAAGACTTCGTAAATCTCGTCCAGTGTTACCTCTCGGTACGGATACGTTTTACGCGCCTTATGGTCAGCCGTCTCCCTTTTCTTGTAAAAACCAATAGGCTTTACATGATTTCGCTTTTGGTATTCCTGATCCACTAATTGCCATAGATCTCTATCTTTATAGATAACGCGACATACTAGCGTATCATAGACATCAAATGTAATGACCGGATGTACATCGATGGCCTGTTGTAATGCTAACTCCATTCCTTCTCCCCAACTATTATGCTAGCTCATGATAAGCGTCTATCAATAACTTCTCAACACGTTCTGTTTCAAACCCAATATCATAGCCTGCTGCTTTTAACTCTTCATAACGACTGCGTCTATTATGTTGTTTACTATTCACAATCACCTCTGCCCACGCCTTAGCACCGGCGTCTAAGGAAATAAATTGAGTAGATGGTAACAATCCTAATTCCTTAGTTACCGTATCGGATAAAAGCAGTGGCAAATCACAGGCTTGTGCTTCGATGCCTACCACGGTAAGGCCTTCAAAAAAGGACGGCATCACAAGTACATCTGCAGCCTGCATAATCTTATTAACATCATCCCGTCTGCCTAGCAAACGAACGACATGCTCTAACCCGTATGCTTTGATTTTTCGTTTGACTTCCGTTAAGAATTCACTTTCTTCAGTAGTATCCCCTACTAGCAACAACACAGAATCGGGCTGAATACTGTGCACTTCTTTGAAGATATCCAACAAGAAGGAATGATTTTTTTGGTACGAAAAACGCCCTACATGTAGCAATGTTAGCGCTGTATCTAAGTTTAAAGCTTGGCGCATTTCATCACGAACGGCTAAGTCCACATCATATTTGTGAATATCAATAGCGTTGTAAATAACGTGGTATGGATTATCCTTAAACATCCATTGTCCAGCAAATTGACTACATGCAAAGCGCAAATTAGCACTCCATGCTAGTAATTTCTTGTTCATCCCTACGAGGATACGACGGGCCAAGCCTTGCTTGTTTTCAAAGCCTGAATTATGGCTATGAATAACGCGAACCGGTATGCCAAATACCTTGCCTAAAACGAGAGGAAATACATATTCCAGGCTATTTGTATTCAAGACGATTACATCATAAACGCCTTTATTTTGTAACAATATATTAAACCACTGCCAATAATGGAGCAGCGGGTTTTTATGTCTAGAAACAACCTTAAAAATCTTGCTACCAGAGGCTAAGATTTCATCTTCATAACAAATAGAGTATTCCCCTGTGATGTTCACAAAATCATAATCAATTTTACTTTTATCAAGATGTCTAAATTGTTCTATCAAATATGTTTCTATGCCACCTAGATTACGTGTCATTCCCACTTGTAACACACGTAATACATGAGGTTCTCGGTTTGTCATAATTATGCTTCTTTCTAATTAGATTTAATCTTCGCAAATAAACCTTTAAGACGATGGCGTACAAAGGAAATGCACTCTGTACATGCGATAATACCTAAATTCCATTTATATTTAAGCAATCCAGATAATACGCCGATGAGAGAGGTACTACCCTTCATATGAGGATGCATAGCCTTATATACATCGTCTTGCCATAACTGCTGTAACCATGTATATTTACCAGCTATCGAAGAAACTGCGCCCATCCGTTCTAGTGCAGAATACATATATTTAACGTATAACACACTCAACAATTGGTAGCACTGCACATCATCAATACCTACATTAACCATATACTGATAAATGGTTTGAACCTTCAAGCGATACATTTCGTAGTACTTTGGCTCCCATTTCTTAGAAAGACTAGTCTTATCTAAGTCGAGCATATAGTGATAGTACACATGAGGAATCGTCCCCATGGACTGTGCGTGAGTTAAGTACTCGAAAGAGAACATAAAGTCCTCCATAATGTATTCCGCAGAAAACTGAATATGATAGGCCTCGATGATCGATCGTTTGTAAAAGCCGTTCCACACATAACCAAAGAGAGGAATATATTCCATTTCAAGAGCCATTCGTAAAACATCTGTAGCATCACTAGATAGAAAATCCGCCACATCGTTTACCTTGTCACGAAGGCTTTCACCATGCTCAATGTAATGTTCAACAGCACCGTATTTCCAAAAATCTACTTGTGGATGCTGGTTATATTTCTCGAAAAAGGAGGAAAGGATGCTTTCACCATAATAATCATCGGAGTCCATAAAGGTTACGTATTCGCCGCGTGCAATAGACATGCCATAGTTGCGAGCATTACATACGCCACCATTTGGAATATGGCGAATCACAAGACACATACCAGGATAAGCACTAGCCAATGTATCAAGCAGTTCTCCTGTTTTATCCTGAGAACCGTCATTTACAATAATCAACTCATATAGGGATGTGTCTACATTTTGTGAATATACACTGTCTATAACTTGTTTAATTGTAGTTTCCGCATTATATGCTGCAACAATGATAGATAGTACTGGATTCACAATGGTACCTAGCCTTTACTTTGTAAACCAAATTTACGCAACACAAAGGAACTACCCTTTTTCAACCAATTTTGAGGCTCCATAAAGGATACGTTTTGTTCTTTATAGTCGATGTTATTTGCTTCAATCCATACGTCAAGCAAGATTTCACTTACAAAACCATAAATACGCGCTTCGTATGTATCGTAATTGGAAATATCGACGCGATGTTCGATTTCCTCCAAGATAGAGAACATCCACTCACAGTATTGATTAAATAGGTCGCGACGCATAACAAACATGTTGAACATGTGCGCCCAGGTGCGATTGCAAACCTTTGTGAAAGCAGCACTATATTCTGGATATTTTTCAGCGATGATTTGCTCTGCCGCATCAAGGCCGTCGCTATGATGGGCATGATTATAGTGAGAACGGTTAGATTCAATATAATATTTACGCTTATCTGCTACCACAACAGGATACTCTGAAAGTAGTTTTTCCCATTCTGGACCTGTAAGAATTTGATTCTTTTTGTCCTCTACGGAACGCACCTCTTTGCGCGTAAAGTATCGTCTGTAATGAACGAGACCGATATAGTCCGCATCAAGGTTTTTCCAAGCCCAATAAAGGCCTGTTAATTCACAATAATTCGCATTTTTTGAGGAGATATTATCTCCTGTATGATCGCCGGTATAACCAATATCAGCTTTGCCTTCTCGCCCTACATGGATTGGCATGTACACGGAGTCCTCTGGCATCCAATATTGCTTATGTGTAGCTACTAAAATCTTAATATTCACTAGTACTCTCCTACATGAGTGTTGTCTCTCAAGTCTATCTACTTACCATATGAAAACTTGGTTAGGCTAACTCCTTTTCTACTAATGCCAAGGCACTAGCAATAACCTTATCCATATCGTAATATTTATATTCCCCTAAACGACCACCAAAGATAACATTGGAAATCGTTTTAGCCTTTTTAACATATGTTGCGTAAAGATCTAAATTCTTTACATCATTCACTGGATAATAGGCCTCTTCGCCAATTTTCCAGTCTTTTGGATATTCTTTTGTTACATATGTAACAGGTTGTGTGCCAAATTCAAAATGCTTATGCTCAATAATACGAGTATACGGAATGTCCCCTTCCGTATAGTTCACAACGGCCACACCTTGATGGTTTTCTTCTTCAAGACGTTCTGTTTCAAAGTGAAGACCCCGATATTCTAGTACACCTTCAGAGTAATCAAAATATTCATCAATAGGACCTGTATAGATGATTGTATCTGCCAAGGCTTCATATTCATCACGATGTTTGAGGAAGTCTACACCTAAACGGACTTCAATGCCCTCTAACATGCGTTCAATCATCTTCGTATAACCGCCCATAGGAATGCCTTGGAAACGGTCATTAAAGTAATTGTTATCATATGTATAACGGACAGGTAAACGTTTAATAATGAAAGCTGGCAATTCTGTACATTTACGGCCCCATTGTTTTTCCGTATAGCCTTTGATGAGCTTTTCGTAAATATCTGTACCTACGAGACTAATAGCTTGCTCTTCTAAGTTCTTAGGTTCACTTGTAATAGCAGATCGTTGTTTGGTAATGATGTCCTGTGCCTCTTTAGGAGTTCGAATATTCCACATTTTGGAGAAGGTATTCATATTAAAAGGCAAATTATACATTTCACCTTTATAGTTCGCCACAGGGCTATTTACATAGTGATTGAACTCAGCAAATTGATTCACATAATCCCACACATGCTTTAAGGATGTATGAAAAATATGTGCACCATAGACGTGAATGTTAATATCATCTTTACTTTCACAGTACAGATTACCTGCTATATGATTACGGCGATCGATAACAAGTACAGATTTACCACGCTTATGTGCCTCATGGGCAAATACAGCACCGAATGGACCAGCCCCAACTACTAAATAATCAAATTGTTTTTTCATATGTATATCCTTATTTTTTCATTCCAAGACATAGTAATCGTGAATAATGATTTTTTCTTAACATATAACCTATCAAGATAGATAGAATTGTAGATGCTAAGAAGCACACAATAAAAGCTTCATAATACAATCCTAATTTAGACCAAAGTACAATTCTGAATGGAATCTTAACGATATCACTAAAGATATAAACATCCATTGAGACAGTGCCTAAAAAGATTAGTAGTGTTTTATATAATCCGATTCTAGATGAGATTTGGTTAGCTATATAGTATGTAATAGTAATGCCCGAAACTGCTGTTACAAGAGTAAGTATTTTAAACACATTAATATCATGCAGTAATGCATAATTACCTACACCAAAAATCACCATAGATATAAAAGCTATTCCTGTGGATTTCATATAATCCAATAGCGCATATTTCTTTATATATAATCCCAAGATAAAGAAGAATTGGAAGTACAATATCTCCGATACCATAGCTATAGAAAAGATATTTAATACATCAGATAGCATTCCAATAAGGAAAGATCCAATTAGTAAACCTAAATTTACACGCTTAACCAATATGGCAATCAAGATTGAAATGAAGAACAAACAATATAAGAACCATAGTTCCCCATCCGGATTAATACCTATTAATATTTTCCATATGTCTTGCGGATTAAGTTGCTGATTTGCAAATTTTGATAAAGCTAATTTGAAAGGAAAATATAATAAACCAATAGTGAAATAAGGAACCATTAACCGTATACTTTTATCTTTTACGAATTTCTGGAAGCCCTCTTTCAAAGGTATATGCATAAAATAGCCGGCTACAAAGAAAAATACAGGCATATGGAAGCTATAAATTATAGTCCGCATCAAATATAAAGGATAACTAGCAATACCACTAGCACTTGCTTGGTCTGGAACAGAATGCCCTAAAACAACAAGCAAAATTGCAATTCCCTTCATAATATCAAAACTACTATCCCTCATAATACCGACTAATAAGCCCCTTTCGATTTAACGACAGCCAACACCGTTTTCAAAAGATATACAATATCGATCCACACAGACCAATTATGAACATACCAAGAGTCCATCAAAACACGCTCTTCATAGGTAGTGTCGCTACGACCGCTAACTTGCCATACACCAGTAATGCCTGGTGGTACAAGGTAAAAGTCGTTGATATAGTCGCCGTATTTTACGATTTCATCACGCACGATAGGACGAGGACCTACGAGGCTCATATCACCAACGAGAACATTCCACAATTGTGGTAATTCATCAAGACTTGTTTTGCGAAGGAATTTACCAATACGAGTAACACGAGGATCATCTTTTAATTTGAAATCCCGTTCCCATTCCTCACGGGCTGCAGGATTTTCTTTCAAATATACCTCTAATGCCTCTTGTGCATTCGGCACCATGGAGCGGAATTTATAGCATGGGAACTCTTTACCACCTTGACCAACACGCTTATGACCAAATACGATAGGCCCTGGAGAATCTAGATAAATCAATAGAGCTACAATAGCAAGGATTGGCAAAATCAAGATGCCCCCACATACGGTAGCTACAATATCAAAAATGCGCTTCATAATACGGTTAGACTTACGGGCCAAGTTATTTTGTACACGCAATACAACGGCTTGCTCTTCCATCATGCCACGAGCCGTAATATTACTTGTGGGCAAACCAAATAATTCAGGCACAAAGGCTACTCGTTTTACCAATAATTGCAATCGATTAATCAAAGATACTAACTTTTTAGGTTCTAACCCTGGTGCACAAATAAGAACTGTTTGTACACCTGTATCTTTGATAACATCTTCAACATCGGAAAAAGCACCAAGACATGGATATTCTTTAGCAATAGAAGAGGATTTAGGATTATCATCTACATAACCAATAATCTTGTACGTAGCAATTGGCATACGATCTAAGGATTTCTTTACAAGCTCTGCTGTTTTACCTGCACCAACTAAGAGGACTGGTATAGTTAAGTATCCTGCCTTAGAAAGAATCTTGCCTACAATAAAACGACCACTAAAGATAAAGAGCAGCATAAATAGATAGGCAAAAACAACAAAGAGTCGAGATACATCGTTGATTACATGACCTGTGTACATGAGCACAATGGATACAACGACGCCAATAGTGATGCTACGGAATAAGTTCTTCATCGTATCCCAATAAGGAGATACTACAGAATAGGCATTATTGAGCAATAATATGGCTAAAAATACGAAAGGTATAACACCGTATACATAGATCTCATCTACCTTAAAATTTGAACTTACCTGTAATAATGGCAAGTTTAAACGCAAATGATAGGCCGCTAATGTGCCTAACACAATAGAAATATAATCTGCTATAAGCACTATGATTTTGCTAATAAGCAATTTGTTGTGATTATTATATCCAGAACTATTCATACTAATACCCCAAACTATAAAAAAGGTTGTTTTCTCAATACAATTTTTAAGAAAACAACCTCTAAACCATACGAATACAATGTACCAATATTTACATATATTGTATCATATTCAAAAGTTTAAAACTATGAAAAAACATAGATTTTAGCTATCTTTTATGCAGTTTTTTGGAGATTTTGGGTCTATTTAAATTAGACATAAAAATCAATTAAATAATGCGTAAATATTTCCTAAATAATCCTGTGATTCTCAATTAACTCTCAATTAACTCTCAATTGCTTTCAATTGAATCATGATGCCCATAACAATCCAAAACATGCGGATCCCCGATGAATTTCCCCACGTATAATCAACTGATCCAAATAGGAATAAGTAACTAATTAAACCTACAAGGATTGATAAATCATAAGGGTTTCTTGTCTTCACATAGTGTTTCAACGATTTACAGAACATAAAAATTGAGAACCCTAAGAAACCAACGAGGCCTAATAGACCAGATTCAGAGGCTATTTGCAATAAATTATTATGAGAATGGCCTAAATCTTGAGTTTCTTGTTTTAATTTATAGTGCTCTCGATATGTTTTTTGCCATAATCCAGGACCAACACCTGTTACAGGATGATCCATAATCATTTGCTTATCTGCTTCCCATACATAGATACGGCCCAAATTTGAACCATCTGTGCTTATATTAAAAGTACTTTCAAAACGAGCTACATAGGCTTGATTGCTACTAAATGCATATCCTATACCTACAACAGCTACAAGTAGTACTAATACATAGCGAATATTTACAAAGCAATAGCGCAATGTAATGAGCGCACCATTAATGCCATTAAATAACCAGGAACCACGGCTTTGGTTCCCCCACATGCCTAATAGCATGCCAAACAAAGAAAATACAGCAGATTTTCTTACATACGAAGGAAATCTCTTATCATAGGCAGCAATTAATGCTAATGGAAAAGCCAATGTTAACAACATGGCAAGTCCCATCATAGAGCCGTGTATAACACCACCTGCACGACCTCCTGGTCCTAAGTTATAGCCCAATAAATATTGGGCAAAGGCCGATACAGCATCGACGCCCATATACACAAAAAATACTGATAATATGGCGTATAATTTGCGAGAACTCTTAATACATAGCAGAATTGGGACGATGACTAATACCTTCCAAACCCAAATATTGAAGAAATATTTAGTAGTCACCGCTATATCGGTACTAATTAATGCGGATGGCAATACACATAGTAACATGCCTAAATAAGCCCATCCATATTGGCGTATCGATTGTGGTATGGAGATTTCATGTCGCCTATACCAACAAGTTATTAAGGTCATCAATATAATGAGGCCATATAGTAAATTCCCTAATGCCATAGATGACCGAGTCGTACATATCATGAGTGAAATGAGTACGGTCAGTACCATTTCAGAATTTTTAAGTATCCAAGATTGCATACTAACCCCTTTTTCCCTACATAGTTACAATCTACTGTTTATCATAGTGGTATCTATTCCCTTTATAGATATTATTTTACTCGTAACAATGGTCGTACATGATTTTGAATTTCTTGTTCATATTGATCGAGTAATTCATAACGTTTTCTGTATTGACTACGTTTTTGTGATTTAATCTCTTCAATGGGTTTACGATATTCCTCTAATGGAATTTTGAAGAACCGTTCATCACTACATACAACACCGCCAGATTCCTCCCACAATGGATCTAGCTCAGCTACCTTAGCACGGTGACCGCGAACTAAGTGGGTATTTGCGTAAAAGCCTTCATCAGAAACAGCGTAAATAGATTCTACCTTACAGATAGCCGCAATATGGCGCAATAAGAACATGATAAAGTTTTTTGGTCGATACCCAAACATCTTTTTAGTCACTGTTTTAGCATTATCTAGACCATCTTTATAGCCTTGAATTGTGCCAATCCACATAGCAGGTTCCCCATTAAAGCCTTTGCCAAATCGGAAGTTAGCATGGTATACACCTTGCTTACCCAAGGTTAGTAACAAGGTTAAGAAGCCTTCTTTACGCTGACCAGGGCCATAATATAAGCGCGCTACCATATCAAGATCTTCTGATTCCCATACGATAAAACCACGATTCATACGACTAACATCGTCGTAAATATTATCTGGATCTACAGAATACATTTCGCGAATCGCTTCATCCGTAAATACATCTTTTAAATAATCAAAATGATTAACAATAGCCTCTAATCGTTCCTGTGGTGTCGAGCTTTTAAACAAGAAAAATCGTGTCATTAACTCAAATAAACCAACTTGACGGTCTAATAAGGTTGGATCAGGCGTATAGTTTGCAAAATAGGTCTCTAGTGCCTCAATTTCCCCTTTATTGCGGATAGAGCGCATTGTATGAAGGAAAGTACGTCTAGTTTCCCTCCAACTACGTTTGCCGTAAATCTTACGGCCTCGCTGCCATTGTGTTTGTAAATATCCCATCTCATACTCCTATCCACTCATATAACTACAAAATATATCAATGATTCGTGGAATGTAAATTATCTATAATTGTAACTAATTCATGAGTCACACGATTAACGATGAATCGTTCCTCTACAACATGTCGTGCCTTTGTGATGATATTCGGCAAGTTTACATCATCACTCATCACATATTCCATAGCCTGTTGTAATGTGTGTTCGTTCAGCGGATCTACAATAAATCCAGATTCTCCATCGTCTATAATTTCTCGCTGAGCTCCAGAACCACTTGTAATGACTGGTACACCACAATACATAGCCTCACAGATAACAAGACCAAAGGCCTCCCGTGTTATTGTTGGCAATAGTAAGCAATCAATTGATCTATATAAACCTTCAATATCTCGTGTAAAGCCTATAAATTCAACATAAGAATGCATTTGATGCGCTTCTATATAGTCTGTTAGTTTTTTAATTTGATCCTCTGTACCAGCCCCAGATATAATCAATCGAACATCTGGATTGTTTTGATGAATCTGTTCAAGAGCGCTTAAAATCAGATACAAACCTTTTCGTTCTGTAATTCGCGCACTATAGCCAAAGGTTCTAACCTTAGATTTCATAGGAACTGCATCTGAAAAAGACTGGAATCGATTCGGGTCGATACCATTATATACAACATGGTATTTGCTAGTATCCTTTATAACAGGTGTCATAAGATCGTCATAAACGAGTTTAGACACACAAACAAAGGCATCCACTTGTGCATTGATCCATCTATGATACATATCTGTTTTACCAGGTACAAGATTATGTTTAATAAACACCAATTTAGCACCTGTTAGCTGCTTAAGAGCAATACAGAATAAGATATATTTACCAGAGTGGCATACAATCGTATCAATCCCTTGTGCTTTTACCTGCTTAGCCACTGCATTAACAGATAGAAAACCCTTCAAGGTATAAAGATTGGCCGTCATCACATGACCCACTTGAGCATAGCGAGATTGCATATCTTCATTCGATTGGTCCACTAAGATATAGGCAGTCCTATGTCTCTGTTGTAATTGTTTACAAATATCATATACATATTGTTCGCCGCCACCCCAAATTTTGGCGCCTACAACATTGATTATAGACATAGGTTCCTCCTATCATACACATATCAATACACATTTAGTAACATCTATTGATGTATACGAAATACTGGTTACATATACATCAATAGATATTATTGTTTA
The DNA here is from genome assembly GCA_902478055.1 of uncultured Veillonella sp. Taxonomy (GTDB): domain Bacteria; phylum Bacillota; class Negativicutes; order Veillonellales; family Veillonellaceae; genus Veillonella. The sequence continues at coordinate 4,822 of CABSJL010000009.1, read as the reverse complement.
ATTATACTACGACTTATTCATACTGTCTTCATGATTAATAAGCCACATGGTTAACAATGTCCAATCACGAGCATCATCCTCATGATTATCAATGGGACGAATTGGCTCAACCGGTTTATAAGACGGTGTGTTACTTTCACCATAATCCATACGTACATCGCCCATCATATGCGGCGTAATCCACTGGTATGGCGTAACTAACGTATCGGGCTGTTTATCAAACAAGGACGGCACAATGGAATAATATTCAAAACCCTTTGGTGCAATGGCTTCAATGATCGTAGGCATGAGGCTCATATGCGTGCCAATGGGCGCTGTAATACTGTCCTTAGTGAAAGCAGGATGTTGCAATAGTCCTACGGTACAGAATGTGTCGCGCAAGGTATAATCCCGTTGGATTAAGGATGTATTATTCAAAGCGCCAAATAGATTCGAGTGGTCACCGGTGACAACGAATAAACTATTAGAAAAAGCCTCTTTCATAGCATGTACAAAGTTAAAAATTGCCTTATCACTATAGCGATAGGTAGCCAATTCTTTATTACGTTTCTTGTTGGATTTTAGATCATCACCAAGGTTCGGCATGACCTTTTCAGGATCATAATCTAATAAGGAATCCTCCATTTTATAAGGACCATGATTGGATGTAGTATAAATAAAATGGAATGTAGGATGTTCTAACGATTTGATTTCCTGTTCAATATGTTCTAAAAAGACATGGTCATAGACGCCTACCCACGTTTTAGGAGCATCGGGACCACAGAACACAGAAGCGCTTTCTACGCGGTCAAAGCCTTGAGCATTACCAAAGTGATTAAAGTTGCCATACGACGCATTACCACCATACCAATAAATCGTATCATAGCCTAATCGCTTCATTTGAGCTGCCAAAGAGGTCGGCAACGGCTCATGCCAAAAGGCTTCCCGTTCGTTGATTTCCATACCCGCATCATAGATGCCAGATAATAGACTTACAATGGATGGACGAGACACATTACCAGCAGGCAAGAAATTAGGTACTTGTGCCGTATGAGGATTATCTTTAAAATCCCATAAACCAGGGCAAATATTGAGATCCTTATAAGGTTCATCAAGAGACCATTGAGGGATACTTTCACCAACAATAAAGAAAATATGCTGCGGTTTATCAATACGAGGACCTGATGCAACGCGCTTAAATGCATGAAGCGGTGTGCTCAAATCCTGCCAGGAATCTTTGTATTTGTTAGGAACAATACGGTGTATAGCGTCATCAATATCCTCAGGTGATGCTGTATATTCATCACGTAGCGGATGTTTGAGTACCGTTTCTAAAGCACATAGATCTGGCACTGTAGCACGAGCAAAGAATATATCCTCTTTTACCACTGTAGGAATCGTATCCCATTCTGGTTTATCATCATGAGATAAGGTGCCACCATAGCGGAACCAATAGAAACCTAACACAGAGGCAGCCACAAGTCCTATATTCCAAGCTACCGTGGGCCATGTTCCTTCAATGTTTGGATACGGTATTGATGGCAAGGACAAGAAAAAATCTCCCATGTACCAGGATATAAATGTAATAGGAGTCAATCCTAAGATGACAAGAATGCCTCTATCTTGATTAAAGAATACATCAATCAAATTATGTTTCTCTGCATGATTTGCATAATGAACCATATAGTTGTACGTATCATGGAAATGCTTGTAGAAGATCATTTTTCCTGCAAAGGCTGCGTACAGAACACAGGAATAAATCGTTAGCCCCACCAATCGTAAGGAATCCTCTATTTGATGGTATCCTTCAAACCATAGTCCAGGGAGTGTTACCAAAACTAAGGGTAGTAAGAATACATAAGCATCAAAATCCATGCCCCACCAAAAGCCGTAACGCAATGAACCTACTACAGATTTCCAGCGCCCCTTCCATGTGGGGTAGGGATTATACACAATCATAAATACAATTCGAAAGATGGTGCTCAATATAGGAGCCCAAAGCATTAATTTTATATTTTGTTGTAGGGATAGAAAAAATTGTTCACTCATTTATACTTCCATATCTACTTTAAGAACAATAATTCCCCATAGCAATCTACTATACTAAATCACCAATTATAATTGCCCATTCGATTTATTTAAATAATATAATTTTACATATTTCGTCATGGTGTACATCATATGGTAGATAGATAATAGAAAACCTATTTTTCCATCTAATATGCCGCCTTGCAAAATATATATCTTAAAGAATGCCCATGTAGGACGCAATATAATATCCCCTAAAAAACTACAAGACTTCCCTTGTGCCTTGTATTTATTAGCTGCTGCTGTCGTATACTTATTAAACTTCTCAAAGAATTGATGCCAATTATCATACGTATAGTGATACAATTTTCCCTCTAATGTATCTTGTGGATAGGGACTGATAAAGGCTTCATGGACAGCACCTTCCACAGTGGCTCCCTCTCGAGGCATCAATCGTAACACCTTATCAGGTCTCACCACACCATGAGTAGCTGGATTGTGATGGAATAAATTATATCTTCGTAGCCAATAAGCCTTTGGCTCTCCTTTAATAGATTCTTGAATTGATTTTGCTAATTGAGGAGATACACGCTCATCCGAATCTATAAATAGAATCCATTCAGAATGCGCTTGAGATATACCAAATCTCCGTTGTTGTGACCAATCTCCATTCAGAGGATGTGGTATAACTTTAGCCCCCAAGTTAGTAGCAAGAGGTACCGTTTGATCTGTACTTCCATCATCGATAACTAATATTTCATCAGCAAATTGAATACTTTTAATACAATCTACAATATGTTGTTCTTCATTGCGCGCTAAGATAATAGCCGTCACAGTACTCATAGATAATCCTTTAGCTTATAAATCAATTACATTTAATACATAAAAATGTGTAGTTTTTATTGGATGACATCCCCATGTTTAATACGCCATGCTGCAAGTTCGCGCATGTTCTTAATCACTTCACCATAAGATTGAGGCATGTTTGTGCCTTGTTCCATAAGTTTTCCATTGTTATCTAGATAGAGTCTATGGTTAAAGACAAATTCCTCTTGTGTAAATAGACTTGGTACCATCGCTTCATAGGTTTGACCAGGACGTCCCACAAGTTCTGCCAAGGTTGGAATGATTTGAATACTCATGCCAAACGCATTAGGAGCAAGCCAATCTTTATGAATGCCTCGTCCATAGAAGATAATTGGAATGGTAGATGCCACATTAGGACTTACTTCACGAGCAAAGGTAAAGCGTTCGCTATGGTCCCCAGTGATAACGAAGAGCGCCGATGGATCTGCTTTTTCTTCACTGGCGATAAACTGGCCCATTACATGGTCTGCATACCAAATATGACCCATTTCGTTCAATTGCTTATCTGTTTCAGCAATTGTATCAGGCAAATGCCCTTTTACCTTGTTCACATCATACCCTTCTTTAGCGACGTTGACGCTATATGGAGGATGATTCGATGTGGTCATAATAACATTGAGGATTTTTTCCCCTCTATGTTGATCCATGTAAGCGGAAATGGCTTTAAACATATCCTTATCCGCTACACCCCACGCGTTGCTTTCTTCGCTTGGCATTTCAGAAGCATCATGGAATTCATCAAAACCTTGAGACAAGGCGAAATTCTTCACATTTTGCCATGTACTAAATCCGCCGTACCAGAATACAGTTTTATAACCTAGCTTTTTCATAACAGAACCAATGCCTAAGCCATACGGTTGTTTGAAGCTTTCACCTTCATAGTTAGGATATAGACCTGTATCAGGCATACCTGTGAGTAAACCATTGATAGCTGGCATAGTGCCCGTACCTTGGGCAAGAGCGAGCTGTGTGCTCATCGCTTGAGGACTGGCAGCATATTTACGGCCTTGTTCAACAAGGTACGCACCAGGTTCATTGTATTCACTGAGGAATGGCCACAAACCATAGGATTCACCGAGAACGATATTGATGGACTGTGGTTGCTCTGCTAAACGCTCTGTCGTAATAGTTCTTGTGAAAGAACCATCAAAATCCTTACCATTAAATGTTCCACCAACGGCACTGATTTTCTCACTCAATTCTTGAGGGGTTAAGTTGATAACCTCTAACTCATCCGCGCGCTTTGCAATACTTTTAACACGATAAAGAGCCTGCACATCGTCGAGGATGGTCTCGTTTAACAAATTAGAACTGAGGCGCGCCGCACTTTCCCAGTTGATGGAATTCGTATAGTTAAAAGCACCACCAAATCTAAAGAACAGACCTAATACACCGATAACTACAGTCAATCCAATACCTGTGATCCACTGCGTTTTCTTCGTCTTTGGATACCAAGTAGGACAAACTAATTGAGTATCAACGTAATCACTATATTTCTTTGTACCCCACGCCAAGAATTTAACGAGGAAATAACAAAGGGCTGCGCTCAATACTACGGCCCCAACGATGTACATGAGGGCGTTATATTCATTAATCGCCGTATTAATAATGGCGCTGATATCATCGTTTTTACCATTGATGAGCATTGCATTATAAGAGGAATTGAATATTTTGTAGAACGGAATACGGCCTAAGAATAAGAAGGTCAACAGTACAGTCGCTATGGAATACACAACCTGTTTAATGCGTAAGGACGGCCATTTAGGTATAAAGGTATGTACCAATGTGCCCCCTAAAAAGCCTAGTAAACATAAAGAACCGACGGTCTTGAGACTCAATCTAAAACCTAGCCATAAGGACGTAAGGATATTCTCCATCGTCACAGATGCTAGCTGTGATTGAAATACTGCAAGAAACACGATTCTAAATGCAGTCAACAAAGCAGAGA
>CABSJL010000008.1 GCA_902478055.1 uncultured Veillonella sp. | reverse complement strand
ATATCTCATGAAAATACCCCCTTTACTGGTTGTCCAGTAAAGGGGGTACATATCAGTTCAAAGAACTTACTACCTTTTCTATTTCTATATATGTATATAGCTATACCCCATAATCAATTTGATAGACGATAATAATTTACTGTATTATCTATAACTATATCACTATTGAGTAGCTTTATTTCAGAACTACATTGGTAGCCCCTGCACCACCTTCGTCATAGCCTGCCGTTTCAAAATGAGCTACATGCGGTAAGGTACGCAAATATTGATGTACACCTTCTCGTAATGCGCCAGTCCCCTTACCGTGAATAATGCGCACTTGATTAACACCACCAAGTAAAGCTTGGTCAATAAATCTACCAACAGAAACTGTCGCTTCATCTACCGTTTGTCCAAGAATATTGATTTCAGTACGAACCTCTTTTTGGCGTTGTACGGCAGAGCCACCCATACGCTTTCTAGTCTTAGGCATAGCTGCTTTTTGTTCCCGTTCAAGCTTATTTCCTTCTTCACGTGTAGTAGATTGTAATTCGCTAACCTTTACAGTAGCTGTTAGTCCATTAATATCTACATTCACACGATTGCCATTGATAGATAATACAGTACCTAATGAGCGTAAAGATGTAACATATACTGCTTGGCCTACCTTAATAGTATCTGCAGTCAAAGATTTACGATCATCATCTACTGGAGATTCTGGTATATGTACATTAGAGATACCCTTACGTGCAGCATTAATAGCAGATTGACGCTTATCCTTATTTGTTTCAGAGAATTGCGATTTCAATTGCTTGATAATCGCTTCCCCTTCGACGCGTAAGCTACGTTTCATAGATTCTGCATCAGCTTGAGCTTTGGCTAAGATTTGTTTACGCTTTTCGTTAAACTGTTTCTTTTCCTTCTCTAATTGACCACGCATGCGACGTGTTTCATCAAGCTCTTTCTTTAAGGCTCTTTCCCGTTCAGATGCCTTACGAAGTTGCTCATTCAAATCTGAAAGGACTTCTTCCATTTCATGGCTACCAAATTGAGATTTATACTCTGCAGCGCGCGTTACGATATCTTTTGGCAAACCTAAACGGGCCGCAATACTCAACGCATGGCTACTACCAGCTACACCGATATGAAGTCGATATGTTGGTTTTAAGGTGCGCTCATCAAATTCTACATGGCCGTTTTCGATTCCTTCTGTATGGTATGCATAGTTTTTAAGCTCATTATAATGGGTACTTACCATCATAAGGGCACCCTTTTTACGGAAGAACTCAAGGATAGATACAGCAAGTGCACTACCTTCCTCTGGATCTGTACCAGATCCAAGCTCATCCAGCAATACCAAGTCATTTGGGCCACAATGTTTAATGATGGAAATAACTTGTGTCATATGAGCAGAGAACGTACTAAGGCTAGCCTCAATACTTTGTTCATCCCCAATATCGGCAAAGATATTTTGGAATATAGGCAACATTGAGCCGTGGTCTGCAGGAATAAATAGACCACATTGGTTCATTAAACTCAATAACCCTAATGTTTTAAGGGATACTGTTTTACCACCTGTATTAGAACCAGTAATCAATAAAATACGATACGATGTACCTAATTGAATATTTGTAGGCACTACCACATTCGGTGGGATTAATGGGTGCCGAGCTCTCATGAGATTGACAGTTCTATCAGTACTCAAGATGGCCGGTACACCCTTATAAGAAATAGCAAGGCTCGCCTTACCATATACAAATTCGATATGGGATACCTTTTCACAAGCATCCATCAAATCATTACTATGTTGTTTTACAAGGGCTGATAATTCACGGTAAATACGCAATACCTCTTGCTCTTCACCAATCAATGCCTCTTGTAATTCATTATTTAGATTCACCAAGCGCATCGGTTCAATATAGAGTGTTTGACCCGTTGCAGAACGGTCGTGAATAAGACCATCAAAATATTGGCGATATTCCTGTTTTACAGGGATTACATAGCGATTGTTACGCTGTGTAATGATTGTTTCTTGGAAATACTTCTGATTATCCTTGTCGTGTAAGATAGCTTGAATATCATTTTTAATCTTTTCACGAGTTTTAATAATCGTATTTCTTAGGCTCGCCAACTTAGGAGATGCTGTATCAAGCAATTCCCCTTTTTCATCAAAAACGCGTTTAAAGCGATTTTCAATGCGATCTGTATTTGGCATATCCTGTACCCATAAGGATAGTAAAGGATATTCCATATATTTCGTTCTAAAAAACTTTGTCATCCGCTTATAAGCACCAATGGTTAAATAAATATCCCACAATGCTTCACGAGTAAGGACAAAGTCTTTACGACTCTTCTTACAGGACTCACGAATATCTCGCGTACCGCCTAACGGTTGTTCTACCTCAGTTTGCAAAGAACGCATTGCCTCCGCCGTTTCATCAAGGTTCTCTTGAATGGCTTTCGCATCTGTCATAGGTTCGATGTGCATAGCTAATTCTTTAGCAATGGTAGAACTACAGTGTTGTTTTAATTGTTCTTTTATATGGTGAAAGTCTAATACATCTTCGTTAAACAATGTACTACCTCTTTTATAAAATACCTCTAAAATAGTGGCCCCTTGTAATAGGTGTATCATCTTTACCTACACTCTTAGGCGGAGCCTCTTTTGTTCCATTTTGAATGGATACATAATCTGCTACGATAGAACGCAAGCGATGTGTATCCATATGTCGACCATCAATGCGCAAAATATATAGCCCTTTTCGATGTAACTCTGGCACATAGGCACGCATGTCCATTTCATGACTATTCATAATGTGCATACGGCAATAAGGATCGGTACGCAATGGGAACACTTCCCCTTTACGGTCCTTCAATGCATAGTCCTCCCTTACACATGGCATAGGACAGTTTTCCTTTTTCCCAGTGCCCACAAAGCTTGCAATGGCACAGTATTCGGAAATCATCATTTCCGTGTAACCATGTACCATTATTTCTAATGGCAATTTAGTAAATTTTTGCAAGTTAACAAGTTGTGCCAAGGTTAACTCTAAGGATGGTGCTATACTACTCATATTAAAGTCTTGCCATACTTGTAGTGCAGAGCCGTTAAATATGTTAAGACCTGTATCAGCTTCAATAGCACCTGTATACCCTAAGTCACGAAGCCACAATAATGCTTGTGGCACGTAAATAGAAATGCTATCTGGTTTAGCCTCTACCATAGTCTTAAGCGTATTCATATACGCCTTTACTTCATCATCTTTCACGACGCGAGGGGTAGCAAATACACAAAGTACATTATGGTCTTTACAAAGCTTAGCTACCTGCCCGTAGATACTAAGTTCATAAGGCTTACGTTGTAAACGGTCACCACCGAAGATAATCTTCTTAGCGCCCCCTTCAATAGCTGCTTTCACAGCCTCTAGCTCATCAACGCGAGCACTCACCATAGGCTCAGAATATTGAACCTTAGCCTTCGCAACCATAGATGACATATCTTGAGGCTCTACAGACAGCTCAGCCCAAGCCGTTTCATGGTCTGTAATCAATAAGTTTTCTAGTGCTTCTACAGCATCTCGACGCAATGCATTTAACACACTAGCTGGCCACATATAAGGTCCATCAGGAATAGACATAGAGCCAAGCGTAAACAATGTATTGCCTAATCTACCTACTTGGTCAGTAACCTTCTCTAATGTAGTCGGTTTATTGTTAGCATAAACCGGTTCAAACTCATTAGATACAGTCACAGTACGCCCATCATTCAATACAAAGGTAAGGTCTGTGCAAGGTTGTTCTCGGTCTGTATTAATAGATAGATAACCATGTACCTCTAATTTAGCACTAAAATCTTGTAAGCCTCGTTGCTTTTGAGATTTTGGCGTAGATGCTAAAAATACTTGTCCCGCTGCAAACCCTTCATCAGGTTTGCCTACAAAATGCTTTTCATCCATTAAGGACCAATTTTGATCAATTTGATAATACGTAATACTACCAGAATTTTGCATTACCTTTAAAAGTGATCCTTTTTCAATCGGTTCTGTTAGGAATAAATGAACTTGTCCCTTTTTGACCTCTGCTTTACCAATTAATTTGCCTTGATTATTTGGAGCTACAACAGTCATCATAGATTTCCCTACATGGTCTGTTAAATAATCTGTAGAGAAGCCACGATTAAACCCAGATGCCAATGCATCGGCATCAGCAGCATCCATATGAGCTGTATCTAAAATATGACGATAGGTCCCAATGACTTGACGCACATAGGAAACCTTTTTCATACGCCCTTCTACCTTAAAGGACGTAACACCGGCAGCTACGAGCTCATTCATATGCTCACTATAGTTAAGATCCTTTGGGCTTAGTAAATAGGCTTCATGTTTAGGTAGCAAACTAGTACCAGAAGAATCCAATAGTTCATAAGGCAAACGGCAAGGTTGTGCGCAGGCACCACGGTTACCACTGCGACCACCGATAAAGGAACTCATCAAGCATTGACCAGAATAGCACACACATAAGGCACCATGTACAAAGACTTCGATTTCAGCTGTACAGTTTTTACAAATATGTTCAATTTCAGAGAGGCTCAATTCACGAGCCAATACAACACGGGTAAAGCCGAGGCTTTCATAAAAACGAACAGCATCTAATGTAGCCGCCGTCATCTGCGTACTGCCATGCAAGTGAAGTTTAGGCGCCACTCGTTGTGCCAATTTAGCAACTGCTAAATCTTGAACAATAATAGCATCCACACCGATGCGCTCTAAGTCCTTCAAATACGCCTCGAGATCCTTTAATTCGGAATCACCTATGAGGATATTTACGGTTACATATACGGACACATCTAAAATATGAGCCAAACGAATAGCCTCAGCCAGTTCTTCAATGCCAAAGTTTGCTGCATGAGCACGAGCATTAAAGCCTTTACCGCCAAGATAAATAGCATCAGCCCCAGATTCTAAAGCGGCTATAAAGTTTTCCATCGTACCGGCAGGAGCCAATAATTCCATGGATAATCCTTTCTACCTAACTAAAGGTATAACTATAGTACTAAAAGGGTTTACCATATGGTAAACCCTTTCAATATACTGCTTGAGATTAACGTAATCTGCAGTTAATTTCTGCTAATGCATCAATAATAGCTTGAATGTTACCATCAATATCTTCATCATTCAACGTGCCTTCCATAGAGCGGAATTGCAAGTTGTATGCAAGACTACGGTAACCAGCTTCGATATGTTCACCTTCGTAAACGTCGAAGATAGATGCACTTTCTAAATATTCACCACCATGCTCTTTAATGATAGATAAAATTTCACCACTAGATACGGACACAGGTGCTACAATAGCAAGGTCACGGCTAGTACCTGGGAATTTACTGAAAGAGGTATAGCGGAATGCTGGAATCGTTAAGGATAATACTGCTTCCAAATCGATTTCAAACATGTATACTTTTCCTGGTAAATCAAAGTTTTTGCTCACTTGTGGATGTAATTCACCATATTGAGCAATCATTTTACCATCAACTACGTATTGAGCACTTACACCTGGGTGGAAGTAAGGTTCAGAGCCACGATTAATTTCATAGCCTATAACACCCAGTTCAGCCAACAACGCATCTACGATACCTTTTACATCATAGAAATCTGTAGTGCGTTCTGCTTGATTCCAGCCAGCTTGGTTTGCTTTGCCCATCAAGATACCACAAGCCATAGGGCGTTCATGAGGTACCTCTGTCAAAGGCAATGCTTTTGGTTCATATACATTCGCTGTTTCAAACAACCAAAGATCCTTATTTTGTTGCGCAATATTGCGTTTCGCAGCTTCGATAACAGCTGGCACCAATGTAGTACGCATATAAGGGAATTCTTCGGAAATAGGATTCAAAATTGGAATGGCTGTATAACGGCTATCCCCTTCAGGAAGCATCATATTGGAAAGGCCATCTTTATGCATAAAGCTAAATGTAATGATTTGAGTCATACCCAATTTAGCTAACGTATGTGTTACCTCTTTCGTAAGAGCTTTCTTAGGCGTCATACCACCAGAGGACAATACGGCTACAGGAATTGTAGGAGCGATATTATCATAGTTATAAATACGAGCTACTTCTTCAGCGATATCAGGCATTACTGTTACGTCACCGCGCCATGTTGGAACGAGGGCAGATAATTGGTCCCCTTCTTCAGTTACAACGAATTCAAGAGCAGTCAAAATGCGAACCATTTCGTCTTTTTCGATATTTGTACCCAAGTAATCGTTGATTTGTTTTGCTGTGAAAGTAACTGTATGTTGCTCTACAGGGTTCTTGTACACATCGATAATGCCTACATCAACTTTACAGGATGGGCAAATTTGTTGCAACAACTGTGCTGCTCGGTCGATAGCATAGGCAGTGTATTTATGGTTTACGCCACGTTCAAAACGTCCAGATGCTTCAGAACGCATACCAAGCGCTTTTGCAGTGCGGCGAATGGATGGTCCATTAAACACAGCAGCTTCAAGCATAACAGTAGTAGTTTCATTTGTTACTTCGCTATCAAAGCCACCCATGATACCAGCTACACCTACTGGGCGTTCTGCATCGGCAATAATAAGCATAGAGTCATTCAATTCACGTTCAGAACCATCAAGTGTAACAAGAACTTCACCATTTTTAGCACGTCTTGCCACTAGTTGATGACCTTTTACATGGTCATAGTCATAGGCATGCATAGGTTGACCAAGTTCTAACATAACATAGTTTGTTACGTCTACTACATTATTAATAGGACGAATGCCGCTGTTACGCAAACGATTTTGCATCCACAATGGGGATGGTTCAACCTTTACGTCTGTAACGATACGAGACATGAATCGCGTGCAAAGATCATCTGCTTCGATAGATACAGATGCTTTGCCTTCAATAGACTCACCATTTTCATTAACCATGATAACAGGGAATAACGCTTTTTGGTTTGTCATCATGCCGAATTCACGGGATAAACCAACCATGGAGAAGCAATCTGCTCGGTTAGCAGTCAATTCAAATTCATACACTGTATCATTTAAGCCCAACACGTCTTTTACATCAAGACCAATTGGTATACCTTCAGGGAAGATATAAATACCTTGTGCTTCTTCTGGCAATACTAAATCACTAGAAATGCCAAATTCTGCTACTGAGCAGAACATACCTTCAGAAACTACGCCGCGCAATTTACCTTTTTTAATCTCTGTTCCATCAGCTAGGCGAGACTTATGGTACGCTACAGGTACAATTTGACCTACCGCTACATTTGTTGCTGCTGTTACGATTTGTTTTGTAACAGGCTCACCTTCTTCAGTAAGGCATTCAACTTGGCATACTTGTAATTTATCTGCATCTGGATGCTTTGTAATCTCAACGATTTTACCAGTATAAATTTTCTTAATGCCATTATCCATAGCAATGACATCTTCTACAGGAATACCAGCTTGTGTTAATTCATCGGCCAATTCTTGAGCAGGACGATTCATATCCACAGGCACGTATTCGTTCATCCACTGTAAACTTGCTTTCATGAGTTCCTCCTAAAATTGTTCCAAGAATCGTACATCATCTTCAAAGAATAGACGTAAATCATTAATGCCGTATAAAAGCATAGCAATACGTTCTACGCCCATACCAAAGGCAAAGCCTTTAACCTTTTCAGGATCGTACCCATTAATACGCAATACATCAGGATGAACCATACCGCAGCCCAAAATTTCAAGCCAACCTGTATGAGAACATACACGGCAACCTTCACCACCACACATTACACAAGAAATATCTACTTCTGCAGATGGTTCTGTGAATGGGAAGAAGCTTGTACGGAAACGTACCTTTGTTTCATCACCATACATGTGACGTAAGAAGGACTCTAATGTGCCTTTCAAATCAGCAAATGTAATATGCTCATCGATGATGAGACCTTCCACTTGATGGAATACTGGGGAATGTGTTGCATCATAATCCCAACGATAAACCTTACCAGGCGCAATCATACGGATTGGGCTGTTAGGCTCATGACGTTGCATAGTACGAGCTTGTACTGGAGATGTATGCGTACGCAATAAGAAGTTTTCTGTAATATAGAAGGAATCTTGCATATCACGTGCAGGATGATCTTTGGGCAAGTTTAAGCATTCGAAGTTAAAGTAATCCTGTTCAATTTCTGGCCCCTCTTCAACGGTATACCCCATTTTCATGAAGAAGTCCTCAATCATTTCATTAACCTTAGTTAATGGATGGATATGACCAGCTTTTTGTGCACGACCAGGCAATGTAATATCGATGCGTTCTTGTTCTAAACGAGCGTTTAACTCTGCCGTTTCCATACGAACTTTAACCGTATCAATTTCGGCTTCTAATGCTTCACGAACAGCATTAACGAGGGCGCCAGCCTTCGGGCGTTCTTCTGGAGATAATTTACCAAGACCTTTTAGTAATGCCGTTACCTCACCTTTTTTACCTAAATATTTAACGCGTATATCTTGCAGTGATTGTATATCTGTCAACCCTTTAATCGCATCAAGAGCTTCAGCCTTAATCCGTTGTAATTCTTCTTTCATTAAAGCATCCTCCTATATTTAAAAGTCTAAACTATATTATACCAAATCAGGGTTGTCTTCTTCAATAAAACGCCATGGTAATTCAGGTAATGGCTTCTCTTCTAGTACAAAAAATGTACCACGTGCCAAGTGAACAAGTTCACCTAATTCATTATAGATACGTGCTGTGGCAACCATAGTTGTTTTACCACTATGCTCTACATTAGCTACACCACGCAATACCGTACCGCCTTTAACAGCTTTCACATAGTTACCATTAAGATCAATAGTGCTCACAGATTTGCCCAATGTAAAACAAGCTGTTCCCATCACACTATCTGCTAAACCAATACAAACAGCGCCATGCAAGTCCCCTCTAAAATTACAGTACTCTGTCTCATTAGTTTGCAAGGTCATTTCCGCATGACCAGGTTCAACAGCAGTAATTTCAGAATCTTTTACCCAAGAAAATGGATTTTGATCTCGTAATTCGTTGAAATATTCTAACAATGTTGTAGCCATATGGTTCTCCATTCAATATACTGACACATAGATTAACTAAACTTAATCCCCTTCTATTTCCAAATACTTGCATGAAATGATTTAGAGCGTTCTTGCAAAAAACTCAATACAAACATAAAAATGGTGCGTTACATCATACATATTGTATCATGCAACGCACCATATGCGAATAACTCTATCTAATTATGTAGTATGTTTTTAAAAAAACGCATCTACAACTAAGGATTATTCATAATGTAATGCATCAATTGGATTAAGTTTAGCCGCTTTACGGGCTGGATAAATACCAAAGATCAAACCTATTGCCATAGAGAAGGCAAAGGACATTCCAATCGTTGGTATAGATATAACTGTACTCATGCCCGAAGCCATGCCAATCAGCTTAGATGAGCCTATGCCGAGTATAATCCCTATTATGCCCCCCATCAAACTGATAACAACAGCTTCGATAAGGAACTGTGTAACGATAACACTATAAGTAGCACCCAGCGCTTTACGTATCCCAATCTCTCTTGTCCGTTCAGTTACGGATACGAGCATAATATTCATAATGCCAATACCACCGACCACAAGAGAAATAGCTGCTACAGCACCTAAGAATAATGTTAACGTACCTGTTGTTTCCTCCATAGTTTCCATGATAGAGTTCATGTTTTGGATATTGAAATCATCAAGGTTTGTATCTTTAATACCATGTCGTACACGCAATAGGTTTTCAATATCGGATTGTAAACGATCGATACCGTTTTCATCCTTACCTACCACGTAGATCATCCGGAGATAATCAACACCTTCTACCCGTTCCATAGCTGTAGTATATGGAATAATTACCATATCATCTTGGTCATTACCCATAGCACCACTGCCCTTACTATTAAGAACACCAATGATACGGAATGGAATATTTTTGACACGAATTTCAGCACCTACTGGATCTTCATCACCAAATAGATTCTTAACAACTGTTTTACCTACGACTGCAACGCGTTCACGATTCTGTACATTCTTTTCAGACAAGAATCGACCAGATTTCATAGACCAATTGTTTACATCTAAATAGTTATAGCTAACACCAGATACTGAAGTAGTCCAGTTCTTATTTTGATAAATCACTACATACGAGCCATTTGTCATAGGACTAGCCGCTTTAACACCATCTAACTTTGAAATAGCTTCATAGTCAGAAACCTTTAAAGACTTCATAGATCCTGCAGAAGGTCGAACCCCCGGTGTACGAGGTGCACCAGGCATAACCATCAATAGGTTAGAACCTAAACTAGAAATAGAATTTTGGATATCTTGCTTTACACCATTACCAATAGATACTAAGGCAATTACGGCAGCTACACCGATAATGATGCCTAACATGGTCAAAATGGATCGCATTTTATTAGCAATGAGGGATGCCCATGCCATCAAGAAACTCTCTTTATACATGTGGCACCTCCTGTACAGGCGTCATATTTAGATTTTGGGAATCCTCTACAATTAAACCATCACGCAATACTACATTGCGACTTGCATAGGTTGCAATTTCTGGTTCATGAGTAACAAGGATTATTGTTCGCCCTTCATCGTAAAGGCCTCTAAAAATATTCATAACATCGATAGTCGACTTGGAGTCAAGGTTACCTGTCGGTTCATCGGCCATTATGATAGCAGGGTTATTAGCCAGTGCACGAGCAATGGCAACACGTTGACGCTGACCGCCAGACAACTCAGATGGAAAGTGATCCATACGGTCACCAAGACCAACAGAAGATAATAGTGCAGCAGCTCGTTCATTACGTGATTTTTTATCCATCCCTGCATAAATCATAGGGAGCGCTACATTTTCTAAGGCTGTTAATTTTGTTAATAAGTTGAAACTTTGGAATACAAAGCCTATTTGTTTATTTCGTACAAAGGCCAATTCATCATCGGATAAGGTAGCTACCTCATCGCCATTAAGGCGGTATGAACCTGTCGTTGGTCTGTCTAAACAGCCAAGAATGTTCATAAAGGTAGACTTACCAGAACCAGAAGGACCCATAATAGATACGAATTCGCCTTTATTGACCTGTAAATCGATACCATGCAAAACAGGCACCGATAATTTACCATTTACATAGGTCTTCGTAATCCCTTGTATATCGATTACTGCTTGATTCATATTCACCTACTATTAGAATGGTCCACGGCTATTATTCTTAGGTGCCGTTACATCACCGCTTACGATGATTTCATCACCTTCAGATAAACCTTTTAAAATTTGTACATTAGTATCCCCAGTTACACCTGTAGAAACAGCTGTACGTACTGGTTGACCATCTTTAATAACATATACGTATTCACCTTGCTTATCTGTACGCACTGCCGTAAGAGGTACTACTAATGTGTTTTTAATATCTTCACCAAAGATGGTTGCACGAGCCGTCATAGATGGTAAGAAATTGTTGGAAATATTTTCAGGAATTTGAACTTTTACAGTGTAGTACACAACACTGTTGCTTGTAGCGCCCATGTTACCTTTTGTACCTTTTGCGATTTCAGATACGTAGCCTGTGAAAGTTTCACCCGGTTTAGAATCTACAGTAAATTCTACTTTAGCACCTTGTTTGATACTACCAATATCGGTTTCATCTACTGTTAAGTAAATTTCTAAGTTACTTAAATCTGCGATAGTAGCGATAATCATTTGTGTAGAAATACCAGTACTGATAGTTTGACCAGCTTTCAATGGAGTGCCTATAACAGTGCCAGACATTGGTGCTGTAATTGTAGCATCACTTAAATCTGCTGCTGCGCGGTCATACGTAGATTTTGCACGTTCATAAGATGTTACAGAATCATCATAGGTTTGTTGAGCGATAGCATTTTGTTCTGCTAATGCTTTATAACGATTCATATCAAGTTCTGCCTTAGCTAATGCAGCACGTGCATCATCTGCAGAGGCTTGTAATTGACGTGTATCAATATAAGCGATAACTTGACCAGCCGTAACTTGATCATTTTCTTTTACTAAAACTTTTTCAAGCTTACCAGCCACATTCGTAGAAACGTCTACATAATTTACAGGGTTAATAGTACCAGTTGCGCTAATACTAGTTTTTACATCACCCTTTTCTACCTTACCAGTAGTATATAAGTTTTGTGTTTGCTTAGAACCTTCGCTATGCATGTAGTAGTATGTACCACCACCAAGAACACAAAGAACAACAGCACCTGCAATAATGCGTTTACGATGCTTTTGCAAAAATTCTTTCATTATAATCTCCTTATATTAAAATGAAGATATTGGCACAACATGTATCGTTCCTAACAATACTATTAGTATTTTTAAATTATACAGTACCAATTACTTTTATGCAATATAATTTCATTCATGAATAAATGATGATAAAAGAAAATGACCCTTGCGGGTCATTATATTTTTAACTGCTTAAAATGGATAATAATGTATAATCCTTTTCATTAATAGGAAATAAAAAACTTTCAGCCTCTTGATAGGAAATAGCACGAATGTGACCATCAATATATCCAATTAGTCGATTATCTGTACCATTCATCAATAACTCAATACAAGTTTCACTCATACGTGCCGCTAAAATAGCATCGAATGCAGAAGGACCGCCACCACGTTGTAAATATCCTAATACAGTCAAACTTGGATCAAATTCCGTATGCTCCTTAATGAAGGATTTTACTTCTCCACTATTGTAAGCACCTTCAGCAACGAGTATCACACTATATTCTTTACCCCGAATCTGTGTTTCCTTTAAATGACGACAGACCTCATGTAAAGGCATAGGATTTTCAGGAACAAGTACAATTTCAGCACCACAGGCAAGACCCGCTTTAAGCGCAATATGACCTGCTTTACGACCCATTACCTCTACAATGGCTACCCGTTCATGGGAATTAGATGTATCACGAATTCTTCCAACCGCATCAACTACAGTATTAAGCGCCGTATCAAATCCTAGCGTATATTGAGTGCCACCCATATCATTATCTATAGTACAGGGAATCGTCATCGTAGACATACCTAACTTAGCTAAACTCGTAGCGCCTCGCATAGAACCGTCGCCACCGATAACAATGAGGTGGTCAATGCTATGGGCTTTCAAAATATCGTAAGCTTTACGCTGAACATCTTCATTTTGAAACTCAGGAAAACGAGCTGTTTTTAGCATGGTACCGCCTTGAGTAATAATACCACCTACAGAACGGTTTGCTAAAGGAACAAATTGTTCTTCCATAATACCTACATAGCCACGTTCAATACCAAAAACTTCAAAGCCTTCATGAATGGCTTTTCTAGTTAGCGCTCTTATGGCGGCGTTCATTCCAGGTGCGTCTCCGCCGCTTGTTAGTATTGCGATTCTTCTCATATCCATTACCCCCTTGTGGTGTACGTTGTTTGGATATAGTTTCTGTCTTATGTGCAGTAACCGCTTGATTAGATTTCTTATGTTTGCGACGTTTGTCATTACTCGCTTTATAAGATGCTGCCTTATGAGATGGTTCTTTTTTTAAGACTATCTGCTTGGTTTCTGTATCATTAGAAATCCTTTTATTAAAGCGTTGTGTTCTAGATAATTCATGATTATCAAATTTGTTTCTTAGAGAATTATTAAATTGTGATTCTTGAGATGACTGTTTACCATCTCTATTTTCCGTATCATTGGGTTGACGTCTTGCTTTAAATTGAACACCTGAGGTTACTAACTCATCCTCAATACGTTGCATAAAATCATAGGTCCGACCATTTGTTGTATCTAGTACAAAATCACACTGCTTATACACCGGTTTCCAGGATTGTATCATAGCATGTACAAAGGCATGAACATTGTTATAATCCATGGTTGGCCGTTTCCCAATACGGCGATTCACACGGCTCACAATGCGAAATTGTGCAGCTCGGATACCAATGATATAAGAATATTTCTTCAATACCTTTAATGTGCGATGTTCAATGGGAAAATTACCACCTACGGAGATGACTGCTTCGTGATATAAGCAAACCTTTTTCAGTACATCCATTTCTGCACGTCGGAATGCTTTTTCCCCAATTTTCTTGAATATTTCAGCAATAGGCAACCCAAAACGACTTTCTAATACGCGATCGGTATCTACAAATTGCCACCCCTTGCGTTCCGCAAGATTACGACCGAAATGGCTCTTGCCACTCCCCATAGAACCGATGAGCATAATATTTCGTTTTATTATCATGTATTATGTGCCCCTTATTATTTCATATCCTTCATTGTACTATAAAATGTCACAAAAACAAAGACAGACTATAGAATAACAATCTATAATCTGTCTCTATTAATATTACTATATAAGAATATATATTAAGACATCATAATCGGTTTTACTGCACAATGCACATACACTACATTGCCTTTCCGTTCTATGTCCTCGATTTCTATACGGCGTGAAGGGTCTTTTGCTTCAACAGTATTAACCCAGTTGATAAGACGTTCTGTACTTCCTAATAAATTTAATTCTAATACACCTTCATGCTCATCAGTACTAACAATCATTAATGGTTCTCCTTGCAAAGACTCAAAAATACTAGTATTAGAACTCGTGTTCGATAACTTATTTTCTGTAAAAGACGCTAGTAATTTTGCTTCCTTAGATACAATATAATCTGACTCAGCCTGCATTTGGATAACATAGTTTTCTTGTCGTTCTTTTAAATGAGTCGCTTTTTGCTCTAAGCTAATATACCCATATAGTGAAATACTAATGATGATACCCCACACTAGTATGATCATTACTATCTTCTCTACTGGATGTGTTGTGCTCTCCTTTAGATCCTTCCATATGGAATGTATATATACCTTGATCTGCTTTAACTGTTCCATGACAATCCATTCCAATTAACCTTTGTTGAAGACTAGCTATAAATTTACGGCATGCTTCATCACTATGGCCTATACCATCTACACTAATATGTTCATCTTTTATATTGAGGTGTTGTAAACTAATTCCTTGCTCCATAGCTATATCAAGGACATATAAAACGATAGTATTTTGAAAAATAGTTTTTTTATTTTTCCCCGAACTATTCTTAAGTATTTTATTTTTAACTGATGCTATATCCTCATACTGTTTTTCAATTGACTGATACTGCGGATTTTCCAATAGCGTCAATAGTTCTGCCTTTTCAGTCTTATACTGTTTATAACCAGACCAACACCAACCTATAGCTATTAATCCTACTATTCCGTATACAATACTCATACCATATAGATAATAACGATATTTATGCCATAAACTATGCCAACGTAACGATCGAGGCATTAGATTAATATATCTACCATCCCAAGCCAATCCATTTAAGCCCCCTTGCAGCCATACCAATGGCCATATCCCAATCTAATTGTCCTTGTTTACACCGATTACGACCACGTCCTAAGAATAATAAAGGAATATACTCTGTTTCTCCATATATAGAAATAATGGCTTCCATATCCTTTTGTTCCTCATCGGTTAATTGGTCTACCCCATACAGCTTAATCCCTTGTATTTTATCTACACCAAATTCTTGCAGCCTAGATTCTAGCACCTCCATAGCTTCTGATACATCACTGCCACTAATAGGGACAATCCGTTCTTGAATACATATATCATTCCACCACAGCCATAAGTGTAGATTATCCTTTTCTACGACACCTGTCACGGTACCACTACGCCGCATCAAGCTGTAACAAATAGGAATAGGCCAGAAATCGATTACATCCACCGGTGCATAGGTATCGCGTATACCTTGTTTTAAAAGTTCTAATGAATGACGCTCTACAGCAACCATAAACATATGGTAATTATGTCTTGGATATTCTCGACGACATGCATCCATTTGGAAACTGTCGCCATCAAAGGTAAAGTAATCCTCTACATTCCATTTGATGAACTCTTTCATATCAAAATCGTGAGGATCATAAGGCGCTACATGCATTTGTGTATCAATATTGGCTACCATGCTGTAAGCTCCATCATCTAAATCATACATTTCTATAAATTTTCTAACATCCTCATCTATAGATGCACTGCGTTTCATTTCTAGTGCATCGGTAATGACCATCGTTTTATTTTCTACATGAGCTGTTACACATACAATACGTTCATCTGTAATACATACACCAGTATGTATTTTCTTTTTCCGTTTCATAGATTCACCTCAATATGGTTTTATCTTCATAACATGCATAGTATGATCTGTATCTACTGCCACATACATATGTACACGACTTACTATTTCCTGATGTTTCAATTTTCCATAACTCATAACGTGACGAGGATTGTCACGGGATGGATCGGCTTCAATGGTGATTTCCACATCCGCATCATCAGCTACAATTAGCTTTTCCTGAAAGTCCCATGTATTACCGGCCTTACAGTAGCCTACAAACCAATGTGCTCCACTTTGCGCTGCATAATGAGCCTCTTCTAAATGCAATTCATCTACTGCATTACTTTCACAAATTTGACCAATACGCAGTCCCATAAAGGCTAATACTAATAAAAAGGACATTGTAAATACTGCGATATAGGTTATAAACCCAGCATTATGGGCTCCCATGTTCATGACTTGTTTCCTCATTATCTTTATACCAATCATATATACTACTTTGACCTATAGCGACTTCATATATAGCTAAGCCTCCATATCCAGCAGTATATTTTTTATCACCAGTAAATCGATTCGTAATATACCAGCGCATATGGACTACTCCGCTCTCATCCATACTAAATGGATGTTCTTGTGTATACCCAACATTTCGTTTATCCTTTGTGCCGATAATACGGCTGCCGCTAACAGGTTGTAAACTGCCATCTGTAAGCTTCCTATACAAAGCATGGCGTTGTAATGTTAGTGTAGTCCGCTTAGTATCGTGAATATATAATGTCCTATTTTGATCCTCTACCGTTATCTGTACAGGATTCCATATGATTTGAGCCACCACCATGCGCCGCGTATAACGACCATCCTCCATCATGGCTACGCTATCTACTAATTTTGCATTCCACATAACCCCATAAAAAACTATGCCTAACAATAAGGTTAAAACGATAGTAGATATAGTTATACTGATGAGTGTTGAATATAAAATAAAACCTCTTTGTGCATCACGAGTCCTCACCGTATTTCCTCCAAGTCGAGAGATAAGGTATACACAACAGATTCATTATCTATGGCCTGCACAGTTAATCGTTGTAGGACAATGCCATTTTCTACGATAGGCTCTACCTGTGTTTTATAAGTAATCGATTCACTGGGACTCATAATAAATTGAGAGTGATGTATACATTCTTGAATATGTCCCGTTTGATAATACGTAGACTTACATTCCTCTACATATGTTATAGTGTCTTGTAATATATGATCCCAATAGTAAGCCTTATAGATTGTTAAGGTAGCCATCCAAAATACAGATAATATAACAGGCAAGATAAACATAATAATAGCTGTTGATACTAGGGCATCTCCATACATAAAGCCCTTAGTGTACTTCTTCCCATCGAATACGTCCCGTTTGTACAGATATCCATATACGATTTCTCTCACCACTTTCTCGATCCCGTAAAATAAGTTCCGTTCCATCATAAGGTAATCCTAGAGAAGAAAAAGAGATAACCGTTAAGGGTTGTACATTTTCAATCCATGCAGGTAAGGATATATTAACTGTATGATGATGAGCATCCTCCTCTAAGGTATAGCTGTCTTTATTTAATATGAATAACATACGCCCTTTTCCATTAGACTTATGCCCAAGCATAGACCAAAGTTGAACCTTTTTTAACATATATACTACTTCTTCAGTACTTCCATTTAGAGTATAGCGGCTAGGCGTTGTTACAATAGGCAAAGATATAGAAATAAGAAGTAAAAATAAACTAATCGCAATAATCCATTCAGCTAACAAAGAGCCGTATTGATGATGTACAGATTGTGCCTTAACCATTGGTACAACACCTCCATATAGGATCCGCCATGTAAGGCACACCAACCACCAAAGCATAGAAAGGGACCAAATGGAATGTATCGATTACGATAGCTTGTTAGTAAGAGATAGAGAGAACCAACACAAAAGGCTACGTAAAAGAAGCATACAATCTCCCAGGGCGTAAGCCACATGGCAATAGCAGAAAACCATTTCACATCGCCTAGTCCAAAACCTTTATGACTCATAAGACGAAGTCCATATGTAATAGCACCTACACTCATAACACTTATAAGCGTTATAAGCATAGACTTATCATTTATAAGGCTATACACTATACCGCCTAAAACAAGCACTAACGCCCCTTCATCCGGCAATATATAGTAATGCATATCGATGGTAGCACCTGCTATGATGATGAGTGAAAACACAGCATACAAAGCAACGTGAATAAAGGATATTGCTCGTGATGAAAATATAATAGGCAGCACTATGGATGCTAAATACACGATCAGCGCTATAACATAATGAGTCCCTTTCATACCTTGTCCTTCCTAAAATCAACTGTACATATATTAATGTAAATATAACTACTGTATAGCTATTAATATAACTACATATGTAAATGCAAATATAAATTTACATTCCAATCATCAATCCATGCACATTAACTATTAAGACTTAAATATTAAATAATAACTATTAAGTATTAAATATTAAATATTAAGTACTAAATACTAGATATCAATTACGTTTAAGGTGCATCAGGAGCTTTAACTACAACTGCCTTCGCAGTACCACCATTAACCGCTTCATAAGTAATGGTATATTCCTTATCCTTTGCAGTTTTAACATGTTCTGTAAGATAACCTTCTTTATATAGGTTTTCTACAGTTGGCGGTGTATCTACATTCTTGTCAATCATATAGAGCTGTGTTGCATTTTTAATAATTTGAATATCTGCTGTTTCCTTCGCAGTTCGCGCTCTATCAGCAGCCGATAGAAATTGTGGCATCGCAATGGCTGCTAATATGGCAATAACTGCAACGACAACCATTAATTCTACTAGAGTAAATCCACCTTTTCTCGACTTTTTCAGGTTTTCTCGAACATGATTAATTTGTAGATGTTCTACAATCCATTGACTACATATTTCTAATCTATGATTTAATCCATGAACTAGGTGCATAACAGAACTCATAATATCCTCCTTTTATCATTATTAATTCTGTAAAATAGCTTGATAACAATGCCTACTGCCCTCCCAATTTAGCAATAGACGTGAACAACGGATACATAACAGATACAACCAATACGGCTACACCGATCCCCATCAAAGTCAGTAATATCGGTTCTAATAGTCTCTCAAGACGGGCAATATATTTTGAAAGTATAGATTCATAATAATGTCCACAATGTTCTAACATCTTTACGAGTTCCCCACTTTCTTCTCCAATAGAGATCATTTGCCATATAAAGGAATTTCCAATATTCTCAGTTCTCAGGCTCTCTTCAAAAGAATGGCCTGATAATAATTTAGCCTCTACATTTACACTACATTCGGCACCATACATATTGCCCCATAAAGGTCTTGTAATATTCATAGTGTGAATAATAGAAATTCCAGAATCTAACAAAAGCGCCCAAACTTTTAACATACTTGTATAGTAAATGCAGGTCATCCATTGGTATCGGTGAGCCAACTGCCAAAGCCAACGATGTACTTTGCGTTTTATACTATGTTGATGATATGCAAAGACCATAGCTCCTAGGCCTACACAATGCAGAATAACAACCACTATGGGATGATTCTTTAACCCTTGTCCTAATGCAAAGAGGGCTCGCGTCATCACTGGTAATGTAATATGCATGGTGGTAAAAACCTTTTCAAAGGATGGAACAATAAACAAGATGGTAACAAGAAAAAAGATATTCATTAATACAAGTAAAAATAATGGATAAGAAATAGCACTGATAACCTTTTGCCGTACCTGTCGCTCCCAATCATAGTGACGTGATATATATTGCAAGCTTTCTCCTAATGTACCTGCGGCCTCTCCACTTTCTAATAAAGCCAGTGCAATGGCAGGACAATCTTCACTTCGCAATGCTTGAGACAACGTTTGACCACGCTCAATCGATTCATATAAGGCTGTATATAAAAGGCCTCGCTTTCCCTGACACAATAACTGTAATGCTCGTCGTAAAGGCACGCCAGATTCGATGAGTAGTCCTAATTGATAGGTTACCTCTACCACCATAGTATGATTCCACTTATGTTTCTTCTTATCTACTTGTAAAGTGATTTTATAAATCTTATATCCCTCTCGCTTTAACCGTGTACCGACCTCCTGTTCTGAATCCGCCCATATTAAACCTTTGATCATTTCATTATTCTTATCTTTTACGACATATTCATAAGCCTCCATACCTTCACCTACGATAATTGTTGATCCAATAATGTATGTAGTTGTTGCTGAGAGCCATATTGTACCTTCGCATCTCGCACGGCCATTTCTAGTGTTTTCATAGGTAGTTGTGTTTCTTGAATAGAAATAATCTGTGGTTCCTTACGAGTACGTATCAAATTCGCTACCGCATGCGTGTTTAGCAAAATATCCCGAATGGTAATGAACTTTTTATTCCATCGAAGGAGCCGTTGACATATAACGGCACGTAATACTTGTGATATTTGACTACGCACCTCCTCTTGTTGTTCACCAGGGAATAATGAAATCATACGGTGAACAGCCATTACAGCCCGCTGTGTATGCATGGTTGCCATCACAAGATGACCTGTTTCGGCTGCATGAAGAGCAGCCTCTAAGGTTTCTCGATCTCGGAGTTCTCCTACCATAATGACATCTGGATCCTCCCTCAATGCATCTCGAATACCATCTGACATAGACTTAATATCTGCACCTAATTGGCGTTGATGAATTAACGATTTCTTAGGTTTAAACTCAAATTCGATGGGGTCTTCTAAGGTGATGATATGGCGCTCCATCGTTTGATTTATATAATCAATACAGCAAGCTAAGGTAAAACTTTTACCACTGCCTGTAGGGCCACAGACGAGCAATAAACCATCATGAGATTCACATAATTTTTGTAGGAGTTGACCTTCACTATTATCATCCAGTTTAAGTTGTTGATGACACAATAAGCGAAGTGTGCCACATATAGTTTGATTAGCTCGATACAGATGAACACGAATACGTACACCACAACAGGAACAAGCTTCATCAATAGATTGCCATTCATACGATGCTATACCACAACGTCGCAAAATATCTTCAATCAACGTAGTGGTACATACAAATTGAGTGGCCTTTAATCCAGCACCATGTCTCAAATAAATAGGCTCCCCACATTGTAGATGAATATCTGTTGATGATAAGTGTATCGCCTGTTCAACAATGGTTTCTAAACTTTCAGTATTACAGCATGAGTCCACAACGATGCACCTCCTCTATAGATGTAACATGCTGAGCTACGGCTTCACGAGCAGAGTCCTCTAATGATAGTAGTAAATGTGTTTCTAATTGGTCCCAGTGTGGAGAATTAGCAGGTATCTCTAAATATTCAAACAGAGCAGTCCGCCCATGATACGATGTACCATCAAATTTTCTGACTAGACGCTGTGCAATAGCACCCATCAAGGTAGCCCGAATTAAATACGGTTCTACTCCCATATCCATGAGCCGCGTTACAACGCCTATAGCTGTATTAGTATGAATGGTGGATAATACGCGATGTCCAGTTAAAGCTGATTTAACAGCGAGCTCTGCCGTCTCCTTATCTCGAATCTCACCGATCATAATCGTATCTGGATCTTGCCGCAGTACAGACCTTAACCCTTTTGCAAAAGTAAAGCCGATTTTTTCGTTGATACCAATTTGGATGGCGCCTTTTATTTCAGCCTCTACAGGATCCTCAAGGCAAATTAGCTTTGTTTCCTCTAAATTCAACATGCGGAGCATCGCATATAAGGTAGCAGTCTTACCACTACCGGTAGGGCCACAGATAAGTAACAATCCATAAGGACGTTTGAGTAGCCCTTCAATATGTTCAAAAATATCTGTACGCATACCTAACGCTTTTAGGTCCTTATGACTACCTTCATTCCCCATGAGACGACACACCAAAGTTTCTCCATATAAACTGGGCAATGTAGATACGCGCATAGTTACAGATGTATCCTTATGACTCCATGCCCAACGACCATCTTGAGGCAATCTCTTTTCACTAATATCTAACGTACTACATACCTTAATACGGTTAATAATAAGATCTGCCTCTTCGTTTGATACAGTCATATGCGTTTGTAATAATCCATCTTGTCGTAATCTAATTTGTACACCACTTTTAGTTGGATCAAAGTGAATATCGCTGACATGATGTTCTAATGCATACAGAATAATATCGTCTAATGTTACATCTACATACATGGTCACCTCCTATACCTTGCGGTATGTTTTTACCTCACACTAGCGTATGGCGTTATATGGTTCGACATCACATCTTTAATTCCTCTTTTATTTTTGAAAATCCACGAAGCGAAAACTTTTGTATTATAGGCATACAAAAAAGGCGCCCCGAAGGGCGCCCTTATTGGACTATTAGATATAACGTATCTTATTTTAAATTATAGAAAACGTCATTACCTTTATATTGAGCTGTTTCGTATAACATTTCTTCAATGCGAAGCAATTGGTTATATTTTGCTACACGTTCAGAACGAGCAGGTGCACCAGTCTTAATTTGACCAGCATTTACAGCTACAGCAATATCAGCAATGAATGTATCTTCTGTTTCGCCAGAACGGTGAGATACTACACATGTATAGCCAGCGCGTTTAGCAAGCTCCATAGCGTCGAATGCTTCTGTTAAAGTGCCGATTTGGTTAACTTTTACAAGAATAGAGTTACCTACACCAAGTTCAATACCGCGAGCCAAACGTTTTGTATTAGTTACGAATAAATCATCACCAACAAGTTGTACGCGATCGCCAAGGCGTTCTGTCAACAATTTCCAGCCATCCCAATCTTCTTCAGCAAGACCATCTTCGATGGATACGATTGGGTATTTACCTACTAGGTATTCATAGAACTCTACCATTTCAGCAGCTGTTTTAACTTTGCCTTCACCAGCTAAATTGTATTTGCCATCTTCATAGAATTCGGAAGATGCAGAATCAAGAGCTAATTTGAAGTCTTTACCAGGTTCATAACCAGCCGCTTTAATAGCTTCACAAATGACTTCTAGTGCTTCTTCGTTAGATGCCAAGTTTGGTGCGAAACCACCTTCATCACCTACGGCAGTGCTAAGGCCTTTATCATGAAGTACAGATTTCAATGTATGATATACTTCTGCACAGCTACGAAGAGCTTCTGCGAAGGAAGTAGCGCCTACAGGCATGATCATGAATTCTTGAATATCTACATTATTATCTGCATGTGCGCCACCGTTTAAGATGTTCATCATAGGAACTGGTAATTCTTTTGCGTTGAAACCGCCAAGGTATGCAAATAATGGCAAATCTAAAGATTCTGCTGCTGCACGAGCTACAGCCATGGAAACACCAAGAATTGCATTAGCACCAAGGTTGGATTTATTGTCTGTACCATCTAATTTCAACATCAAGTTATCGATAGCTACTTGTTCAGTCGCATCATAACCAATAATGGCAGGACCGATTTTAGCATTAACATTGTCGATAGCTGTTAATACACCTTTACCAGAGTAACGGGATTTATCACCATCACGTAATTCTACAGCTTCAAACTTACCTGTGGAAGCACCGGATGGAACCGCAGCAGTAGCAATAGTGCCATCTTCTAAACATACTTCAACTTCAACAGTTGGGTTACCACGGGAATCTAAAATTTCTCTTGCAATGACTTGTTCAATTACTGCCATTTCTTCACCTCATAAAATCTAATGGAATGACTGTCATACGACAATCATTATATATTGAGCTAAACCATATAGGTTATAACTCTAATTAACTATAAATATAGTGAAAGCTAAAATCTCTACATCATGCTTTTTTTACCAAACTATGACCAGTCATAGATTTTGGTTGATCTATGCCAGCCAAGTCTAGTAATGTGGGAGCAATATCACATAATTTACCAGATTCTAATGTAGCCGATTTTAGAGTATCACTCATTAAAATTAACGGTACCAAGTTCGTTGTATGTGCTGTATGCACCTTATCTGTTTCATGGTTAACCATAAGCTCTGCATTACCATGGTCTGCGGTAATCAACAAATGACCATTTTTATTGCGTATAGCCTCTACGATACGACCTAAACAAGTATCTACCGCTTGCACTGCTTTAACAGCTGCTTCAAAGCTACCTGTATGACCGACCATATCTGGGTTTGCGAAGTTCAAGATAATCATGTCATATGTTTCATCTTGAATAGCTTGTACAACCTTATCAGTCACTTCATAAGCGCTCATCTCAGGTTGTAAATCATAGGTTGCCACTTGAGGTGATTTTACAAGGACACGGTCCTCGCCTTCAAATGGTTCCTCTTTACCGCCGTTGAAGAAATACGTCACATGGGCATATTTCTCTGTTTCGGCAATACGCAATTGACGATAGCCACCTACACTGAGTACTTCGCCCAATGTTTCTGACAAGATGTCCTTTTCGTACACAATATGTACTGGCAATCCATCTTCATATTTGGTCATAGTCGCCATATACAAGGATAATGGTTCACGGTTAAAGCCATCAAATTCTGGCAATACTAAAGCTTTTGTAAGTTCACGCCCACGGTCTGGACGGAAGTTACAGAAGATAACAGCGTCACCATTCTTGATAGTTCCTTCAGCGTCAATCACTGTAGGAAGTACAAACTCATCAGCTGCATCCTTATCATAGGATTGTTGTACCGCTTCACAAGCTGATGCGGCGCTTTCACCTTGACCATGTACAATCGCATTGTAAGCAAGTTCCACACGGTCCCAACGATTATCTCGATCCATTGCATAGTAACGACCACTTACGGTGGCAATTTTACCACAGTTTAGCTCTGTCATGTATGCTTCTAAATCTTTGATATAACCTTGTGCACATTGAGGTGCTACATCACGACCATCGAGCAATGCATGTACGTATACATGTTCAATACCATTGTCATGAGCGCCTTTAATAACAGCCTTGATATGTTCTAAGGAACAATGCACATTACCATCAGAAACTAGGCCGATAAGATGTAAGCTTTGTTTTTTGCCTACTTCATATAGTTCCTTTATAACAGGGCGATTATAGAACTCGCCAGACTCAACGTCTTTAGTAATACGAGTTAAATCTTGGTACACAATGCGACCAGAGCCAAGGTTTAAATGACCAACCTCAGAATTCCCCATTTGGCCTTCTGGAAGGCCTACCGCTAGTCCTGATGCTTCTAATTTTGTATGTGGATACGTATCCCATAATTGATTAAAACAGTGCGGCTTCGCCTGTACTACAGCATTGGTTGTATCTGATTGATCTCCCATGCCAAAGCCATCTAAGATGACTAGCATTACGGGAGCCTTTAATTTAGCCATTTTTAACCTCATATTAAGCGCCTATTTGATTCGCCGCTTTAATAATATCAATAAATTCATCAACTACTAAAGATGCACCACCCACGAGTGCTCCATCAATATTAGGTTCTCCTAGGATTTCGAGAGCATTTTCAGATTTAACACTACCACCATATTGGATGCGCACAGCATCAGCAGTCTCATCATCGTATAAAGAACGTATGTAATCGCGAATTTCTTTACATACTTCTTCAGCTTGATCAGCAGTTGCTGTTTTCCCTGTACCGATAGCCCAAATTGGTTCGTACGCAACAATCAATTGGCTAACTTGTTCCTTAGGAACATCAACTAAAGCACCTTTAAGTTGAGACGTAATCCAGTCAAGAGTATGACCGGACTCACGTTGTTCTAAACTTTCACCAACACAGACAATAGGTGTCAAATTATGGTGAAATGCACTTTTAATTTTTGCATTTACAGTCTCATCTGTTTCACCATAATATTCACGGCGTTCAGAGTGACCAATGATAACATAATTGACGCCTACCTCTGTAAGCATAAGAGGTGAAATTTCACCAGTGAATGCACCAGCATCATGATAATCCATGGTTTGTGCGCCTACTGCAATAGCCGTATCGCGTGTTAATGCTACAGCACGTTCAATAGCTGTAAAAGGCGGGCAAACAACTACATCACAGGATAATTCCATATCTTGTAACACGCTGTTAAACGCTTCGATCAGAATAGATCCAGACGCAATGGTGCCATTCATTTTCCAATTTCCTGCAATAATGGGTTTTCTCATATTATGCCTCAGACAATGCAGCAATACCTGGTAGGATTTTACCTTCTAAGAATTCCAAGGATGCGCCACCACCTGTGGAGATATGACTAATCTTATCGGCTAAGCCACTTTTTTCAATAGCCGCTACAGAGTCGCCACCGCCAACGATAGTCATCGCATCGGATTCAGCTACAGCTTTTGCTACCGCATTTGTACCAGCTGCAAAGTTTTCCATTTCAAATACGCCCATTGGACCATTCCAAATAATAGTCTTCATTGGCGCCAATGCTTCTACATATAGCTCACGTGTTTTAGGGCCGATATCTAGAACCATCCAACCATCTTCAATATTTTCAACATCAACGATTTTTGTATTAGCATCGTTGCTGAAAGCATCAGCTACTACAGCATCAATTGGAGTCAATAATTTAGCCCCTGCTACACGTGCTTCCATAACAAGGTCTGTAGCGATAGCTTCTTGACCTTCTTCAAATAAGGAGCTACCAATGTTACAGCCTTGTGCTTTAATGAAAGCATTAGCCATACCGCCACCGATGATCATGACATCAACTTTAGGTAATAAATTAGAAATTACAGAAATTTTATCTGTTACCTTAGCACCGCCGATAATAGCTGCCATAGGTGTTTTTGGATGCACTACAGCTGCACTTAATGCATCAATTTCTTTTTTGAGCAAGAACCCTGCTGCCATAGGAATATAGTCAGCAATACCAACTACGGATGCTGCATTTCGGTGAGATACACCGAATGCATCGTTGATTGCTACATCAGCAAGAGATGCCAATTGTTTTGCAAATTCAGGGTCGTTTTTAGTTTCTTCATTGTGGTAACGCAAGTTTTCAAGCATCAATACATCGCCGGGTTGTAATGCTTTTACAGCTTCTTCAACCTTAGGGCCAATGCAGTCATCTACGAATGCTACTGGCTTGTTGATAAGCTCAGATAAATGTTTTGCACATGGTGCCAAAGACATTTCCGGTTTACGTTCCCCTTTTGGACGACCAAAGTGAGAAGCAAGAATAACCTTTGCCCCTTTTTCAATTAAATAATTGATAGTAGGTAAGGCACTACGAATACGAGTGTCATCAGTGATGACACCGTCTTTCATAGGAACATTAAAATCAACACGAACAAATACTGTTTTGTTGTCTACTTGTAAACCATCGATTGTTAGTTTCATCAAAGCCTCCCGATTATAAGCCTTTGCTTGCTACGAATGCTGCCATATCGATAAGACGTTCGGAGTAGCCCCATTCGTTATCATACCAAGAAACAACTTTTACCATGTTACCATCCATAACCATTGTTAAATCAGCATCAACAATGGAGCTGCGAGGGTCAGAGCTGAAATCACAAGATACCAATGGTACATCAGATACACCAAGAATACCTTTTAATTCGCCAGCTGCTGCTTTGCGGAATGCTTCGTTGATTTCTTCTTTAGTAGCAGGTTTTTCAAGTTCGCAAACAAGATCTGTAGCAGATACGTCTGGAGTAGGAACGCGCAATGCGAAACCATCTAATTTACCTTTTAATTGAGGCAATACTTTTGCAACCGCTTTTGCTGCACCAGTTGTTGTAGGAATAATAGACATTGCTGCTGCACGAGCACGACGAGGGTCTTTATGACGTGCATCAAGAATTTTTTGGTCATTTGTATAGGAATGAATTGTAGTCATCATACCGCGTTTGATACCGAATTCATCGCATAAAACTTTAGCAAATGGAGCCAAGCAGTTTGTTGTACAAGATGCATTAGAGATAATGTGATGTTTTGCAGGATCATACATATCTTGGTTAACGCCCATAACCATAGTTAAGTCTTCGTTTTTACCAGGTGCAGAAATCAATACTTTTTTTACAGTAGGTTGATTCAAATGAACTTTTGCTTCCTCTGCGTCACGGTATTTACCAGTACATTCCATAACGATTTCCACGCCTTCTTCAGACCAAGGCAATTTAGATGCATCGCGGTCATGGAATACACGGATTTTTTTACCGTCAACATAGATATTGTCATCATCAAATGTTACTTCATTAGGAATTGTGCCATGAACAGAGTCATATTTTAACAATAATGCAGTACCTTCATTATCGCCAGTAGCATTGATTGCTACAACTTCTACGTCAGGATTATTAATCGCTGCACGTACTACACATTTACCAATACGACCAAAACCGTTAATACCAACTTTTACTGCCATTGTTAGATCCTCCTAATAACAAAAATATTCTAACAAAATATTTAACTACTAACTTCATTTATAATGCTGAAATTTGTAACAATTGACGCATACCTTCTGCAGCTTGCTCATCGATGATTAGTATACCTTTTTGACAAGCTCTCATAACACCTATAATGGCACTCGATTTATCTTGTCCTCCAGCCACAGCAATCACATTGGGAATTTTTGCAACATCAGGAAGTGATAAACCAATATTATTAGTGGAATAAATCAACTTACCATCTATATCGCAATATTGACCAAGAGCTTCGCCAACAGCATGATTATCTACTAACTGCTTACGCACATCATCAGCTATATGGCGTTGATCCGCCATTCTCATAGCTGTACCAATACCAAACAAGAGTACGTCAGTCCTACTAATAAGATCACCAATTTCCTTGATTTGAGGTTCGCAAGTCATGAGCATATGCAATGAGTCTTGTGAAAGTCCATCAGGTAAATGGAGCATTTTATAGGTACCGCGAAGCCGTTCAGCAAGTACCGAAGCAATTACGTTAGCTTGATATTCTACAACCTCACCAACGCCACCACGGGCCGGTACAACAATAGGATTAAATGGTAATACAGGCATCTCCTCAGCTACTGCAGCCATTGTACTGCCACCACTGATGGCAACTACAGAGTCCGGTTCTAATAATTCCTGTAATAACTTTGCTGCTGCAAAGCCTAGTTTTTTTACCATCAACGTTCCTTCAGTAGGAGTGATGATAACCCTATCGATATGAAGTGCTTCAGTCAATCGATGTTCTAGCTCGTTAATACGATCTAATTCATTTAAAAAATTTCGCAACTTTGGAACAATTGCATGTCCCTCATCAGTGAGAAAAATCCCTGGTTTATAAATGTCTACAAGACCATTAGCACGCATTAACTCAATATGACTTCGTACGGTTCGCTCTGGAAGGTCCGTTGCAGTAGCTAATGTTCTACGGCCTATAGGCTCTTCATAAACTAGGTGGTTTAATATTTTGTATCGCTCCTTTAATACACTAACGATTTCAGGAACAATACGTTCACATATCATTAGAAACTCGTTCATCGGGTCCCTCCTTTACCCGTTGGGATTGTATGAATCGTTTTTCGTCCCATGTGAACAAAATTCGTCCCACCTAAAATAAAAAAATACTTTTACATTTGTATTGTATACCCTATGTAAATTTTATTCAAGACTTTATATGTAGAAAACGACATAATTTAGGGATTTTATACAGCTTTATACCTAAATTATGTCGTTTATATATGTTTATTTTATTTTGTACCGAAGATACGGTCACCAGCATCACCTAAACCAGGCAAGATGTAACCATGATCATTAAGTTTTTCATCAAGAGCTGCTACGTAAATAGGAACTTCAGGATGTTCTTTATTTACTGCTTCTACACCTTCAGGAGCTGCAACAAGACACATTAATTTGATGTTTTTAGCACCTTTTTCTTTTAGCAATGTAATAGCTGCTGCAGCACTACCACCAGTAGCGAGCATTGGGTCTGTTACGATGAAGTCGCGTTCACCTACATCAGAAGGTAACTTGCAGTAGTATTCTACTGGTTTTAATGTTTCTGGATCACGGTATAAACCGATATGACCAACCTTTGCAGTTGGAATCAAGTTAAGCATACCGTTTACCATACCAAGACCAGCACGAAGAATTGGAATAATGCCCAATTTTTTACCTGCAATACGTTTACCAGTCATTTTAGTTAAAGGTGTTTGAACCTCTACATCCTCTAATGGTAAGCTACGTGTAATTTCATAGCCCATCAACATCGTAATTTCATCAAGTAATTCTCTAAAATCTTTAGAGCCTGTTTCTGCATCACGCATCAATGTAACTTTGTGTTGAATCAATGGATGTGTCATAACATTAACTTTCATGACTGTCCTCCTATAATACAATATACGTACCCTATTAGTATCCATATAACTTTCATATTTACTCTATCACAGATTCATAAATCATGCCATAAAAATATTAAAAGGGATGTGATAATACACATCCCTTTTATTGTATTTAAACCTTATGTAAGTCTAATGGATTAATCCAAAGATTAGTACAATGGATACGCTTCGCAAAGTGCTGCTACGCGTTTGCTTGCTGCTTCATGAACTGCTTTATCTTCAGGATTTTTAAGTACAGTTGCAATGATATCTGCAATTTCTTCCATATCTTTTACTTGTAAGCCACGTGTTGTAAGCGCTGGTGTACCAAGACGGATACCGCTTGTTACAAATGGGCTAGCAGGATCGAATGGAATTGTATTTTTATTACATGTAATACCTACTTCATCAAGTAAATGTTCTGCTTCTTTACCTGTTAAGCCAGTATTGCGTACATCTACCAACATAACGTGAGTATCTGTACCACCAGAAACGATTGTTAAGCCTTTTTCTTGCAATGCAGCAGCCAATGCTTTTGCATTATCGATAACTTGTTGTGCATATACTTTGAATTCTGGTTGTAATGCTTCACCAAATGCAACAGCTTTAGCAGCGATAACATGCATCAAAGGGCCACCTTGAATACCAGGGAAGATTGCTTTATCGATTGCTTTAGCATATTTTTCTTTGCAAAGAATCATGCCACCACGAGGGCCACGCAATGTTTTATGAGTTGTGGTAGTAACGATATCAGCATATTCTACTGGGTTTGGATGTAAACCTGCTGCTACAAGACCTGCAAAGTGAGCCATATCTACCATGAAGATAGCATCAACTTCATGAGCTACATCAGCCATTTTTTTGAAGTCGATTTGACGGCTGTAAGCACTACCACCAGCGATGATCAATTTAGGTTTTGCTTCTAATACGATTTTACGGAACTCATCATAATCGATTTGTTGAGTTTCTGCATCTACACCGTAAGGTACTACGTTGAAATATGTACCAGATACGTTAACTGGAGAACCATGTGTTAAGTGACCACCATGGGACAAGTTCATACCCACAATAGTATCACCAGGTTGTAATAATGCGAAATACACGCCAAAGTTTGCTTGAGAACCAGAGTGAGGTTGTACGTTAGCATGTTCTGCACCGAACAATCGTTTTGCACGTTCAATAGCTAATGTTTCGATAACATCAACATTTTCACAACCGCCATAATAACGTTTACCAGGATACCCTTCTGCATATTTGTTAGTCAATACGCTACCCTGAGCTTCCATTACTGCTTGAGAAACAAAGTTTTCAGAAGCGATCATTTCTAATTTATCGCGTTGGCGTGCTAATTCTTGATTGATAACAGCTTGAATATTAGGGTCTTGTTTTTCTAAGAAACTCATGAGTATCCTCCTCGTGCAAAACGAATATATATAGGTAATGATGTATTATTTCTCTAATGCTTTAATTTTCTCTACACGGCGTGCGTGACGACCACCTTCGAACTCTGTTTCCATAAAGATGGCTACAATATCGTTAGCTAGGCCAGGACCAATAACGCGTTCCCCCATAGTGAGAATATTTGCGTCATTATGTTCACGACATGCATGAGCAGAGAATGTATCATGACAAAGAGCAGCGCGAATACCAGCAATCTTATTTGCTGCAATACCGATACCAATACCAGTACCACAAATCAAAATACCTCTGTCTGCTTGACCAGATACGACAGCATTTGCCACAGGTACAGCAATATCAGGATAGTCGCAAGAATCAGCCGTATGACAGCCAAAATCCTCTACTTCATGTCCCAATGCATTTAATAATTCCTTAACGGATGCTTTTAAATGTAATCCGCCATGATCACAACCGATTGCAACTTTCATAATTTCATCTCCTACGCCTTCTGAGGCACTGATCTAAGACCAGCCTCTACTAAGTGATAAATTTGTTCCGCACATTGATTATATACGGTTTGATCAGATCCATATGGGTCAGTAACATCACCATCTTGACCACCCCACTCGGAAATCGTTTTGATTTTACCTTCCTCAAACGGGAATTGTCGAAGTAGTACAGATTTGTGATCTTTCGTCATACCAATGATAAGATCTGCTGCATTCACGAGTTCCATTGTCAATGGTCTCGATTCATGATCAGAAATATCTGCAATGGAACGGATAGCTTCAACGGCTTGTTCAGTTGGCTTTGCTCCATAGGCGGCAAATAGACCCGCTGATACAGTCGTCACATCCTTATGTTGCTCCGCTGCAAGGGCCCGTGTAATACCTTCAGCCATAGGGCTACGGCAAGTATTACCGGTACACACAAATAAAATATTCATAATAACATCCTTACTTAATCACATTTTGTGATTACTTTATACATTATAGCAAATTCATCCAATATGTAAAGACATATTTCTATTATCAGTGGACATTTTTATGCTAGTAAATTTACTTATAAATGATATGGTGACTAGATGCCTTTTCCATACGATTCATAATAGCAACGCCAAAACCATCATCATTAACACCTTCTGCTAAGATTAAGGTAACATGATTTTCATTAAAATGTAATAGGCTTTTGTAAAAGTCATGGCCTAATGATAAGGCATCACCATGATGTCCAAAACAATGGCACATAAAGCGCGTATCGTCTTTAATCAGGTCGTATGTTTCATGACTGACCAAACAACCGATAGGACCTTCTATACCTTCTGAAAGCTCCTTAAACGTAGATGCTATAACCTCTGGATCACCTACAACAACTGTCATAGGTGCATCAGGCGCATAGTGCGTATACTTCATACCAGGAGCCTTAGGCTTAGTGGCAGCATTAACTAGCGCAGTATCATACTCAACAGTAGACACAACATTTTCAAGCTGAGCTTTTGTAATCCCACCGGGTCTCAATATAATGATCTTATCATCATGCACTTCCACTACAGTAGATTCTACACCAATCGTACATGGACCAGCATCTAAAATATAAGAAATACGGCCATTCATATCATGGTAAACATCTTGTGCCGTTGTAGGACTTGGACGACCAGATATATTTGCACTAGGAGCCGCTACAGGTACACCAGCGCGTTCTAATAATGCACGGCATACCTTATGATCAGGGCAACGCAATGCCACGCGAGGTAATCCACCAGTAGCACGATCTGGCACTAAATCAGATTTAGGCAATGTAATCGTTAATGGCCCTGGCCAAAACGTATCCATTAATAGTTGTGCTGTATTTGAAACCTCTGTTACCAAAGGTTTTATACTTTCACTATTAGGAACATGTAAAATCAATGGATTATCTGAAGGACGACCTTTGGCAGCATAGATTTTATCCATCGCCTCTGGATCAAGTCCATTAGCACCGAGTCCATATACAGTTTCTGTGGGAATGGACACCAATTCACCATTACGCAATGCACTGGCAAGCATATCTAGTTCTTGTTCTGATGGATTTGTAATAATTTGAGTATCCATATTATCCCTCATATACT
The DNA here is from genome assembly GCA_902478055.1 of uncultured Veillonella sp. Lineage (GTDB taxonomy): Bacteria > Bacillota > Negativicutes > Veillonellales > Veillonellaceae > Veillonella. The sequence continues at coordinate 22,660 of CABSJL010000008.1, read as the reverse complement.
GCGGTTACAACACGGTTATTACCACCAAGATCAGCGATACATTGAATGTTGGAGTAATGACCAGCTTCTTTTAATAAAGCCTTTACCTCTTCTGCTTGATCGTAACCTATTTCAAAGGCTATACGACCTTGTGGTTTTAAATATGTGCCGCACTCTTTAGCTAAAATACGATAGAATTCTAATCCATCTTCACCACCAAACAAGGCAATTTGAGGCTCATTTAATACATCCTGAGATAATAATTTAGCATCCCCTGTACGGATATATGGTGGATTCGATACGATGAGGTCAAACTTTTCAGCATTACCATCTAAGGCAGAAAACATATCAGACTCTAACAATTGAACACGATCATTTAAGCTAAATCTTTCACTATTTTCCTCAGCCACTGTCAAGGCATCCGTAGATATTTCAAGACCTACACCACACGCATTCGGCAAATAGTGTAATAGACTGAGTAATATCGTACCAGGGCCCGTACATACATCAAGAATACGTACCTCACTATCTTTTGCGTACGTACCTAATACATGCTCAATTAAGGTTTCTGTATCAGGTCGTGGAATCAACACCTTATCATTAACCTTAAAGGTCAATCCCATAAAGTCCTTTTCCCCAATTATGGCCGCTACACAATGCCCCTTAGCCCGTTCTTGAACGAGTGGTCTAAAGGCATCTAGTTCCTCTTGAATAAGCGGTTGGTCATAATGGGTATATAGATAAATACGATCCTTACCTAAAACGTGAGAAAGCAGTACTTCCCCATCAAGTCGAGGTGTATCCATCTCCTTGTTTTGAAAGTACTGCTCTGTCCACTGGAGAATACGACCGATTGTCCAAATCTCCTTATACATTTGTATTAGCCTCCTGCATTTTTGCCGCTTGGTCAGCAGCATTTAAGGCTTGAATGATTTCATCTAGATCGCCATTTAAAATAGCATCTAATTTATACAATGTTAAATTAATACGATGGTCTGTGACGCGGCCTTGAGGATAGTTATAAGTACGAATACGTTCACTACGGTCACCAGTACCAACTTGGCTCTTACGGTCTGCTGCCATGCTAGAAATAGCCTCTTGTTCAGCTTGGTCTTGCAATTTAGCACGCAATACACGCATAGCTTTTTCACGGTTTTGTAATTGAGAACGTTGGTCTTGGCATGCAACAACGATACCAGAAGGTAAGTGTGTAATACGAACAGCAGATTCTGTTTTATTGATATGCTGACCGCCCGCACCACTAGCACGATAAGTGTCGATTTTCAAGTCTTTTTCATTAACTTCAATATCAACATCTTCCATCTCTGGTAATACAGCCACAGTAACGGTAGACGTATGAACACGGCCTTGTGTTTCTGTAGCAGGTACACGTTGTACACGATGTACACCAGATTCAAATTTCATCTTAGAATATACATTTTCACCATCTACAGAGAAAATAACCTCTTTAAAGCCACCAAGTTCAGGTTCATTAGCATCGATAATCTCACAACGCCAACCTTGGCTTTCCGCATATTTTGTGTACATGCGGAACAAGTCGCCTGCGAACAATGCTGCTTCATCACCGCCAGCACCACCGCGAATTTCGATGATGATGTTTTTATCGTCATTAGGATCTTTAGGCAATAAAAGAATTTGTAATTTCTCTTCTAATTCCTCTTTTTGAGGTTTTAGCTCTTTCAATTCCTCTTGTGCCATTTCGCGGAATTCTTCATCCATGGATTTATCTTCAATAACTTCCATAGCTTCATCAATACCAGCTAATACTTTTTTATAAGTACGGAATGTTTCAACTGTTTCAGATAATTGAGCATGTTGACGTGTTAATTTACGCCATTCATCTTGGCGCGCAATCACTTCAGGGTCACTGATGCGCTGCTCCAGGTCCATAAATTTATCTTCAATAACTTGTAATTTATCTACTAGCATGTTTATTCCTCTTCATAAGCATCACTCTCAGGAGGGCGAACCTCTTCAAGAGCACGTATAGCTACTTCAATTTGATCATCTTCTGGTTCACGTGTGGTCATGTATTGTAATGCAAGACCAGGTTTAATAAGAGCTTGCACCAAGGAATGCTCACTACGACCAGCAAGACGAATAACCTCGTACGCAATACCTGCCACTACGGGCATAAGAAGTACGCGGCTTACGATACGTTCTAACAAATTAGGCCAACCTAAAAAAGCAAATACAAAAATACTTACAACCATAACGATAAGTAAGAAATTTGTGCCACATCGCGGATGTAAGCGACTTTGTTTGCGAACGTTTTCTACAGTGAGAGGCAAGTCTAATTCATAAGTATGAATCGTTTTATGCTCTGCCCCATGATATTGGAAAACTCGTTGAATATCCTTCGTAAGACCAATCCCCCAAATATAAAGTAAGAAAAGTACTAAACGAATGACACCTTCAATGAGATTTAATACTATATGATTATCCTGTACACCAGGAATGAATTTTACGATAAATGTAGGCAATGCCAAAAATACAGCTATCGCAAAGATGGTGGAAATAACCATAGTAATGGCAATTTCACTATTAGACATTTCTTCCTCTTCATCACCAGCGGCCTTAGCAGAGAAGGACAAGGCCTTCATGCCAATTACGAGGGATTCATAAAGGGCTACACAGCCCCGAAGAAATGGTTTTTTCAAAATTGGATATGTGTCAGCAATAGATTTTGTAGGCTCTTTTTGAACTACAATGGTTCCTACTGGCTCTCGTACAGCTGTTGCTGTAACGCCAGGGCCCCTCATCATGACACCTTCGATCACAGCTTGTCCACCGACAAACTTTTTAATACGTTCTGTGTTCACAAGAGCTCCTCTCATAAACAAATAGAGGCAGAGCTCATAGCCCTGCCCATAGATGCTACATTACATGACAAATTATTTGCCGTAACGTTTGTTAAATTGTTCAATACGACCACGAGCTTGAGCCGCACGTTGTTGACCAGTGAAGAACGGATGGCATTTGGAGCAAACGTCTACACGAAGGTCTTCTTTTACAGAGCCAGTTTTGAATGTGTTGCCACAACCGCAAGTTACTGTAGCTTCTTTATAGTCTGGATGAATACCTTGTTTCATTCTATACACCTCTTTCCGACAATCAATATTATTCTTATAGATTATAGCATGACACTTGTACAAATGCAAGTTGCCAATACTATTCCTTGGATGCTTGTTTTTCTTCAATAGACTCAGCTAGAATGGTCTCTAAGTCACTTTCATTAAGGATATCACGCAATGCGATGAGCTCCTCTAAAGAAAGGGTAATACCTTTCTTCATGCTTGTATATTCACTATCCCAAGCGCGAAGGTCAAACTTAGGATTATATTTGCCCCAGCTAGTACATGTTAATTGTTTTTTCCAACCGTCTTTATCTTCAGATAAAGTACCGATAACTTTGAAGATTTCAAAATTAATAACTGCCATGAGTCAGTCCTCCTTTCTTACACATCTGTGTAGTATGGTTCATACCTACTATATTTAGTAGTTCATATTTTTTAGGATACGATATATTTTAAACTAAATATCGGACTTTTACAATTAGTTTTTATAATCGCTATAGTCTTCAATATCTATAGATGTAGTAGGAGGCATTACTTGAGCACCTAATTCATCTACCGTAGATTTCCAGTTTGTAGTTGCTTCTGTAACAGCCTTGATATAGGCTTCATCAGCAGCCTGTACAGATGAAATTAATTGGGCTTCATTATTAACATCTAATACGCGGCGGCGCACGCTGCTAAGCATATAGCCGAAGGATTCATCTGTTTGAACAAGCATGGAAATTTCTTGGATCAATGTTTGTCCAGTAGTACTACAGAAGTATGTATACCACATATATGCCAATTCAGCATCTGGGAACATCCAGTAAATATCCTCTGCTGGTACCTCTGTAGTAATATCTACATCTACATGATCCGCATAACGTTTAAATGTAAGGAAATATGCGCCACTTTCAATGAGAGCATTACGACCTAGTTCAGAAACACGGCTGTCGATACAGTAAATACCATCTTGACCTAAGGCTACATCAGTTTGACCACCTGGCAACAAAATAGACCGTAAAGACAAGCCATAATTTAATACTGTGAATACTGGTAATTGAGCAAATACGCCATGAGGCAATGGAATATAGTTAATTGTTTTCCACTCATCTCCTACGCGTTCACGCAAGCCAACACGCATCTTTTTAACATCGTATTTACCATATACAATTTCGTAAGCCCCTAATGGAGTCCATTCACGAATAGCTTCTACACGCTTTTGATTCAAGAAGAATTGCAACGCCATATTATTTAAGCCCAATTGGTTTTGTGCCATTGTTGCAGGCAAGAATAATTGTGCAGTTCCTTCTGGAACAAGATTATGTAATCCATTTGCCACTTCTTCCACAATATCTTCAGAGGATTGGAACATGCCAACCGTACCTGTAAAGATATGGTCAAAATAGCTACGATGAGGCCATTGATTAATAATTTGCGCCATTGGATATAAACGTGTCAAAATGCTATAACACACAGGAGACGCCGTATAAAGAACGACTTTTTTATCTTCATAAGATTGAAGAATCTCTTCAACCATACCTGCATATTCTTCTACATAAGCATATAAAACGAGTTCTCCCGTTTTGCTATGAGCTTCAATACTTTCACGAACAGGAGTTTCCCAAATAGTACCTACATCTAGACCATCTAAAATGCCTGTATCGCTAATGAAATCAAATAATTCAACCCTAAAGGATGGACCATATAGAGCTTGGAATGTATTCAAACCATATGGAACAGGACCAAAAGATTCTACTGTGGATTTTTCTGCTAACGCATATAAATCATCTGCTGTTACGCCCCACTCACGGGAGCTAGCATTACTAGAAATCAATTGATCTAGTACTTTAAAACGCATTAACTCATTTACAATATCAATTCCCTCAATGCCATGAGTCGCACAAAGGGCAATAAATTCTTCGTTATTTACTTTCATATTAAACCTTTCCCGCCGAAGGGCATACATGATTTAAAAAACATTCTTCACATAAAGGCTTACGAGCCTTACATAATTTACGGCCATGATAAATCAACCAGTGATGAGCAGCAGCCCAATCCTCTTTAGGGATAGCCTTTTGCAATTTCTTCTCCATCTCTTCTGGAGTTTTAGCAATACCTAGTTTTAATCGATTAGCTACACGGAATACGTGGGTATCTACCGCAATGGCAGGTGTACCGAACAATACGGACACAACTACGTTAGCCGTTTTACGACCAACACCAGGTAATTCTACCAGTTGATCAAATTCACGTGGTACCTCACCATGATATTGCTCTACCAAGATTTGACAGGTAGCAATTAAGTTTTTCGCTTTAGACTTATAAAGACCGCAATCTTTAATAAGAGTTTCTAGTTTTGTAACCCCTATTTCAAGCATTTTAGCAGGATGATTTAATTCAGGGAACAATCGTTTCGTAACAATATTAACCCTTTCATCCGTACATTGTGCAGATAAAACAACGGCTACTAATAATTCAAATTCATTTGTATACTCAAGGGCAGGTTTTGCATCAAAATAATGCTCTTGCAATAATTTCAATTGCTCTGCCTTTATCGCTTTTGTTACACGCATACAGCTCTCCTTTCTCACTTGTGAAAGTACAGACGCGTACAACTTATATCTTACCATACGTATTCATTTAGTTCTATGTTATAATAAATCATGTTATTCTAATATAGAATACAGGAGGTCAATATGAGTAATATTAACGATACATTAAAGCGCATAAATGAACTAGCAGCAAAGAAAAAATCTGGACAACCACTCACACCAGAGGAGTTAGTAGAAAAAAAAGAACTTTATGAAATCTACTTATCATTCATTCGAGGTCAAATTACAGATACTTTAGATCGCGTTGAATTTGTAGATCCAGAAACCGGTGAACGAACTGCTCCAAAACGAGCTCTAGAAAATTTGGCTAAGGAAGCTGACCAAGATATTAAAGAACATAAAGATATTCATTAATATATAAAGATATATAAAGATATATAAAGATATATAAAGATATATAAAATAAAGCGTACGCATAAATGATACATAAAATATGCGTACGCTTTTCTAATAATTACAAAAAAGTCCGCTTGATATACTTATCAAGCGGACTTTAATATTAGTAAAACTTATGCATTATAATTTGCCAAGACGTTTCATAGCATTATAAATTTTTTCAGCAAGGCCTGTCATTTGGAATTTAGGAATGCCACATGCTGCAACGCGAATACCGTTAGCTAGAGCAATAACATAAATATGCTCTTTCTTCAATTCTTCACAGATAGCATTAGCAGAATCTGTAGGAATTGTAATGAAGAAACCGCCACGGTATGGTAACATTGGAAGGCCAACTTGTGCAGCCTCTTGTTTGAAGATATCAGCACGATCGCGAATCAATTGATAGTAGCTATTGCGTTCAGCTTCATATTCTTTAAACTTAGCTGGATCAGCCACAATATTTGCCATTGTACGCATTGCTGGACGACAAATATTAGACCATGTAGCACGGCTAGTAGATTTGTTGATTTCTAAGAATTCATCAGCAATTTCTTCGTCATCAGAAATACCAATCAAAGCCCCTACACGTTGACCATACATAGTAAAGCCTTTAGACAAGCTATAGCAAACACATGTAAGAATCTCTTTTGGCAAATGACTAAATTTACTAAAGAATGAACGAACCTCTTCTTTTTCACCAGAGTAATCAAGGTAAGCCACATCAATACCGATGATCACATTATTGCGACCAATAGCAACGAGTTCTTTTAAGAAGTTAAGAATAGATTCCCAGTCTTTATCTTCAATTGAGTAGCCTGTTGGGTTATTACCAGGTGTATTAAACAAAATTACCACATTTGTTTGTTTAGCAGCTAATTCATTTACACGATTTTGGAACGCTTCATGGTTAAAGTTATTATGTTCATCAAATAAAGAATACGTAACAAGTGTACGACCTACATCACTGCAAATGACACGATAGGCACCCCAGTACCAATCAGCAGTCAACACTTCATCACCAGGTTCTGTGTAGTTATGAACTAAGTGATGAATACCGCCAGTACCACCTGCAGTGGCAATACTACGGATATGACCTTCTGGACGAGATTGTCCAAAGCATTCTTTCTCTGCAGCAGCAAGGAACTCAGGTACACCGGCGATTGGTGCATAGCCAATATGTTCAGAGTCAGGAAGGCTTAAATATTCATCTTTAACGGTTTTAAGGAATACTAATTTACCATCTTCATCATGAATCGCACCTAATGTACCGTTAACAACGTTCTCACGACCATTTTCTTTAGCATCAGCTTGGGCTTGGCCAGCAGTTACAAAGATTACATCTTTAAGTTTTTTCCCTTTTGCATGCTTTGCAGCAACACTTGTCATAACTTACACCATCCTATCTAAAATGAATTATTACATATTTATCATACCTAAACTTATTTAATTATACAATGAGTATTTAGAAAATATATTGTATACATAAGAAATAATACTGATTATAAGCTGATTTATTATAAAATTAAGGTATATAGGATATATACAATATCCTATACAAAATAAATTTATAAATAACATCCCTACAGATATCTATTTTTATAAACGTATAAAAAAAGACCACTCATTAGAGTGGTCTTTAGTTATCCTTAGAAGGAGTAGCCTACACCAGCGTGTAAACCTTTTGCAGTTTTATCGTTATCATTTACGCTATATTTATCATAGCCATAGTATACGTTCAAGTCTACATCAGGGCGAACTTCATATTGAGCACCTACTTGGTAAGTTTGCTTAATATCATTACCCCAACCAGCTTTAGCAAAGCCGTTAACTTTTTCTGTTAATGGTACATGACCAATAACACCTGCTTGGAAACCTAATTCAGTATCATTTGTACGAATTGCAGTACCAGCACCATATACATTTACGTTTGGATGCACTTTATAAACCAATGCTAATTGATGATCTTTAATATCGCCATTTTTTGCATTCAATTTATCATAGGAATATTGTACTGCAGTTTTATCGGAAAGATCGTGTTGTAAAGAAACACCGAAACCGTCGTTGCTATTACCGCCACCTTTAGATACATGTTGTTTAAATGCATAATCAGCTTGTACTTTAGTGGAACCATCGCTAATTTTTGTTACAGGTGCTGCTGCAAATGCACTACCTGCCACAACTGTAGCTGCTAGAGTTAATAATACTAATTTCTTCATTTGTACCTCCTATACACATATCTCAAGATATGTCTTACTAAGTTACTTATTTACGAATGTTTTGATTATACACTCTATAAATTAGCGTTTCATGAATACAGGGATATCAGGGATACCGCTGTTTGTTGTTGTAGTGGATGCTGGACGAGATGTTGTAGTTGTTTTACCGAATTCTGGTACGCTTTTAGCGTTATTGCCAAAACCAGTTGCTACAACAGTAACTTGAACTTTATCGCCTAAGCTTTCATCAATAACAGAACCGAAGATGATATTTGCATCAGGATCTGCTGCATCAGAAATAATTTGAGCTGCTTCATTCACTTCAAAAATACCCAAATCGGAGCTACCAGAAATATTAAGCAAGATACCTTTTGCACCATCAATGGAAGTTTCCAACAATGGGCTATTGATAGCCATTTTAGCAGCATCTGCAGCACGGTTTTCACCTGTACCTTCACCAATACCCATCAATGCTTCGCCTTGATTAGTCATGATAGTTTTAACGTCTGCAAAGTCGAGGTTGATTAAACCAGGAATTTGAATCAAATCAGAAATACCTTTGATACCTTGACGAAGAACTTCATCAGCTTTACTAAAAGCATCAGATACGGAACATTTTTTATCTACTACTTGTAATAATTTATCATTAGGAATAACGATGATTGTATCAACTTTTTGAGTCAAGAACTCAATGCCTTTTTCTGCTGCAGCACGACGACGTTTGCCTTCAAATGCGAAAGGTTTAGTTACAACGCCTACTGTTAATGCACCAACTTCTTTAGCACATTCAGCTACGATTGGAGCAGCACCAGTACCAGTACCACCGCCCATACCAGCAGTTACGAATACCATATCAGCACCTTCAAGTGCTTTAGTGATTTCTTCACGACTTTCTTGAGCTGCTTCTTCACCGATTTGTGGATTAGCACCTGCGCCAAGACCTTTAGTAACTTTTTCACCGATTTGAATTGTTACATCCGCTTTAGACAATTCAAGCACTTGGTTTTCTGTATTAACAGCTAAAAATTGAACACCTTTAATTTGGTTATCAACCATACGATTAACAGCGTTATTACCGCCGCCACCAACACCGATAACTTTAATATTTGCAAAATCAGACATTGAACTTCCTCCTCTTATCGTTATCTATCGTATCAATATACGTCCCAATGTATCGATTTATATACTGACTATCTTATAACAATTACATTTATTTTACACTAAAATTTAAAAACTTTCCACTATATAGAATGTGATTTATTAGAACCGCTTAGTCATAATTATCTTGCGTATAGCGCCTACATTAATAAATACACGCAACCCAAACCCAATGAGGGCCACATAGTAAAGATTAATACCTATTAAATCACCAACATATACAAGAATAACAGCTAACACCATATTTGAAAAGAACCCAATTACAAAGTTACTGAGATCAAAGGTTCTTTCCAATGCCGCTCGACTACCGCCAAACACTGCATCTAATGCCGCTAGGACAGCTACTGATGTATAGTTCGAGTAACTAATAGGGATATGAAGCGGTGCTATCCATCCTAAGATAGCCCCTATGATTAGGCCAATGATGGCAAAGATATAGATGTTCATTCTTTACCTCCTAACTCATTAGGCTTCATATGTTCTTCTCTAAAAGTACCTGTGAAAGCAGGAATCGCTACATCCTCTTCTTGCTTTATAGTTACCTTTATACCCCAATGTTTAAGCGAATCTACTACACCACCACGCATAGTTAGCGCCGAATTTAATGTCTTTGGATCTCCAATAGCTTTTACCGTAAAAGGAGCGCCAAAGACCTTACCATTTACAGTAATAGTTGGTCCTGAACATCGTATTTCAGACGTTCCTATAAGGCGTTGATCATTAATAGCTATTGCTTCAGCCCCACCAGCCCGTAATTCATTAACAATCCTAAGAATATCTTCATCATGAATTACATACAAATTGGGATTTTCACCACTTTGAACAGGCTTTAAGCTATCTTCAATCAAAACGCTAACACCTGGACCTTTAACATTTGTTAAAGCCGCTTTCATCATGAGCTGTTCATCAGCTTTACCATCGCCATTAGCGCCAGTTTTTTTTAGTGATTCAATTTGCTTTAATAAAGCATCCCGTTCACTCTGGGCCTCTCGCAATTGTACTGCTAAATCACCAGTCCGTTGTAAGCGAATATTTTCTTCTATATTATCTTGCGTCATCTTATATTGGGTTACAACCATAAACCCCAATATACAGCTGACTATGGCAATTGCCCACCGTTCGTGTCTCACGACAATCATCTACCTTTTATTTTCAACATGACCTTATTTATCTTGTTTTTGTCTCATCCTTCTTAGTAGATGAATTTTCTGTAGTCGGTGCTCCATTTTGATGCTTTTTGCCTTCTGGCATCACATCGGTTTTAATGTACGGTGACGAAACATTTACATCTATATACTGTACATTACCATGAGTCTTTTTAATATCTTGTAACATCGACTGAGTTAGCTCTGCTTTTTTTGCTAAGTCTTTGCCATCTCCCAGTCGAATCTGCACACCTGAAACAGTATATGCCATTATTGCATCAGGATCTCCGATATTAACCTCTGCAATATTCTTGAATGTCTCCTCATCAAGAGAGTTCAAATATTCAAGAGCAGCCAATATCGGCTTATCTACCACCGTATCTCCTAAGAGTATATTTCCAGCTTTTACACCAGAAATCATAGGCACCGATGTATCTTGAATAGCAGGCTCAGATGCAATCACTTGACCTTTACCATCAAGGGTCAAATATCCAAACTGAGCTGGTACAACGGCAACAGCCTTGCGTTCCACCACATTTACCACCATTGTAAGTGGCAACTGATAGCTAATTTGAGCCTCTTCGACACGTAAGTCTTTCGACAATCTAGTTTTTAATTTTTCTGTACTAATTTGCAATATATTAACAGGTTCATGTATATCACCTGCTACCATTACATCTTGTACAGTTACCTTATCCGATCCAGTAACTTTTAAGGATCCAAAAGGAATAGGTAGTGTAAACAACCCCACCAACACGAGAGTAACTGCACCACCGATTTTTAACACTCGTTTTCTAAATACAGCCCGTTCATCACGAACAGGTGTAGAAGACTGCATCTCCCCAGAGTTGGATGGATGGTTTTGCTTATCATCCATAGTTAACTCCTTATCTTCTATTAGCCCTTAAAATTTCCCTATACTAGCTGTTAATAGAATTTTTTCACATAATGTTGGGAAGTCGATTCCCATTTCTTTAGCTGCTTTTGGTACTAAAGACGTTGCTGTCATACCAGGCACAGTGTTATATTCAAGAACATACATCTTATCGGCATGATCTGTCATAACATCAACACGAATAACCCCACTGCCTTGTACTTCGCGATATACAAGTTCCCCAATGCGTTGCATTTCAGCAGTCATTTCTTCACTAATAGGTGCTGGCACTAAATACTCGGTAGCACCTACCGTATACTTACTCTTGTAGTCATATTCACCAGAATGTGGACGAATTTCAATAACAGACAATGCCTTACCATCTAAAACAGATACGGTAAATTCACGACCATCAAGGAATTGTTCTACCACGAGAATAGGGTCATATTTAAGAGCTTCCGTTACAGCCTCTTCTAACTGAGCTTCATCACGAACGATAGTAACCCCAATACTAGAACCTTGAGTGGCAGATTTCACAACTACTGGAATTGTAAAATCTTTACGGATGTGTTCAATAATAGCCTCTGCAGATTCAAGATTGCCATTGAAGGACTCGGAAGCCGCCGTAGGAATATTGGCACCTTTAAACACATCTTTACTTACTTTTTTATTCATCCCTACTGCATGAGCCATAATACCGGACCCAGTGTATGGAATTTCAGCCATTTCTAATAAGCCTTGTAATGCACCGTCTTCACCATAACGGCCGTGAATGGCATTAAATACTACTTCACCACCGAGGGCTTCAATATCTTTTAAAACAGTACGTGGATTAAGTTCTAATGTTTGGGCATTATAACCTTTGCTTTCAAGTGCTTCCGCAATAGCCGCACCAGTACGACGAGATACTTCAGCCTCTTTGGAAGGACCACCCATCAATACGATTATTTTTTTATCTTTCATTGTAAGCCTTCCTCCAATATAGCTAATAATTTTGGTCCATATTGATTAATAGAACCTGCACCCATAGTGATAACCAAGTCATTAGGTCTTACTACTTTTGATAATACTTCAGGCAAATCATCAACAGACTGTACATAATGTACATCTTGACCTGTGGCCGCTTTAATAGCATTTGGAATCGTATGTCCATCAATTCCAGGGATTGGATCTTCACCAGAGCTATAGATATCTGTCATATATACTTCATCAGCGCTTGTGAAAGCAGTGGCAAATTCATCCTTTAGCAAGCTAGTACGAGTAAAGCGATGTGGTTGGAATACACAGATAACACGATGCTTTTCCAACTCTTTAGCAGCCTTTAAGGTAGCTTTAATTTCAGTAGGATGATGCGCATAGTCATCAACAACCCATACACCTGCTACATGGCCTTTCGTTTCAAAACGGCGTTTTGCACCGATGAATTTACCTAAGCCCTTAGTAATGATACGTGTTTCTACACCACAGCAATCATGAGCCACAATAAAGGCAGCCAAGGAATTCAATACATTATGTTCACCAGGAACACGCAAGCGAATACGCTCAATATTTACACCCTTATGATATACATCATAAACCAATGTAGAATCTACATAATGAATATTTTTAGCTACATAGTCATTATTATCGCTTAAGCCATATGTAATGAAGTTACGATTTACACGACTCATAACGTAACGAATATTTTCATTATCACCACATACGATTGCTTTGCCAGATTCTGGTAAGGTTTCAACAAACTCACAGAATGCATTTAGCAAATTATCCATTGTTTTGTAATGATCCATATGATCATCTTCAATATTAGTAATAACAATAGTGTGTGGACGTAGTTTCAAGAAAGACCCATCACTTTCATCTGCTTCTACTACAGAAAAGTGGCCTTTACCAAGGCAACTACTGCCTTTTAAATAATCTACTTCACCACCAATAATAACTGTTGGATCAGCATCTGCTTCTACTAAAATTTGACCAATCATCGAAGTAGTAGAAGTTTTACCGTGTGCGCCGGCTACTGCAATGCCATCTGTTACGTCTAACACAGCTTTTACAATATCGGAACGGTGCAAAATTGTAATTCCTTGTTCTTTTGCCGCTACAATTTCAGGATTATCTTCACGAATAGCTGTAGAACGCACTACAGCATCAACGCCATTTACATACTCTTTATTATGACCAATATGAACGGTAGCGCCCATACTTCTGAACTTTTCAATAACTGCAGATTCAGTTACATCTGAACCAGATACATCATAACCTTTTTGAATTAAAATATTCGCTATAGCACGCATGCCAGACCCACCTATACCAATAAGGTGAATCTTATGAATACCGTCTAACATAAAACCTCTCCTTGTTACTTTGCAATAGATAATGCTAATTTTGCAATATCATGAGCCGCATTTGGTTTACCTAATTGCAATGCTCGTTCTCCCATTTGTGACAATAAATCACGATTGGCCATAAACATTTCAATTTCCCCTATCAAATCATGAGCACTTAACATTTGATCAACGATCATATGAGCAGCCCCTTCTTGAACAAAGATACGGGCATTATATGTTTGATGATCTTCCGCTGCATATGGATATGGTACCAACACAGATGGAATACCACGAACCGCCAGCTCAGCAAGACCGATAGCACCAGATCTAAAGACTGCTAAATCAGCTGCTGCCAAAGCTTTTGGCATATCATGTAGATATGGCAGAATCACTGAAGAATCACCTAAACCATCACCATCGGTAATACCAAGCTGAGATAACACAGATTTGTATTCTCCGTCCCCTGTAATATGGATTAATTTGATTCCTTTTGTTCCTTGAAAATGCTTATGTACATCAATCATAGCATTATTGATAGTTCGCGCCCCCCGAGAACCACCTGCTATGAGAACTGTAAACGTGTCATCACTTAAATTAAAATAATTACGTCCATCAGCTCTAGTATCGACTAATACATCAGGGCGTACTGGGTTACCAGTATACACTACGCGTTTTGCCTTTGAAAAAGATGCTTCTGCATCCTTGTAGCCCACGGCTACTACATCAACAAAACGGCTTAGAATTTTATTTGTAATACCTGCAATGACATTTTGTTCCTGTATCAATGTTGGAATGTTGCGCAATGCTGCAGCCATGAGAATAGGACCACAGACATAACCACCAGTACCAATAACTACATCCGGCTTAAAGTTAGAAATGATTGTATTGGCTTTCACAAGAGAGAAAGCCGTCTTACCTAACGTCACTAACGTACCAAGAGATAATTTACGTTGCAAACCTTGTACAGGTAATGTAGTAAACTCAATGCCTTCTTTAGGCACTAAGGTTGCCTCTAAGCCCTTTTCAGTTCCTACATATAAAACCTGTGCATCAGGGTTCTGCTTCATAATTTCCTTATATATAGTTATTGCTGGATATATATGTCCACCGGTGCCACCACCTGAAATAATGATACGTTTCATTAATGGTGTCTCCCTTCTTGCAACATATGAACACAATTTTTAAAATCATCGCCACGTTCTTCAAAACAGCTGTACCAATCAAAGCTTGAACATGCTGGTGATAATAATACAATATCACCTTGGTTAGCCAATTTATAACCTTGTTCAACAGCATCTTTCATAGATGAAGCTCTGTAAATAGGCTGAACACCAGCCTCTTTTGCAGCAGCTTCAAATCGGTCCGCCGCTTCACCCATAAAGATGACAGCTTTTGTATGATCTTTAACAAGCTGCATAAAATCTTCTAATGGAGTCATTTTATCATGACCACCAGCTAATAAAATAACTGATTGATCAAAGGATTCTAATGCTTTTACAACAGAGTCAACATTAGTAGCTTTAGAGTCATTATAGAATGTAACGCCATCAATCGTTTTAACTCGTTCTAATCGATGTTCAACACCATGGAACTCGCTAATAATGCGATGGATAGTTTCTACGGGCACACCTAACGCATAGGTTAAAGCGACAACAGTTAAAATATTTTCAATATTATGACTACCTGGAATATGGATATCATCGCTTCCAATAACAGGCGTTGCCTTACCATCCTTTGTTACATAACATTGCCCTTTATCATAGTAAGCACCATTTGGTACCACTTGATGTTGACTAATTTTAAGGATATAGCTAGGCACACGATGTTCCATATCTGCCACAATTGGATCATCAATATTAAGCACCATAAAATCTGTACTTAATTGATTTTCAAAGATTCGTTCCTTTGCAGCAATATAATTTTCCATCGTCTTGTGACGAGCTAAATGATCTGGTGTAATATTGAGCATAATAGCACCAATCGGTCTAAAATGCTTAATTGTTTCTAGTTGATAGCTAGATAGTTCAGCTACCAAAAAACCATCTGCTGGCATGGAATAGGCAACTTCACTGAGGGAATCTCCAATGTTACCACCAACGCGAACTGGTTTTCCAGATCCTTCCAATACCTTAGTTAATAATGTAGTAGTAGTAGTCTTACCATTTGTACCAGTAACGGCTACAATTGGAGATTTAGATAATTCATAAGCTACTTCAACTTCACTAACTACATCAATA
The DNA here is from genome assembly GCA_902478055.1 of uncultured Veillonella sp. Classification (GTDB taxonomy): domain Bacteria; phylum Bacillota; class Negativicutes; order Veillonellales; family Veillonellaceae; genus Veillonella. The sequence goes on along the minus strand of CABSJL010000008.1, from coordinate 6,657 downwards.
CCACGCGCTTGAGCAGCTTTTACAATGGGAATATCTAAAGAAATACCTGGAGAAATAACAATACGATCCACGCCATCAAGCAAGGATTCGTCTTGTAGACCTGTAATAATCTCCACACCCGCTGATACTAGTCTTTTTTCCTCATCTGCAGGCAGTGTAACAGGCTTATAATCATTTAACACTACATGGGCCCCAACTTGAGCTAACACCCAAGATGCGCCTATACCGCTGGCACCAGCGCCCAGAACAAGTATATGTTTGTCTCCGTATTCCATCTGTATCACCTAAATTATCAACAAAAATAATGTATTCCTATCTTATAAGCATACCATTATTTGCGGCTTCCGTTAAGTATTATCTTACAAAGTTATAGTCGCTAAAATGACACCAATAACAGCTAATACAGCACCACCAAACCAGAAGCGATTAACAACAGTTTGTTCAGCCCAACCAGACAACTCAAAATGATGGTGAATAGGGCTCATTTTAAACACTCGTACACCACGAGTTTTAAAGGAAATAACTTGAATAATAACGGATAACGCTTCCATAACAAAAATACCGCCAATTACAACGAGTAACAACTCTGTTTTTGTAAGAATCGCCATCGCTGCAAAAGCGCCACCTAATGCTAAAGAACCTGTATCCCCCATAAATACTTTTGCAGGGTTTACATTGTATACTAAGAAACCAAGGCATACAGCGGCTACAATGGCACCATAGTAAGCAACACTTTCAGCGCCAATAGAATTTGTTGTGGATGCAGCCATAAGGCCGATAACGGAGAAGGCAATGGCAGCTACAGCAGATGTACCACTAGCTAAACCATCAAGACCATCTGTAAGATTTACAGCATTCGTAGCACCTACGATAATTAAAAATGCCAATACATAATAAGCCCAACCTAATTGAAGGTGAATATCTGCTACAGGAATCCACAATGTGGTAGGAATAACCATAATTTCAGTAATACAGTAACAGAATATGGCAGCCAAAATAAATTGACCTAGTAATTTTTGCTTAGCTGTCAAACCAAGATTACGTTTTTTTACAGCTTTTACAAAATCATCAAAAAAGCCCAATAAACAATGACCTAATGTTAGGAATAATAACATACCAGTACCCACATTCCACGGTGCAAATAAAGCAACCCCAATGACGAGGGCTACCATCATAAAAGCGCCACCCATTGTTGGTGTACCAGCTTTCGCTTGATGACTTTCTGGACCTTCTTCACGAATACTTTGTTGTGCGTGCAAAGAACGCAACATAGGAATAGCAAATTTACCTAGCACTACCGTAATAATAAAGGTTACTACGAAGGCTAATAGAATGTGATATATCATACGAATCCTCTACTCATTAATAAACAGATGACGGCTAGATATAACTAGCCGTAACCTTTTATTCACGATCTTTCAATTCTTCAACAACTCGTTCCATCCGCAAACCACGGGAGCCTTTGACTAGGATAACATCCCCTTTTTCACGAATATCACTATATGCATTGGCCATTTCCAAATGGCTATTACAACGGAATGTAGTTAAGCCTGCTTTTTTAGCTTCTTTAGCTATAAAGGCAGCAGCATCACCGAATGTGAAGACAACACTATAACCTTCTTCAGCAAGTAATTGACCAATTTCACGATGTGCTTGTTCAGTATAATCACCAAGTTCAAGCATATCACCAAGCATAGCAATTTTACGTTTACCTTCTAGCTGCCCCAAAGCTTTTATCGCTTCAGCCATAGAAGAAGGATTTGCATTATACGCGTCATTTAAGATAACAATATCTTCAAATGGTACGATTTCTTGGCGCATAGGAGTGCCTGTAAATTCACTTAAGCCCTTGCGAATCGTATTGGACTTAATGCCTAGCACACGACCAGCTACAATTGCTGCCAATGCGTCATATACATTGTGTTCACCAATCATAGGCAAGAAGATATCAAATACTTCGTCATAACATTTGCATGTAAATTTAATACCATCTTTTTTATAACGCAAATGACTGCCAATACATGTGGCATTACGTTCGATACCATAGGTAATCGTTTTACCTTTGGCAAGACTATCCATAGCTTTAACATATGGATCATCTTCATTGAGAATAGCCACACTATTTTCAGGCAAGCAACGAATTAACTCACCTTTAGCTTGTGCGATGGCTTCACGAGAGCCTAATAGCTCAATATGGCTAGTACCAACATTGGTAATAATACCCATAGTTGGTTCTGCAATCAACGCAAGCTCCTCGATTTGACCAAGGCCACGCATGCCCATTTCAACAACACAAGCTTGATGTTCTGCAGTTAAACGCAACAATGTTTTTGGCAAACCAATTTCATTGTTAAAGTTTTTCTCAGTTTTCAAAACATTAAATTCGGTGCCGAGTACAGCAGCTACCATTTCCTTTGTTGTAGTCTTACCAGAAGAACCAGTAATAGCGACTACAGGAATATCAAATCGACGACGATGGTAACGTGCTAAATTTTGATACGCTACCAATGTATTATCTACTTCAATGCATACGATGCCGTCCACTGCACGGCCTTTTTCTACGATTGCACCAGTAGCACCCTTTTCGATAGCTGTATTAATAAAATCATGACCATCAAAGGTATCGCCTTTTAAGGCTACAAATAAAAAGCCTGATTCAATCGTTCTTGTATCAGTAGATACATCTAAAAACTTAATATTGTCGGTATGTGCACTCGTCCCTTGTGTGGCTTCTACCACTTGAGACAATGTAAATTCTGCCATATTAGATCTCCTTGAGGGCTGCTCGCGCCTCTTCACGATCATCGAAATGAATCGTTTTATCCTTTAAGATTTGGTAATCCTCATGCCCCTTACCTGCAATTAGTACAATATCCCCAGGTTTTGCATTTTGTATTGCATGTTGAATCGCTTCCCGACGATCAACGATAACTTCATAGTGAGAGCCTTCACGAAGGCCTTCTTTAACGCCTACCTCTACATCTTTCACAATTTTCACAGGATCTTCTGTGCGAGGATTGTCAGATGTAACATATACTACATCGCCATATTCTGCAGCAATACGCCCCATGATAGGACGTTTTGTAGCATCCCGGTCACCACCACAACCAAAGACTACAATAATGCGATTTTCTTGAATAGCCTTTGCAGTTTGCAAAATATTTTCTAACCCATCTGGTGTATGTGCATAGTCTACAACAACTGCAAATGGTTGACCTTCTTCAATAAGCTCAAAACGGCCAGGCACAGCGCTAAATGTTTTCAACGCCTTATCGATATCTTCCATGGAGATACCTTCTAATAAACAAGCGCCAATAGCAGCCAATGTATTATATACATTAAACAAACCAGTTGTATTCATAGCCACTGTATAGTCATTGCCATCATAGGATACAGTATAACGGCTAGATTTAGGCGTCATTTCAACATCATGAGCATTTAACGACCCTTTACCATCAATACTGTACGTAATGATAGGCGCCGTTGTTTTTTCAATTACACGATGACCATACTCGTCATCGATATTGATGATAGCCCCTTTACCAGATTTAGTTTGGTTCGGCGCGCTAACTTGTTCAAATAATTTACACTTAGCTGCCAAATAATTTTCAAAGGTCTTGTGAAAGTCCAAATGATCTTGTGTTAAGTTCGTGAATACTGCTGTATCATATTCAACACCAGAAACCCGACCTAATGCTAACGCATGGGAAGATACTTCCATGACACAATGGGTAACACCTTCTTCTACCATTTGATGAAGAATATGTTGTAAATCTACTACATCAGGCGTTGTATTATGAATTGGATAGGATGTATCACCAATCATAATATGAACGGTACCAATAACGCCTACTTTATGGCCTTGACCTTTCAAAATATGACGAATCATATGGCTCGTAGTCGTTTTACCATTAGTACCAGTAACGCCAATCATGCGCATGGAATTGGCTGGATAGTCAAAGAAATATGGCACGCAAGCCATCATGGCAGCACGTGTATCTTCAACAGTGATAACACAAACATCACCACATACCTCTACCGGTTTAGATACAAGTACTGCTACAGCACCAGCTTCAACAGCTTTATTTACATAATTATGACCATCTACAGTGGCACCATCTAATGCAATAAATAAGCTGCCTGCTTTTACTGCACGAGAATCAGCCGTAATATCTAACACCTCAACAGCTGTATTACCTTCTACATGCGGTGTTTCCAAGGTTTTTACTATATCTTGTAATTGTTTCATATACAATCTCCTTTACACGCAAAGGAAAGCAGCCCAATACGAGCTGCTTTGCCTGCTAGTCTATAATTTGCTGTTTCTCTTGTACAGTACGTTCAGTAACAGCGCTTTTTGTACTATAAACAAAAGAATCAGGCAAAACCATCCCTAGTTGTTGTTCTGCGATTTGTTGAATACGAACAGGAGACTTCAAAGAAGCCACTTCAACATCCAACGCATCATTATCTTTTGTTAATTGTACTACAGCTTGCTGTGTTTTAACTACTTCATAGCCTAATTTTGTGCTGTACGCATTCATAACCATCATGATAAGCAAAAATGCAACCAATGCAGCAATACCATATACAACCTGCCACATCATAGGGCTCAAATCTAGAGCCACATTTGCACTACGTTTTCTCCCTTGTGAAGCGACCAACACATCGCTTTTAACTTGGCCCACAACAGCCTTTCTCGCTAACATAAACACTAACCCCTTCCAATTCTACAACTTGACGGCTACGCGTAACTTTGCGCTTCTAGCCCTCGGATTAACCTCAATCTCCCCTGCACTCGGCTCTATAGCCTTATTCTTCGCCTTCACAACCGCCTTGTGGTTACAAACGCACATTGGCAATTCTGGAGGACATATACATGCTGTACTCAACTCTTTGAAAGTTTGTTTTGTAATTCGATCTTCCAAGGAGTGGAATGTGATAACCCCAATTTTCCCCTTTGGTTTCAACATGGATACAGCATCTACAAAACTATCATGCAAGATAGCTAATTCTCTATTTACTTCAATGCGAATGGCTTGGAACGTCCGTTTTGCCGGATGTGGTCCATCTTGACGCGCCTTCGCAGGTATTGCTTGCTTAATAATTCTAACTAACTCACCAGTAGTGGTAATTCGTTTTTCTTGACGTGCATTAATGATAAATTCAACAATGCGCTTAGCCCATCGCTCTTCACCATAGTCGCGGATAATTTGCAATAATGCTTCAGCATCATATTCATTAACAACCTCTTCTGCCGTTAATGGTGCGTCCTTATCCATACGCATATCGAGCGGGCCATCATTCATATATGAAAAGCCACGCTCCGGTGTATCCAGTTGATAGCTAGATACGCCAAGATCAAAGATAAATCCATCTACTTCATAGATACCCTCATTATGGAGGGCCTCTTTTAAGTTAGAAAAGTTCGTCGGTATTGTTAATACCTGACATGTTAAATCAGATAAACGCTGTCGAGCTACGCTCAACGCATCTTCATCTTGATCCAACCCTATAATCATGCCTTCTGGGTCTAGCATCTCGCCCACAGCATGGGCATGTCCTGCACCACCCAGAGTACAGTCCACATAGATGCCTTTTGGATTAGTTACGACGGAGTCCACCGTTTCGCGTAAAAGTACGCTGGTATGATTAAATTCCATCATAGCCTCCTATAACATAATCCCTTCTAGACCTTCGACAAGTTCTTCCATACTTTCAGCCACTTGATCATCATAGTAATCATATTTTTCGCGGCTCCAAATTTCAACGTGATCCCCAGCACCGACAATAACGGCCTGTTTATCAAGGCTCGCATATTCACGTAGTGGTACAGGAATGAGGACACGACCTTGTTTATCATATTCAAGCTCAGCGGCACTACCAAAAACAAAACGTTTTAAGGCACGTACGCTAGCTTTAGTGGAGGATTGTGATTGTAAAGCTGCAGAAATTTTCTCCCACGCTTCTTCGGTGTAAATAGCTAAGCAGTTATCTAGGCCCTTAGTAACAATGCATACTTCGCCTAGTTGTTCACGTATTTTCGCGGGTATAATCATCCGCCCTTTTGTATCAATGGTGTGATTATATTCTCCCATGAACATACGTATCACCGCCCTTTACTATTCCTTATCCACCACTATATGGTAAATTCTACCACAATTCCCCACCAATCACAATAAAAAATCCATTTTTATCCCACTTTTTTATATTTTTCTTTCATAATCTCTATTTTTCTCTTCTTTTCTTAGATACATATGTTCGAAATTAAATAATAATTAAATCATAAAAACCACTCCCCACCACCAGGTGCCAAATTTTAGTTTTATCTGTATCCAATCCCCACCACAATATCCCTATAAGCTCTGTAACACTTAAATCAAACGGTATATAGGAAGACAATCACCACAAATCCACAGAAAAATCACCTTTCTTTTGCATATAATGCGGCTTGAACACCTACATTATACTTAAGCAAGGTGATTTTTTTGTATAACTTTCGTTGCCGCACCCGCATAGCGGGTGGTTTAATGATTCGCGACTACGTCGCGAACCAGTCTAAAGACAATAATCATAACCACCCGTAGAACGGGTGGTTTGCTCTGACCCTATAAGGGTCTTTCTCTAGTGGTGGCCCTCTAAAGAGGGCATTGAATG
>CABSJL010000007.1 GCA_902478055.1 uncultured Veillonella sp. | reverse complement strand
GTCTTGAAGGCTCCGTTGTAGTTGAAAAAGTTAAAAATACTGAAGCTGGCGTTGGCTTCAATGCTTTGACTGAAGAATACATCGACATGGTAAAAGCTGGTATCGTGGATCCTGCAAAAGTTACACGTTCTGCTCTTCAAAATGCTGCATCCATTGCATCTCTTGTATTGACTACTGAAACAATCGTAGCTGACAAAGTAGAAGAAAATGCTGCAGTTCCTGCAATGCCTCCAATGGGTGGCATGGGCGGTATGATGTAATCAACTGCTTAGCGCATAATCTATAAGATTTAGAATAATCCTAATGAATTATGAACTATATGTTCACTTTTTCATTAGGATTATTTTTGTATTTATCTAAATCAGCTATATGAGGATTATCAAATCGATAAAATTGATTTTGTATACAATATATGTTATAATTCTATAGAATTTAATATTGAGTCTAGTTTGACACGGTAGTTACTGACCTTTATAATATGGTTATCGAATTATTTCGATGTTGTTTAACCTGAAAGAAGGATTACTATGTTGAGCTTTATTTTTAAAAGTAAACCTAATTATGTTAATTTTGGCCTCTTAGTTTATCGTTTGGCACTTGGTATTTCCATGTTTTATCATGGATATTTAAAGTATTTGAGCGGTGCTGAAGGCCTTTATAAAGTTGGAGCTATGTTGGCACCATTAGGTGTACCTGGTGGTTATGAAATATTAGGTACTATGGCAGCATATGCTGAAATGATAGGCGGCGTACTTATAGCAATTGGTCTATTTACACGGATTGGATCACTGCTACTTATTGGTACATTAGCAGTGGCCACAGTATTAAATCTTAGTGGCAGCTTCTTTAGTTGGGACTATCCATCTCAAATGGGCTTTGGTGCACTTATGTTATTCTTCGCAGGTGCAGGTCGCTATAGCCTAGATAAAGCTTTATTTAAATAATAATTAGGATAATAGACTCGTCGATTGATGAGTCTTTTATTTGTGTAGCGAGGTTATTATGAATACAAAAACAGTTCCGTTTACAGCTGAACAATTAGAAAATATTATTGCCCAATATCCAACACCATTTCATATTTACGATGAAGAAGGTATCATTGAAAATATGAAATCTTTCATCGATGCATTTTCTTGGAATAAAGGGTTTAAACAATATTTTGCTGTAAAAGCGACTCCAAATCCATATATTATGCGTGTGTTACAAAAACTTGGGGTAGGTGCAGACTGCTCTTCCTTGGCAGAGTTGATGCTATGCGAAAAAGTGGGCATTACAGGTCATGACATTATGTTCACATCTAATGACACACCATATGTGGAATATAAAAAAGCACTAGAAATGGGTGCTATTATCAACCTAGATGATATTACTCATATTGAATATTTAGAAAAAAATCATGGTTCTTTGCCTGATACGTTCTGCGTTCGTTATAACCCAGGCTCCTTAAAAGAAGGGGGCAATACAATTATTGGTCTTCCTGAAGAAGCTAAATACGGTATGACTCGTGAACAAATTTTTGAAGCATACAAACAACTACAAGCAAAAGGTGTAAAACACTTTGGTATCCATACAATGGTTGTTTCTAATGAGCTTGATATCGATGGCTTAGTCGGCACTGCTGAACTTTGCTTCAATCTTGCTGTAGATATCAAAAATGAACTGGGCATCAGTGTTGAGTTTATCGATCTTGGTGGTGGCGTAGGTGTTGCTTATAAACCAGAACAAACACCTGTAGATTTCAAAGCGCTTAGCAAGGGCGTAGAAGAAGCTTATAATAGAATTTTACTAGCTAACGGCCTTGGTGATGTGGCATTAGCTTATGAATGTGGTCGTATGGTTACAGGTCCATTCGGTTACCTTGTTTCTACAGCGATTCATAAAAAAGATATTTATCGTCATTATATTGGTCTTGATTCTTGTATGGCAAATCTTATGCGTCCAGCATTATATGGCTCTTATCACCATATTACTGTTATGGGCAAAGAGAATGCGCCTAAGGACCATGTATATGATGTAACAGGTTCTTTATGTGAAAATAATGATAAATTTGCTATTCAACGTGAGTTGCCAAAAATTGATATTGGCGATCGTATCATCATTCACGATGCTGGTGCACATGGTCACTCCATGGGCTTTAACTATAATGGTAAATTGCGTTCTGCTGAGTTGTTATTACATAAAGATGGCTCTGTTACACAAATTCGTCGTGCTGAAACATATGATGATTTGTTTGGCACTCTCGATTTCTCCAACCTATAATTTAATATTGAGAATCGAATAGGATGAGAATGAATATTATTAAAAGCCTATCAATATATGTAATATATGATATTCTTTTAATTCCTGTATATTTTAGTAGGAATATCTTGCTATCATTTAGATAAGAATGTATAATGAGTGTAGATTGTTATGCACATACTTGCTAAGTTGGCGAGAATTACGGCGGTATTCACGTTAGTGCGTACCGCCTTTTTATATGTGTCAGTATATACGTTTTACATATAACGATTGTATGCCTCGATATTGAGGATACATAATAAAAAGGAGTGAATATTTTGGCTGAATTACTTCAGATAAAAGATTTAAAGGTATCCGTTGAAGATAAACAAATCTTGAAAGGTATCAACTTAACAATTAATAAAGGTGAAATTCACGTTGTAATGGGCACAAATGGTGCAGGTAAGTCTACACTTGCTAATGCTATCATGGGTAACTCTACATATACTGTAGACAGCGGCTCCATTATTTTTGATGGTAAAGATATTACAGAAGATGCAGTAAACGATCGTGCAAAAGCTGGTATTTTCATGTCCTTCCAAAACCCAATTTCTATTCCTGGTATCACTGTAGAAAACTTTATTCGTACAGCAAAATCTACAATTACTGGCGAAAATGTACGTGCCTTATCCTTCAAAAAAGAATTGAAAGAAAAAATGGATGAATTATCCTTTGATTTGTCCTATGCACAACGTTATGTAAATGAAGGTTTCTCCGGTGGTGAACGCAAGAAAAATGAAATTCTTCAAATGTCCATTTTGAATCCTAAATTGGCTATTCTTGATGAAACTGACTCCGGTCTTGACGTAGACGCAGTTCGTATCGTATCCGAAGGCGTACAACGTTTCCACAACGAAGACAATGCTGTATTGATCATCACTCACCACAACCAAATCTTGCAAAAATTAAAACCTGACTATGTTCATGTATTGATCAACGGTAAGATCGTTAAAACTGGTGATGCTTCTCTTGTACGTGAAATCGAAGAAAAAGGTTACGACGCATACAAAGCATTAGCATAGGAGGCACAATGGAAGAAAGAAAGAAAACCCAAGTCGCGGATATGGACCGTGGTGTCTATGATATTAAGAATGACTTTGAATATTCTTATATTTCTGATGCCGGTTTAACAGAAGATATTATCCGTGAAATTTGGTCTAATAAAAATGAACCTGAATGGATGCTTGACTTCCGTTTGAAATCTTTAGAAATCTACAATCGTATGGGGATTCCAAACTGGATTCCTGATATTTCTGGCTTAGATATGGCTAATATCCATACTTATGTTAAGCCTAAAGTAGATATGAAAGAAAACTGGGACGAAGTTCCAGAAGAAATTAAAAGCACTTTTGACCGCTTAGGTATTCCAGAAGCGGAAAAAACATCTCTTGCTGGTGTTGGTGCGCAATATGACTCTGAAGTTGTTTACCACAGTATTCAAGAAGATCTTGTTAAACAAGGTGTTATCTATACTGATATTGAAACAGCATTACATGAGCATGAAGAAATCGTAAAAAAATACTGGATGACATTGATTCCACCTACAGACCATAAATGGGCGGCTCTTCATGGTGCAGTTTGGTCTGGCGGTTCCTTCGTATACGTTCCAGCAGGCGTACAAGTAGAGATTCCATTGCAATCTTACTTTCGCTTGAATGCACCAGGTGCTGGTCAGTTTGAACATACTATGATCATTGTAGAAGAAGGTGCTAAATTGCACTTTATCGAAGGTTGCTCTGCTCCTAAGTATGATGTATCTAACCTTCATGCCGGCGCTGTTGAATTGTTCGTTAAAGACAATGCTACATTGCGTTACTCTACAATTGAAAACTGGTCCAAGAACATGTACAACCTTAACACAAAACGTTGTGTAGTAGGTAAAAATGGTACAATCGAATGGGTATCAGGCTCCTTTGGTTCCAAAGTTTCTTGCTTGTATCCAATGAGTATTCTTAACGGTGAAGGTGCACATGCTGAATTTACAGGTGTAACATTCGCTGGTGAAGGACAATTCCTCGATACAGGTTGTAAAGTGGTACATAATGCACCATATACAACAAGTAATGTAAACTCTAAATCCATCTCTAAATCCGGTGGCGCTGCAATTTACCGTGGCCTTTTGAAAATTGGTCCTAAAGCGGAACATTCCAAAGCAACAGTTTCTTGTGAATCCTTGATGCTTGATGCTGAGTCTCAATCTGATACAATCCCAGCAATTATCGTAGAAAACGATAATGTGGATTTAGGTCATGAAGCTAAAATCGGTCGTATTTCCGATGAAGCAATTTTCTACCTCATGACTCGTGGTATCAGCGAAGAAGAAGCTCGTGCTATGCTTGTTCGTGGTTTCGTAGAGCCGATCTCTAAAGAATTGCCACTTGAATATGCAGTAGAAATGAACAATCTAATCAATCTTGAATTAGAAGGTTCTATCGGTTAAGGAGGAATTATGAGCGAATTACTATTTAATGAACTCCCTAGACCGACATTCAGATGGTTACGCGTTAATCATACTGTAAGCTCTCTAGCTGGAGAAGATGCAGCGGTACAATCCATCGCTGTAGAAGCGAATCAAAATATACTTTCACCATTACCTGCTGGCGCAGCATTGCTAGATGGTAATTATGAAGGTGCTAATAAAGAAGCTGTTCAACTATTAGTGGAAAAAGCAGAAGGCTATGCCATCAATGTACCTGCTAAAACAAAAGAAGTTGTAGGTATCCGCATTGATGCTAATGCTCGCGTGGCAAACCGTTTCCAATTTATCGTTGGTGAAGGTGCAGAATTAGAAGTACAATTCTATGTAACTGGTTCTGGCGATGCATTGACAAATGTTAGCTATTTAAACGAATACGATGTTAAAGAAGCCGGTAAAGTTGTAGTGAAAAAGGTAAATCTTTTACCTGAACATGTACAACATATCGAGCATCGATACACTAAGTTAGAAGATAAAGCAGATGTAGAATACATCAATATTGAAATTGGTGGTAGTGAAAACATCTTGAATTACTATCATGATTTAGTAGGTCAAGAATCTCGTATGATTCATGATATTGCTTATCTTGGTAATAAAGAGCAAAAATTTGATATTTCTATGGTTATGAGTCATGGTGGCAAAAAATCCTACAGTGATATTCATACCTTAGGTGCTCTTAGCGGTAATTCTAAAAAATCCTTCCGTGGTACTCTTGATTTTCTTCATGGTGCAACTGCAGCTGAGGGCGCGGAAGAAGATACTTGCTTGTTGTTAGACCCTACTGTAAAATCTATTTCTTTGCCACTATTATTGTGTAAAGAAGATAATGTAGTTGGTAACCATGCAGCAAGTGCAGGCCAAATTGATCATAATAAATTGTTCTACATCATGAGCCGTGGCTTTAGTGAAGTAGAAGCAAAACATATTATTGTTGAATCTATGATTCGACCTATTATTGATCGCATTGGTGATGAAACGATTGAAGAAGCAGCATTAGCAGCTGTACGTAATAAAATTTAAAGAGGCGTTTTTATGAGACCAATTGCAGAAGCATACAAAGACTTTCCTATATTACATAAAGAGCATAATGGGCACCGTGTTATCTATTTAGATAGCGGTGCTACTGCACAAATTCCACAGTCCGTAATTGACCGTGTTGTGGAACATATGACACAACGTAATGGTAATCCTCATCGTGGTTCTCATATTTTGGCTATTGAAGCATCTGAAGACTATGAAAATGCACGGGATCGCGTAGTTGAATTTATCAATGCTCGCGAACGTGAAGAAGTCGTGTTTACACGTAATAGTACGGAATCTATGAACTTGATTGCCCACAGCTATGGTCTTCATAATGTGAAAAAAGGTGACAAGATTGTCATTACTGTTGCTGAACATCATGCGAATCTTGTAACATGGCAATATGTAGCAGAACAAACAGGGGCAACCTTAGAATATATGTACCTTGATGAACATGGTCATTTAAAAGACGGTGAAATCAATAAAATTGATGAAAATACTAAAATCGTCGCTTTTGCTCATGTTAGTAACGTGCTTGGGATGGAGTTCCCTGTTAAAGAATTAACTGAAAAAGCACATTCCGTAGGTGCTGTAGTAGTTCTAGATGGTGCTCAATCTACACCTCATAAAAAAATCGACGTTCAAGCATTAGATTGCGATTTCTTCGTATTCTCTGGCCATAAAATGTGTGCATCCCAAGGTATTGGTGTACTCTATGGTAAACGTGAATTATTAGAAGCTATGCCTCCATTCTTATTGGGTGGGGACATGATTGAATATGTAAAAGAACAAACTGCTACATTCAATGAGCTTCCATACAAGTTCGAAGCTGGTACTCCAAATGCTGATGGTGCCGTTTCCTTGCATGCAGCTATTGATTATTTAGAATCTTTTGGCATGGAAGCTATTGAAGCTTATGAAGAGGAACTAGTAGCATATATTCTTCCTAAGATTGTTGCATTGCCACATGTTCACGTAATTGGCTCCCAAAATCCTAAGGAAAAACATGGCGTAATTGCATTTACAGTAGATGATGTACATCCTCATGATGTAGCTACAATTTTAGATTCTAAGGGCATTTGTGTTCGTTCTGGTCACCACTGTGCACAACCATTAGGTGCATTTTACAACGTATCTGCATCCACTCGTCTAAGTATGTACCTATATACTCGTAAGGAAGATTTAGATGCTTTCCTTGAAGTATTAAAGACAGTTCGTTCAGTAATGGGTTTTAAAGATTAGGAGATTTACCATCAATGGAAATGGATCAATTATATACGGAACTTATTTTGGAACATAACCAAGATAAGCGTAATAAACATGAATTAGCTCATTTTACAAATTCTGAGCATGGCCATAACCCAAGTTGTGGTGATGACCTAACATTGCAACTCAATGTGGAAGATGGCATTATTAAAGATGCTGCATACACAGGTTCTGGTTGTGCTATTAGCCAAGCATCTGCATCTATGATGATTGATATCATCAAGGGCAAATCCGTTGAGGAAGCTCTTCGTTTGGTAGAAATTTTCTTAGGCATGATCAAAAAAGAGATTACCGATGAAAATGAGTTAGAAGAATTAGAAGATGCTATGGCATTACAAAATATTTCTAACATGCCAGCACGTGTTAAATGTGCAGTTCTTGCATGGCATACATTGAAAGAGGCTTTAAAGAAATAATATGAAGAAAACTATATTATTTGATTTAGATGGAACTTTAACGGATTCTCAAGAAGGTATTCTTAAAAGCATTAAATTTGCATTGGAACATTTTGGTTATGATGTACCTGATGAAGAAACATTACAATTATTCTTAGGACCACCATTGGTAGATGCGTTCCAAGAACATTGTGGTATGACCTTTGAGCAAGCGGAAGAAACATACTTTAAATTCCGTGAACGGTATGGTACCATCGGTAAATTTGAAAATAAAGTATATCCGAATATTGTAGACTTATTAGCCAAATGTAAAACTGAACAATATACTATAGCTGTAGCGACTGCAAAACCAGAACATTATGCTAAAGATATTCTAGACCACTTTGAATTGTCACCATACTTTGATGTCATTGTAGGTGCAAATTACGAGGCTGGTTTATTGCATAAGAAAGAGATTCTTGAAAAGGCTCTTACCCTTTGTGGTAACCCATTGACCGATGATAACGGTCGTCGCTTGGCATTTATGGTTGGGGATCGCAAGTATGATGTAGAGGCAGCTAATGAACTTGGCTGTATCTCTATTGGTGTTACTTATGGTTATGGTACAGAAGCTGAACTAAAAGAAGCTGATGCAGAATACATTTGTGATGATGTTGATGAAATTGCTGATGTTCTTGACCTTGAAGAAATGATGGTTCGTAGATAAGCTATTATAAATAAAATATCAACCTTAAAAGGGCTAGAGGAATTTCCTCTAGCCCTTTGGCATCTATCTACAAAAGGACTAACCTATAGGTTAGTCCTTTTGTGTTATTTTTTTAGGCCGCTTTTTTTAGCTAATGTTTTGATAACCTTAGCACTTTGTTTTTTCAACTTGCCGCCTGTTTGTTTGAGTTGGATACGTGTACGAGAAACACGACCAAGTGTAGTAATCTTAGTTTTGCGACGTGGCTTCATATCACGTTCGTTACCAAAGTCGCCACGTTGTACACTTGTTGCTTTTACCTTTTCAGCTCTAAAAGATTTACGTAATGCTTTCATAATCAATGTAAGCGGTAAGGATTGCTCAAAAGAATACAAATCAACAGCCACATAGCCTAGAGCAGGATATGTGTGCAATGTAAAGTGAAAGCCTGGTGCAACAGATAGGAGGGCGATCTCCTCGTCCATAACTTGACAACTGATTTCATCAACATCAAGGTCAGCTAAATCAAATGCAGTTGCTACACTTTCTTGTACAGCTGTAGCGGATGAGATTGCATCTTCATCGCAGGAATATAAATCAATTAACAGTTCTTGTCCTAATGCTTCTGCCATAACAACACCTTCTTTCATAAAAATATATCTCATTTATTATACCTAGAATTTATGATTAAGTCCAATCAAAGGAGAATGTATTAAAAGGTCAAAAAAATAGTATAGAAATTTGACCTTTATATTGACTAAAGTCAAAAAGTCAAATATAATAGATATATGTAAAAAGCAAATAGTCAAAAATATATTAAATAAAATGTTAAAGAGGTGTTTTTTATGAGTATGATAGCTGATAAAATAGAAAAGTTTATATTAGATCGTATGCGTGAAGAACAAGAGAAATTAATTTTAAAACGTAACGAATTAGCCGATGAATTAGATTGTGCACCATCGCAAATTAGTTATGTACTAAGTACACGATTTTCTAATGAACGCGGCTTTGATGTTGAATCAAGACGTGGGCTAGGCGGATATATTCGAATTACTAAATTAAATCCAGAAAGCTCCGATTCACTACCAGCTGTAACAACCTATCGTATTTATGAAGGTCAAAATACAGTAGATCGATTGATTGATATTAAAGATGTAGACCAATCCTTGTTCCAATTACTACAGGCTGAAAAGATTACTCGTCGTGAAGCTCAATTAATGCATAATTCCTTTGATACATTAATTGAGAATACCGACATTGAACATCGTAATGATGCAATTCGTCAGCTCTACGCAACAATGGTGGATACACTACGGAAGGAGTGATGATCAGTGATATGTGATCATTGCCATAAAAATGAAGCTACTATCCATATGACAAATATTGTAAATAATCAGAAGACGGAACAACATTTGTGCAATACTTGTGCCACTGCATTACAGCAGGAGGGAAAATTATCTCCTTATAGTTCCTTTATGAATGATATGTGGGATGATAGCTTCTTTACCAATGATTTCTTTAAGAATATGGTCTATCCTGATAGTTTATTAAAATCACATCAGTCTAAACGTTGCCCTCAATGTGGTATTACTTATGATGAGTTTAATCGTGTAGGGAAGTTTGGTTGTGATAGATGCTATGAAACCTTTGCTAGTGAAATAAAACCGTTATTACAACGATTACAAGGTAGTTCTGAATATGAAGGAACTGTTCCTAGCCATGGTCATAATGTATTTAAAGCCAAGTATGAACTAAAGCGGTTGCGTCATCAATTAGACTCAGCAATTCAAGCAGAGAACTTCGAGGATGCAGCCATTTTAAGAGATAAAATAAAAGAATTAGAAGCCATCATTGGTGGCGATAAAGAGTAGGAGGTTCTTATTATGTTAGATACTATATTAGATTCTCCTTTAAGCCCATGGCTACAACACGATACGGATGCAACCGATCATATTGTCATATCTAGTCGAATCCGATTAGCACGCAATTTTGATGGAATATTGTTTACAAATCGTAATGATAAGTCATCTTTAGAAAAGGTAAATACTATTTCTAGAGGTTTGCTTCAACCTTTAAAAGAAGCAGATGGGCATCAATACTCCAATATTAATCTTGAGCAATTAAGTGAGCGTGAGCGAGCTATATTAGTAGAAAAACATTTAATGAGTCCTGCATTGGAGGAAAAACTGCCATATCGTAATTTAGTAGTATCTGATGATGCATCTATTGTAATTATGGTGAATGAAGAAGACCATTTGCGGATTCAATCTATGGTTTCAGGATTACGATTACAGGAAGCTTATGAACATGCTCAAAAAATAGATAAGGCAATTGAAGCAAAATATCCCTATGCGTTTGATGAACGGTTTGGTTATTTAACGGCTTGTCCTACTAATGTAGGCACAGGTTTGAGGGCATCTGTAATGTTACATTTGCCAGCGTTGACCATATCTGGACGAATTACACGCCTTATTCGTAGTATTATTCAATTAGGTTATTCTGTACGTGGATTATATGGGGAAGGCTCTGAAGCGTTAGGAAATATTTACCAAATTTCTAATCAACGTACTATGGGTGTCAGTGAAGAGGATACCATCGAGCAATTGACGAAGATTGTAGAAGGTATCATTGCAGAAGAGAGAAAATCTCGACAATCCTTATTACATAATGATAAAGAAGGTTTGGAAGATGTATTATGGCGCTCGTTTGGCGTTTTACAATATGCGCGTCGTGTAAATGGTAAAGAGGCCTTAACAAAGCTTAGCGATATCCAATTAGGCGTTGATTTAGAGATTTTACCTTCCTGGGGGAAGGATTCATTTAATGAGTTAATTGCCATAACTAGACCTAATTTTCTTTCAAAGTACGCAGGAAATGATAATCTAACAGATATCGAACGTGATAGCTATAGGGCAAAGGTAATTCGTCAAAAGCTTTCACATTAATATAAATTTACAAAAACTAAATTCACATATAATCATTTTATAACTATGTATTGAGAATTGAAGGCTCTATTCCGACTTGGTTAGAGTAAATAAGATAAATTCAAGTTGACTATAAATTTGTTTGTTTAGTTAATAGCTATTCCAATGGTATAGTCTACCATTGTTTACATATATTTGAAGAGAAATAATTACAATTTACATAGATAGATGAGGTGATATTATGATGCAACGATTTACAGATGATGCACAGCGTGTCCTTTCCTTTGCTCAAGAAGCAGCGCTAGAACTAGGGCATGACTATGTAGGCACTGAACATGTACTCATCGGCCTTACAAAGGTTAAAAATGGTGTTGCCGCTAAGGCTTTAGAAGAGCTTGGTATTGTTACAGAAGATATTTTTGAAGCTGTAGAAGAACAAGTTGGTCGCGGTAATAAAAAAGCAACCTCCATATATATGACACCTCGCGTTAAGCATGTACTTGAGTTAGCTATTCAAGTTGCTAATCGCATGAATCATAATTACGTTGGTACTGAGCATATTCTCTTAGGATTACTCAGCGACGGTGGTGGCGTTGCAGTTGGAATTCTAAGGGCTATGAATATTCGTACCGACGATATAGTAGAAGCAATTCGTCACATCCTTGGCTCTAATACAAATGGCGCTGATAATGGGCAAGAGAGTGCGAGTCATAATGGTGATCTAGGTGATTTAGCTGATTTCGCAACGGACCTAAATGAGTCTGCAAAACAAGGTAAAATTGATCCTGTCATTGGTCGTGATACGGAAATTCAACGTGTTATCCAAATTCTTAGCCGTAGAACTAAAAATAACCCAGTTCTTATCGGTGAACCTGGTGTAGGTAAAACCGCTATTGCTGAAGGATTGGCACAACGTATCGTTAATGGCAATGTGCCAGAAATTTTGCGCAACAAACGCATTATTTCTCTTAGTATTAGCTCCATGTTAGCTGGTGCAAAATACCGTGGTGAATTTGAAGAACGCTTGAAAAAAGCAATCGATGAAGTGCAACAACATGATGATATGATTATCTTTATTGATGAAATTCATACATTGGTTGGCGCAGGAGCTACTGAAGGTGCAATGGATGCGGCAAACATCTTGAAACCAGCTTTGGCACGCGGTGAATTCCAAGTTATTGGCGCTACGACACTTGATGAATATAAAAAGCATATTGAAAAAGATGCTGCCTTAGAGCGTCGTTTCCAACCTGTTCAAGTAGGGGAACCTAATGAAGAGGATGCTCTTGAAATCTTGATGGGGTTGCGAGATCGCTATGAGGCTTTCCATAAGGCTAAAATTACAGATGAAGCATTAAAAGCTGCTGTTACCTTATCTAGTCGATATATTACAGATCGATTTTTGCCTGATAAGGCTATCGATGTGGTTGATGAAGCTGCATCTAAGGTGCGTATGAAAGTCTTTTCTGCAGCCCCAGATGTTAAGGCTTTAGAAGAGCGACTTAATACGGTAAAGAAGGAAAAGGAAGCTGCTGTTACATCTCAAGATTTTGAAAAAGCAGCTAAGCTTCGTGATGAAGAGCAAGCTCTCGTTAAAGAGATTGACGATAAAAAAGCTGTAGCTAAAGAGGAAAGTGATCAAAAACTAATAGTTACAGAAGAAGATATTGCTGCAGTAGTAGCTCAGTGGACGGGTATTCCGGTGGCTAAAATAGCAGAAGAAGAATCTGAAACCTTGCTTCATTTAGAAGATGAGCTACATAAACGCGTTATCGGTCAAGATGATGCTGTTACAGCTGTAGCGAAAGCTGTGCGCCGTGCAAGGGCTGGATTAAAGGATCCAAAACGTCCTATTGGTTCATTCTTATTCCTTGGACCAACAGGGGTTGGTAAAACTGAATTAGCAAGAGCTCTTGCATCTTCCTTGTTCGGCGATGAATCTGCAATGATTCGACTTGATATGTCTGAATATATGGAAAAGCATACTGTTTCTCGTCTAGTTGGGGCCCCTCCTGGATATGTAGGATATGAAGAGGGCGGTCAACTTACTGATGCAGTTCGTCGTAAACCATATAGCGTTATTTTACTTGATGAAGTAGAAAAGGCTCATGCAGATTTCTTTAATATCCTATTACAAGTTCTTGATGATGGACGTCTTACAGATAGTCAAGGGAGAACCGTAGACTTTAGAAATACGGTTATTATCATGACTAGTAACTTAGGTGCTAAAGCATTACATAAGAACTCTACAGAACTAGGCTTCTTGGCACCAAAAAAAGCAGAATCTCATTCTAATGATTCTAAAAAAATAGATTTTAAAGAGGCTAAGAAATCTGTTCTGGATGCAGTAAAACGTCACTTCAGACCAGAGTTTTTAAATCGCATTGATGAGATGATTGTATTCCATCCATTAACTGAAGAGGACTTAACAAAAATTGTAACAATTTTGATGAGTGATGTAATAAAACGTCTTGGAGAACGTGATTTACATTTAGAAATTACACCTGAGGCTATGAAATTGCTCGTTAAAGAAGGTTCCGATTTTACTATGGGGGCTCGGCCTTTAAAACGCGCTATTCAACGCTTAATTGAGGACCCTGTATCCGATCTTATTTTGAAAGGAGAGGCGATAGCAGGAAAAACTATTAAAGCTAATGCAAAGGATAATGATATTGTTGTAACGATTTAATATAAATACAAAATTAATAGTTAATGACTACCTTTCATATAAATTATATGGCTTAAATGGTATACTATAGAATAATGATAGTAACCATGTAGTAAAATTATGCATAAAAGGTCATGAATGGTTATCATTCATGGCCTTTTTTATCTTTTATAAAAGTTTTGAGGTATTATGGCAAAAGCAAAATCAGTATTCTTCTGTCAAAATTGTGGAGCGGAGTCTTCTAAGTGGATGGGGCGTTGTCCACAATGTGGTGAATGGAATACATTAGTTGAAGAGATTATTAAAGAAACTAAACATAGCCGCACACCTTCACGAGGTGTGGGAAATCAAACAACAAAACCAACAGCTTTACCAGATATTGAAATTTCATCTATCGCTCGTGTCTCTACAACCTTTGGTGAAATCGACCGCGTATTAGGTGGTGGGATTGTTCCTGGGGCCCTTATGCTCTTAGGTGGTGATCCTGGTATAGGCAAGTCTACACTACTTCTTCAAGTATCTCAAAAGGTGGCTGATACGGTAGGTACTGTACTATATGCATCTGGAGAAGAGTCTCAATTACAGCTTAAGCTTCGGGCAGAACGACTTCATATCAATAGTGAGCGACTACAAGTTATTGCTGATACAGATTTAGATCATATCTTAGAGCAAGCTGATGCAATGACGCCTTCTTTGTTAGTTATCGACTCTATTCAAACTATGTATACTGGAGATATCGATGCTGCTCCAGGTAGTGTTAGCCAAGTGCGAGAATGTACATCGCGCCTCCTTCGCTTCTGTAAAGAACGAAATATTTCAACGGTAATCATTGGACATGTTACTAAGGAAGGCAATATTGCAGGGCCTCGTATGTTAGAACATATGGTGGATGTAGTGCTTTACTTTGAAGGCGAACGGTCTTACCAATTCCGTATTTTGCGCTCAATTAAGAATCGCTTTGGATCCACATCTGAAACAGGTATCTTTGCCATGGTTGAGGAAGGTTTACAAGAACTCTCTAACCCTTCTGCTTCGTTATTGGCAGAACGGTCGGATGAGGAAAGCGGTAGCGCTGTTATGATTTACCTTGAAGGTGTTCGTCCTATTCTTGTAGAGGTACAAAGCCTTGTTGTTACAACTGCTTTTGGCATGCCACGACGGACTGCCATAGGGTATGATTTAAATCGTCTAATTGTGCTATTGGCAGTACTAGAAAAACGCTGTGGTTTTACATTAGGTAATAAGGACGTGTACGTTAACGTTATTGGTGGTCTCAAGGTGAACGAACCAGCTTGTGACTTGTCCATGGCTGTTGCTATCGTATCTAATTTAAAAAATCGCATCGTTCCTACGGATATGGTCATCTTAGGCGAGGTTGGCTTAACTGGTAATGTTCGTAGCATTCCACGTATTGAACAACGTATTAATGAAGCTAAAAAATTAGGCTTTAAAAAGTTTATTATTCCTGAAGGCAATTATAAGCAGATTAAGGATAATGATAGTTCTATCAAAATTAGAGGCGTTAAATCTATTCAAGAAGCAATGCAACTGGTATTTTCTTAATTAGGAGGTGATTTGATGATTTATCGGATATTGCGCTATGTAATAGCCATTCTTGTGGGTACAGCGGCCTATGTTGGAATGGATAGCTTAGCACCTATTATCGACCCATATTTGGTCTCTCAATTCGAGTCCTTTGGGGATATGTCATTGACCATTGCACGTATTTCAGTATTAATTCTTGGTACTTTAATTGGCGTTATTATTGGTTATTTAATTTCTTCATTCATTTTAAAACAAGGTTTAGTGATTGCTAAACGATTAGAACGTATTCTCACTCATATTCCAAATCAAGAATTGATTGCAGGCACCATCGGTTTATTATTCGGTCTTATTATTGCAAATTTAATTGGTGTTGCATTCAATCAAGTACCTATTATAGGACCTTACATTCCTATTATTTTAAGTGCTATCTTTGGATATAGTGGCCTTAAAATCATGGCTCGCAAGGGCCCTGAAATGTACAATAATTATGTACAACAATGGGGCGGAGATAGTAATAAAAAGACTAGTCGTTTTAAAATGTTCTCCACTCATAAATCTGATAAAACGACGAGTACTCCAAAACTATTAGATACATCCGTTATTATTGATGGACGTATTAAGGAGCTATGTAATACAGGCTTCATTGAAGGACCTCTAATGGTACCGCTCTTTGTATTGAATGAGTTACAAATTATTTCTGATTCTGCAGATGCTACAAAACGAAATCGTGGTCGTCGTGGTCTCGATATTTTGAAAGAGATGCAAGATGCTAATAAGGTAGCTATTGAAGTAGTGGAAGATGATTACGATGATCTTACAGAAGTTGATTCTAAATTGATGCGCCTCGCTTTAGACAAGCAATGGAAGTTGATGACTAATGATTTCAACTTAAATAAGGTTGCTCGTGTACAAGGTATTGAAGTACTCAATCTTAATGAGCTCGCTAATGTACTTAAACCAGCCCTCATTGCAGGTGAATGGATTCGCGTGCAAATTATGAAAGAAGGTAAGGAAGTACATCAAGGTGTTGCGTATCTTGACGATGGTACAATGATTGTTGTGGAAGATGGTAAACCTTATGTGGGCCAAACTGTAGAGGTTATGGTTACATCCATATTACAAACGAGTGCAGGTCGCATGATCTTTGCTCGTGTAGATGGAGGACAAAATGGACAAGGTAATTAGTTGTATTGTTCTCGCCGCTGGTGCAGGGCGCCGCATGGGATATAAAGAAAATAAGATATTTATCCCTTTAGGGAGATTCTCTATCATTCAGCGTACACTACAAAATGTAGCAAAGGTTGAAGGTTTAAATGAGATTATTCTTGTTGTAGCCGATGGTGAACAAGAATATATGACAAAACATATTCAAGAGTTGGATTTAACTGTTCCAGTTCACATCGTACTGGGTGGAAAAGAACGGCAAGATTCTGTGGCATGCGGTCTCAAGGCTGTATCAGAAGATACCAATATAGTTCTTGTTCATGATGGGGCGCGACCGTTGGCTTCTACTAACATGTTTAGTGATGTAGCTGAGGCGGCTAATCTCTATGGTGCAGCTACTGTAGGGGTTCCGGCTACAGATACCATTAAACGAGTTGATACAGATCATAATGTTTTGGAAACATTACAGCGTAGTGAGTTATATCAAATTCAAACGCCACAAGGCTTTCAAAAAGACTTATTTGTAGAGGCTCATCATGCGGCTTATGAAACAAAGTATCTTGGCACAGATGATGTATCTTTAGTAGAGTATGTAGGAAAGCCTGTACATATAGTTGAAGGAGACTATTGTAATATAAAGGTAACAACACCGAATGATATTGCAGTAGCTAAACGATATTTAGGAATTGAGGATACACGTATGCGCGTTGGATTTGGTTATGATATTCATCAATTAAAAGCAGGTCGCCCTTGTATTCTTGGCGGTGTTCATATCGAATCTGAACTCGGTCCTGATGGTCATTCCGATGCGGATGTTCTCATTCATGCATTGATGGATGCCATGCTAGGTGCTGCAGGTTTACGAGATATTGGATATTATTTCCCGCCTGAAGATGACCAATATAAAGGGATTTCTAGTATGCTTTTACTAGAAAAGGTTAATTCCTTATTGAAAGAACGTGGGTTACAAGCCTATAATATAGATATTATGGTTATTTCAGAGACACCTAAATTGAAGCCGCACATCGATGCGATGAAGGCGAATTTACAATCTGTTTTGGAAATACCATTAGAACGTATTAGTATTAAAGCGACAACAAATGAAATGCTAGGTGCCATTGGGCGCCGTGAAGGCATTGCTGCACAAGCTGTCGTTTCTGTATATGAAGGAGAGATTTAATCATGAGTTCCATGAAAGTTCGTTTTGCTCCAAGCCCTACGGGTCCATTCCACATTGGTGGTGCTCGTTCTGCTTTGTTTAACTGGCTATTAGCACGTAAGGAAAAAGGCACATTTGTATTGCGCATTGAAGATACAGATTTGGCTCGCTCCACACGTGAAAGTGAAGAAAATATCAAAGCTTCCTTACAATGGCTTGGCATGAACTGGGATGAAGGTATCGACGTAGGCGGCGACAATGGCCCTTACCGTCAAACAGAACGTCTTGATTTATATAAAGAGGTAACACAACGCTTATTAGACGAAGGCAAAGCTTATGAGTGCTACTGCACACCAGAAGAATTAGATGCGGTTCGTCAAGAACAAATGGATCGTGGCGAAACACCTAAATATAATGGTCATTGCCAACACTTAGACGAAGAAACTAAGGCTAAATATATTGCAGAAGGTCGTAAACCAACAATTCGCTTACGCGTTCCTTTAAATAAAACATATGCTTTCGACGATATGGTGCGCGGTCATGTATCCTTTGAATCCAACGGTGTAGGTGACTTCGTTATCGTTAAATCCGATGGTATTCCTGTATATAACTTTGCAGTAGTAATGGACGATCATATGATGGGTATTACTCACGTTATTCGTGCAGAGGAACATTTATCTAATACACCACGTCAAATGGCAATTTATGAAGCTTTAGGTTGGGAAGTACCTAAGTTTGGCCACATTTCCTTGATTCTTGGTAAAGATTACAAGAAAATGTCCAAACGTCATGGTGCTACTTCTGTTGAACAATACAAACAATTAGGCTATTTGCCAGAAGCACTTGTAAACTTCTTAGCGCTTCTAGGTTGGGCTCCAGAAGGGGAAGAAGAGTTCTTCACACAAGACGAATTGATTCAAGCCTTTTCCATGGACCGTGTAGCTAAGAACCCTGCCGTATTCGACATTGATAAATTGAATCATATTAACTTCCACTACATGAAAAACTTGAGTGATGAAGAATTATTCCATCTTTGCTTGCCTCATTTGAAAGAGGTTGGTTTGGCTCCAGATAGTTTAAATCAAGCGGATATTGATTGGTTGACATTGCTATGCTCCACATTCCGCGACCATATTAGTTATGGTGCTCAAATTAAGGATCATGTAGGTATGTTCATGGGCGAAACAGTATTCCTTGAAGAAGGTCATGAAGAGGAATTGCGTGCTGTATTGAATGAAGAAACAGCACCAACAGTTCTTGGTGCATTCCGTAATGCATTGGCAGAACTTGATGAAATTACACCTGACGTTGTAAAAGCAACGATTAAAGCTGTTATGAAAGAAACTGCTTTGAAAGGTAAATTCGTATTCATGCCAATCCGTGTGGCTTTAACAGGTCAAATGCATGGTCCAGATTTGAATAATATCGTTACATTACTTGGTAAAGAAAAATGCTTACATCGCTTAGACAATGTTAGCGCTTTAACAAAATAGTAATAGAAGCTAATATAAAAGCTCTCATAGCTGAGGTTATGGGAGCTTTTTTATGTATATTGAGATTATTCAATAGAAATGCTATAATAATCGGCGTCTTTTATTTTTATTTATTATGAAAGTGAGTGCTTTTATGAGTATTATTCGTTCTCTTAATCACTTATTCAATAGCTATCTTTCCTGGATTGTACTATTGATGGCAGTGTTAGCGTATTTATTACCAACTGTATTTTCTTGGATGACGCCGTACATTGCGTACATGCTTCAATTTGTTATGTTTGCCATGGGGTTAACATTAACGGCTCAAGTTTTCCTTGATGTATTTAAGCAACCAATGAAGGTTATTCTTGTATCTGTTATTCAATTCTTATGGATGCCATTGGCAGGTTTCTTGGTAGCCTTAATCTTCAATTTCCCTCCGGAAATTGGTATCGGCTTCATCTTGTTAGGTGCATGTCCTGGTGGTACAGCTTCTAATGTTATGACTTTCCTTGCTAATGGTAATGTTCCTTTATCTGTATCTGCAACGACTGTTTCTACATTATTGGCTCCAATTTTGACACCTTTATTCGTTGTACTCTATGCAGGTGCTACATCTTCCATTGAAATTCAATTTATGCCGATGTTTATTTCTATCGTAAAAATCGTATTGGTACCAATTATCTTAGGTATCGTATTGAATTACTTCATCGGTTCTAAGATTGAACCAGTTAAAGATGTATGCCCAACAATTGCGGCTATTGCAGTATTGTTAATCTTGGCTGCTGTAACTGCAGTAAACCAAAAACAAATTGCTGAAACTGGTTTCATCATCTTCGTAGCATGCTTGGTACAAAATGTGAGTGGTTACGTAGTAACTTACTTCATTTGTAAGGCACTTAGCATCGATATTTCCTCTCGTCGTGCTATGCAAATTGAAGTGGCAATGCAAAACTCTGCATTATCCGTGTCTTTAGCACTTAAACACTTTACACCTCAAGCAGCAGTAGCAGGTGCAGTGTTCTCTATCATCCATAACTTTACAGGCTCTATCTTTGCAGGTATTTGCCGTAAACATGATGATCAAGAAAAATTAGAAAACGCTTAATAGTTAATAACTAATGTTTCAATTATTATTTGTAAGTATACTTTTATAAATGATATTGGCATTAGTGATAAGCGTAGTAAAATATTTTCATTATAGAATTCCTCATCTTTTAAATTCTATATCCAGAATATGCATGTTTAATAGGCTATTTGGATATATTGAGAGATGAGGATTTTCTTGTTCTCATTGACATTCTATAGGATAATTGATACAATATTTACATATCTCAATATAGATTATTACTAATAGCTAAGACTGAAAGAAGTACTCTACAACTAACTTTTTAGCGAGAACCGATGGTGGGAGGGTTCAAGGATAGGTAGACGAAATGCATTCACGAGCTGACACTCCGATTATAGGTAGGTTTGTCCGGTGACGCGCCGTTATGCGATGAGTGGGTACTACATTGGTACCTAACAGAGTGGAACCGCGGACCATCGTCTCTGTATGAGATGAGGGGTCTTTTTTATTTTACGAACATGGAGGCATCGGTAACGATGAGAGAAATTACAGTTTATAATACTATGACGCGCCAAAAAGAGGTGTTTAATCCTGTAACACCAGGTGAGGCAAAGATGTACGTATGTGGTGTTACACCATATAATCATCCTCATATTGGCAATGCACGTCCATTCGTAACATGGGACGTAATTCGTCGCTACATGAAACATGTAGGCTATAAAGTAACATATGTACAAAACTTTACTGATGTAGATGATAAGATCATCAATACATCTAATGGTGAAGGTGTATCTTGGGATACTATTGCAAACCGTTATATCGATAGCTATTTTGAAGTAATGGATGCACTTGGTGTACAACGTGCTGATATTTATCCTCGTGTTTCTACACATATCGAAGACATTATCGCTATGATTTCTACATTGATTGAAAAAGGCTATGCTTATGAACTCGATGGTGATGTATATTATAGCGTTGATAAATTTGAACATTATGGTGAGCTATCTGGCCGTACATTAGATGATATGGAAGCAGGTGCTCGTATCGAAGTTGATGGTCGTAAGAAAAATCCTATGGATTTTGCATTATGGAAAGCAGCAAAACCAGGTGAACCATATTGGGAAAGTCCTTGGGGTAACGGTCGTCCAGGCTGGCATATTGAATGTTCTGCTATGAGCCAAAAATATTTAGGTACAGAATTTGACTTCCATGGTGGTGGTAGTGATTTGATCTTCCCTCATCATGAAAACGAAATTGCCCAATCTGAAGGTTGTTCTGGTCAACATCCATCTGTACGCTATTGGTTACATAATGGTTTCATTACCATTAATTCTGAAAAAATGTCTAAATCCTTGAATAACTTCTTCTTGGTAAAAGATATTTTAGAACAATATAGCCCAGACGCATTGCGCTACTTCTTGTTGAGCACACATTATCGTAGTCCATTAGATTTCTCTGATGAACGTTTAGAGGAAGCAAATAAATCCTTAGAACGTTTAAGCACTGCTATTGAAAATCTATTGTACCTTGAAAAATGTGAACCAGGTCCATGTGATGAAGCGCAACACTTATTAGAAAAAGCTAAAGAGTATGAAGAAGAATTCGAAGCAGCTATGAGCGATGACTTCAATACTGCATTAGCTACATCTAGCATGTTCGGTCTTGCTAAAGAAATCAACATTTACTATCAAGTTGTAACAGGCCGTGAAGGTGTTGTTTGCCAAGAAGCTATTGCTGAAGTTAAACGTATCTTCAAGTTCATGACAGAAGTAATTGGTATTCTTGAAAAAGCATGGGAAGGCAACACAGGTGCTAATGCTGCTGAATATGAAGAATTAATGCAAGTGATCTTGTCTGTACGTCAAGCATGTCGCGATCAAAAACAATGGGCATTAGCTGATTGTATCCGCGATCGTTTGGCTGAAATCGGTATTACTATTGAGGATTCCCCTCAAGGTGCACGGTGGAAAAAACGTGAAGTTTAAACAATTTCAATTCTTAAAGAATGAAGCAATAAAAAAGTTGACGGCTCTTGAACAAGAGCCGCTTCGTTTGCGTAAACGAACTATAGAGGAGTGCCTCAGTGCAGATGCAGTTATGCTTGCTTATATTGGCGATGCCGTATACTCCATGTATGTTCGTGAGCGAGTAGTACAAATGAATATATCTAAGGTACAAGTGTTGCACACCATTGTTACTGAGTTTATTTGTGCTAAGTCACAAGCGAAGGTATTGCTTGAAATAGAGGATACTTTCACAGAACAAGAACAAGCTATTGCACGACGTGCTAGAAATAGTAATGTAAATGTGCCAAAAAGTAGTTCTGTTCAAGAATATCGTAGTAGCACAGCTTTTGAAGCCGTACTTGGATTTCTTTATGAAACACGTCAAGATGAGCGCTTACAAGATGTTATGAAGCAAGCCTTTTCAATAACTCTACGAGGTATGTAGTATGGATAATTATATTGTAGGCCGCAATGCGGTTAAAGAGGCCCTTAGAAGTGGTCGCTCTATTCAACGCATTATGGTCAGTGAAGATAAGGTAAAAACTGGTCTAGCTGATATTATTGGCCTTGCTAAATCTCAAGGCATTGAAGTGCGTCCAACACCTATCAAACAAATGAATAAATATGATTTAGAGGTACCACATCAAGGGGTTATCGCTCTTGTATCTGCCGTTCAATTTAAAGAACTAGGTGAAGTGCTGCAAGAGACGAATCATGAGGTACCTTTGCTTATCCTAACAGATGGTGTTGAGGATCCGCATAACATGGGCGCAATTATCCGTACTGCGGAATGTGTAGGGGCTACGGCCGTTCTCATTCCTAAGCGTCACAATGCACCTATTAATGCTACCGTAGCTAAAACATCGGCAGGTGCCATTGAGCAAATTCCACTTGTACAAGTTGGGAATGTAGCCCAAACCATTAAACAACTTCAGAAACAAGGTTTTTGGGTCATGGGCGCTCATATGGAAGGGGATCGCACCTTATACGAGGCAGATATGACAATTCCTACAGTTATCGTTATCGGTAATGAAGGTAAGGGCATTAGCCGCGTTGTGAAAGAGGCTTGTGATTTCCTTGTTACCATCCCTATGTATGGGAATTTAAATTCTTTGAATGCATCTGTGGCAGCCGCCGTTCTTATGTATGAAGCGGTACGTCAACGTCAAGCGAAATAATTATGTTAAAAGATATCTTAATTGTAGATGGATATAATGTGATATTCGCCTGGACTCATCTAAAGAAATTGGCTCATGAGTCATTAGAACATGCTCGTATGGAGCTTAGAGATAAATTGTTGAATTACGGAAAATTCAAGGGATACGAAGTTATCCTTGTGTTTGATGGTAAGTATACAAAATCTGGCGGCTCTATAGAGGCTATTACGAGTGGATTTCTAGAAGTCTATACTGAGGATGGAGAGACGGCGGATTCCTTTATTGAACGAGAGGTATTTTTGCGGAAAGGCAAATATACCAATGTATATGTTGTAACCTCTGATGGAGCAGAACAAAATCAAATTCTTGGATCTGGGGGCTTACGGATTCCAGCTCGAGAATTGCAAAATATGATTCGCATGGCTAAGGAAGAGGAACGACTACAATACGCTCATGAACATAGACGAGATCAATTTAGCTTGCGACGTAATGAAGTAGGAGGTTTATTATCTCCTGAAGTAGCTGAAAAGCTAGAGAAATTACGGCGTGGCCATTGATAGTTGAAAATCACATATACTTCCAGTATAATGAATATATTGGTTTTTCTGCTCAATTGTAAGGAGGAGCATATGAACAGCATTCATACACGCAAGTCCGATTACAATTTCAAAGAAATGACTGATGAGCAAGTTGTGGTCATAGCTCAAGAAGAGCAAAATGAGTTTGCAATCGATTATATTGTTAATAAATATAAAAACTTTGTTCGTGCAAAGGCACGCTCTTACTTTTTAGTAGGCGCTGATCGAGAGGATATCATTCAAGAAGGAATGATTGGCCTCTATAAGGCTACGCGAGATTTTAAACATGATAAATTGGCGTCCTTTAGAGCTTTTGCAGAGCTTTGTATAACTAGACAAATTATTACAGCTATTAAGTCGGCAACAAGACAAAAACATGCGCCTTTAAATTCTTATGTATCGTTAAATAAACCGGTATATACAGAGGAATCAGAGCGTACGTTGATCGAGATGCTATCCTCAGCAAAGGTTACCAATCCTGAGGATCTTATTATCAGCCAAGAGGAATTGGATGATATTGAACGCAATATTGGTCATATTTTAAGTGAACTCGAGTGGGAGGTCTTGGAAGGATATCTAGATGGACGTTCTTACCAAGAAATGGCTGAGGTCACAGATCGCAGTGTCAAATCTATAGACAATGCGTTACAAAGGGTTAAACGTAAATTAGAGAAGTATTTAGAACATCGGGTTTTGGATTCTCCCAGAGCCACACAGGAAGGATGACAGTCGTGACAAATTTCTTAATGATTGTAGAAGTTATCGTATCTATCTTATTAATCGTAGTAGTTGTTGCACAGAATAGCAAAAACGCAGGCATGGGCGGTGCTGTTTCTGGTGCGGCAGACTCTTCTTTTGGTGGTAAGCAACGCGGTTTAGATGCTTTCTTATCTAAATGTACGATTATATTGGGGATTATCTTTGCTGTGTTGAGCTTAGTGTTAGGGGCAATGATTAATCAATTCTAATGATGAAAGCCTGCTTTGCAGGCTTTTTCTTTTTTCAGAATAAGGAGGTGAAGATTTGAAGAAGAAAGTATTAGACTTTTATAAATCTATACAACCACATGCATATCATATTGAAGATGCTGCTATGGATAATCACATCCGTGGTGGTAAGGATCTTGAGATGTTTATTCGTTCAGCAAAAATGCTTGCTCGAGAAGGGGTGCTAACATCTTCTCGACCTGATGTATATCAATATGCAGAACAACAACATGAAGAATATGAAGGTATTTATAAGGGCTATCGTAAGTCGTATGGCTTTGTGATTATGCCGGATGATGAAGATATATATGTAGCAGAACAAAATAAAGGGACTGCTATGCACAATGATAAGGTTCGAGTTCGCGTTGTACCGTCTAACTATACAAAGCATAAACGAGAAGGCATTATCGTAGATGTTATTGAACGAGCTAATGAAACTGTAGTAGGTACCTATGATCGACAA
This sequence comes from uncultured Veillonella sp., assembly GCA_902478055.1. Taxonomy (GTDB): domain Bacteria; phylum Bacillota; class Negativicutes; order Veillonellales; family Veillonellaceae; genus Veillonella. The sequence continues at coordinate 33,388 of CABSJL010000007.1, read as the reverse complement.
CAACACTTTGGCTTTGTTATCCCTGATGATGAGCGCATAGGGACTGATATCTTTGTAGACTTAAAAAATACATTAGATGCTCGTAGTGGCGCAAAGGTACTAGTCGAAATTACAAAATGGCCGGAAGGGGATAAAAAGCCAGAAGGTATTATTACGGAAATTCTTGGCTATAAAGGCGATGTAGGCCTCGATATTAACTGCATCATGGCGAATCATAAGATTCCATTTAATTTTCCAGACGATGTTATTAAAGCTAGCAAAAAAATTGATACCGTCATTCATGACGATCCTGCTCGTTGGAATCTTCGTGATATACAAATGGTTACTATCGATGGGGAAGACGCAAAGGATTTAGACGATGCTGTGAGTGGTCGTAAATTGCCAAATGGTAATTATGAATTAGGCGTACATATTGCAGATGTTAGTCATTATGTAACATCTGGGCAACCTATTGATAATGAGGCTTACAAACGTGGTACATCTGTATATTTAGTTGACAGAGTAGTACCGATGCTACCTGAGGTTTTGTCTAATGGCATTTGTAGTTTAAATGCTCATGAAGATCGTTACGCTATGACGTGTATGATGGAAATTGATCATACTGGTAAGGTTGTAAATTATCGCATTCGACCTTCTATTATTCACGTAGGTCGTCGTTGTAGCTATAAAGAGGTCTATAAGGCCTTAGAGGAAAATATTATTCCTGATGATTTACAAGACTTTATGCCTATGCTTCGCGATTTAGCAGAAATCTCTAAAATTCTTAATGCAATGCGTCGTCGTAGAGGTGCATTGGACTTTGATTTTCCTGAGTACAAGGTATTACTTGATCATGATGGGACACCTTTGCGCATCGTAAAACGAGATCGTACCATGGCGGAACGACTTATCGAAGAATGTATGCTCATTGCCAATGAAACAGTGGCTACACATTTAGAGCATACACACCGTACATCGGTATATCGTATTCATGAGAATCCTAGTGAAGAAAAACTAGATTTATTCCAAAAGGTGCTTAATTATTTAGGTCAAAACTTAGTACTTAGTACTGATGGTGTAACACCACGAGATTTCCAAAAGATCTTAGATGTAGTAAAAGGGCAAGATATTGAGCAAGTAGCTCAAATTATGACCTTGCGCTCTATGCAGCAAGCTAAATATAGTACCAACAATGTGGGCCATTTTGGTTTGGCATCCACATGTTATACGCATTTCACATCTCCTATTAGACGATATCCAGACTTAATGGTTCACCGTCTTTTAAAAGCGGATATGCATTGGGAAAATGGCTATTCTAAACGCGATGTAGATGAAACCTTCTTAGTGGGGGCTGTAGAACATTCTTCTATACAAGAACAAGTTGCCACTGAGGCCGAACGAGATACAGTAGATCTCAAAAAGACGCAATATATGGTTCCATTTGTAGGAGAAGTCTTTGAAGGAACAATTTCTAGCATTACGTCCTTTGGGATGTTTGTAGAGTTAGAAAATGGTATCGATGGTCTCGTGCATATGAGCATGATGAACGATGATTATTATTTCTTCGATGAAGAACATTTTGTGCTCGTAGGTAAGAGATCCGGTAAAACCTATCACTTAGGTGAAAAGGTAACGGTTACATTAGTGAAAGCTGATGTAGAAAAGAAACAAATCGACTTTGTACTAGGTGAAGTTAATAATCTAATGGCTATTCAAGAACAATTGCGCAGTGGTTCTGACTATGCAAGTAGTCGAGATAGCTTTGGTAGTCGTAAAGGTCGTAAATCTTCGGGCAAATCTAGTAAAAAATTTTCACGACGGGATAGAAATAAATCTAGCCATTCTAGATATGATACTTTCAGTAAAAAATCTAGTAAGAGTAAATCAAGTCGTAAGAAATCTAATAAAACATCGAAGCGTAATCAATCTAAGAAATCTAAAAGTAAACGTAGACGATAGAGGTATATATGGCGAAACAATCTAGTCCATCTCTTATTGCGGATAATCGTAAGGCGCGTCATGATTTTAATATTCATGAAACCTATGAAGCTGGTATTGCTTTGACAGGTACTGAAATTAAATCCATACGTCAAGGTAAGCTGAACCTAAAAGATAGCTTTTGTCGCATTGATAAAGGTGAGCTCTTATTGTATGGCGTTCACATAAGTCCATACGAACAGGGGAACCGCTTTAATCATGAACCTGAACGAACTCGCAAATTGTTGATGCATAAATCTGAAATCAATAAACTGCATGCTCAGGTTAAGGAGAAAGGATTCTCTTTAGTGCCGCTTAATTTCCATTTTAGTCATGGTTATGTAAAGGTAACCGTTGGTCTTGTAACTGGTAAAAAGCTGTATGATAAGCGTCAAGATATGGCAGAACGCGATGCTAAGCGAGATATTGCTAAGAGACTTAAAGAACAACAAAAATATTAAAATAAAAAGATCGAGTCATAATGACTCGATTTTTTTGTGATATTTGTCAACTTATTCTGTATTTTTAGTTGATAAATATGTATATTGAATTTATAATGTAAACAAAGAGTCGTGTTTGTGGTTGACATTTTCTAAGTAGAGGAGAAACATCATGAATCAGAACATTCGGTACATTACTGAGGTCGCTATTTTAACGGCTATGATTACTGTATTAGGGGCTATTAAAATACCTAATGTTATTCCAGGTATAGAATTTCAATTATCGGCCCCGTTGGCGGTAGCAATATGTGCCGTATTCGGATTTAAGAAGTATATTATTAGTGGATGTCTATCTAGCTTAATTGGCCTAGCACTAGGTACTCAAACTATTTTAAATGTTATGATTGCTATGCAATTCCGCCTCATTGTAGGTCTAATCCTTTGGATGTGCCATAATCACTTGATCGGTATTATGATTTCAGGCCCAATTGCATCTGCCTTAGCGCGGTTAACCTTGTCCGTATATATTGGTAAAGCCGCATTACCTATGGTTGCCTTAGCAGTGCCTGGCATGATTTTCACGGTTATTATGGCTCCTGTATTTGTAAAGGTATTCCGTAAAATTCATAGTCAAGCACATCAAAATAACGTAATAAAAGGCAAGGTATCATAATGAGTGAATTATATAGTGTACGCATGCGTGCAGCACAAGGTGGTCCCCATGAAAAAGGGGGCCACCATATTTCTGGTGCAGAGCGTATCGTAAAATTAGAGGAAGTTGGAGCTATAGCACAATCCTTAGCTGAACGTGCACTGCATCACAGCAAAGGAACTGCTGATTTTATAAATATTACAGTAGATTTAATTCCACAGGAGAAGATTTCCTATATAGACTGTCTAAGGGTAGAGGAACATAAAACTGGTAGCATTCCTGAATCCCATCAATTGGCAACGGAACTTTTACAAGGTACCACTATTACTGAAACTGCTGTTAGAAAAGCTATCGGTATGTTAAAAAATTTAGATAGATCCATGCGCGGCGCTATGTTAGTGGATGCTATTTCGGGTGAACGCTTAGATGAAGGCAATCGCGGTGTACGTGTGAGTCATATGGACTCCTTTGACTCTTATGCATTAGGCGATAATGAACATATGAGAGAGGCCTTAGTATTGGCCTCTAAGGTGCAATCCGCAGAGGGTGTTGTGGGAGAATTATGCTGGTCTGATGATCCAGACTATACAGTAGGTTATGTTGCTTGCAATGGTGTATACCATCGAATTCCTAATATGAAAGAATTGGGTTCAAATATAGGGGGCCGTGTTTTCTTTGTACGGTCTGATATAGATAGTGAAAGTGTAATTGAGTATTTGGAGCGTGCTCCAGTACTTGTTCAACGGAGATAGAATGTACGAATATTTTAAAGAACAATTAGATGCTAAGGTACAGAATCATAATTTACGAACCTTAAGAGAATACTGTCCTATTGATGCAGTACGAGTAAAACGAGATGATAAAGAATATTTAATGATGGCTTCAAATAATTATTTGGGCTTAACTTTTGATCCTCGTGTAATAGAAGGGGCCCTGAAAGGGACTCAACAATATGGAACTGGATCTGGTGGATCGCGCCTTGTATCTGGTACGTTTCCATTATTTACAGATCTAGAAAACGAATTATCAAAATTTAAGAATACTGAAAAAGCCCTTGTATTTAATACGGGTTATATGGCCAATGTAGGAACTATTTCTGCTATAGCTGATAAGAATACTATTATTTTTAGTGATGCTCTTAATCATGCTAGTATTATTGATGGTTGTAGATTAAGTCGAGGTACTGTAAAAACATATAGCCACTGTGATATAGACGAGTTAAAGTATCTGTTAAAACAGGTAGATCGAAACACTCGAAAGCTAATTGTCACAGATGGCGTATTTAGTATGGATGGGGATATTGCACCACTAGATAAACTGTATGAATTAAGCCGCGACTATAATACATTACTTATGGTTGACGATGCTCATGCAACTGGAACTATTGGTAATGGTCATGGTACAGCGGCCTATTTTGGACTTGAAAAAGAAGTAGACATACAACTTGGTACATTGAGTAAATCTTTAGGCTCTGTTGGTGGCTATGTAGCTGCAAATAGCACAATCATAGATTATCTCGTTAATACGAGCCGCAGTTTTATATTCTCTACCGCATTATCTCCTGCTGATATAGGGGCGGCCTTAGCTGCACTACATGTTCTTGAATCAGATGTATCCGTTTTACGGCGTTTACATGAAAATGTAAATTATATGGCAGACCAATTGATTTCCATAGGAATTGATGCTACCAATGAAACACCAATTTTCCCAATACTTATCGGAAGTAATGAAGATACACTTGCAGTATCTGAGTATCTATATGAGGCTGGCATTATAGGCACCGCTATTCGTCCGCCTACAGTACCTATTGGTGAAAGTAGAATTAGACTAACGGTGACTGCAGCGCATAATAAAGAACAAATAGATTATGTGTGCCAATCACTGCATAATGCTATGAAACAGTTAGAATCATGATAATAGATAATATATCCACTAAAGACAGTGATAAAAGAATCCTTGGATTGGTAAAGTTGTCAAATTTAGATAAGTTGAGAATGCTAAGAGTACTGAATATACCGAATTAGTGAAGGTTTCATATAATTGACAGTAATACTAAATAGGCTTATAATTATGAGACCGACGCACGGGGATGTAAAGGTTTCGACAGGGGTGCGTGTGGTATAGATAGCGAGTCGGCGTTCCATGAGGCCGTTAAACGGTGGGAAAACATTTAAACGCAGAAGAAAATTTTGCATTAGCTGCATAAGCTACGTCCCTCATACTTGTGCCTACCAAGTGTGAATGGACGTCAAATCGTAGGCTGGCTTAATTCAGTTGTTCATATGAATTAGGCGAGACAACATGAACTGGGGTTGTGTAGCTTGTCTGTGAGCGGTAGCAACCTGAGATCTCAATCATAGACTGTGCTCGGAGAAGTCTATATGGCAACACTTTTGGACAGGGGTTCGACTCCCCTCATCTCCACCAATATTCAAGCTAAAGCTAGAAGATACGTATTTACTGGATAAAACCTGTAGTTACCTAATCTTCTAGCTTTTTTTAGTGTTCGTATATGATCGCTTAAATACGCATTTGTTCGCTTGAAGTTTCCCCATGATTTCCCCACGGAGTACAGATATTTAATTAGAAAAAAGTGTACACAAAGAATCTAAAATGTCAATAATTTTTATCGTTTTGATTGTGCACAATGAATATGAATTTATATAGATTTTATCTATGTTTTATAAAGGTGGAAGGGTATCGAAAAAATTGACTTTGTCTATAGAATCCTGTAAAATATATAAAGATATTTATGTAATTATGACACATAGATGAATAGTTTCGTGTAAAGGAGTACAGATAATGAAGTTCCGTTATTCCCGTATGTTAGCGGCTCTCGTTGTATCCGCTGTAATGGTTGCTGGTTGTGGCAGTAATCAACAGCAAGCAGGCGACGTGAGTGTCAATGCATACAAAATTACTGCAAGTGATGCACAGGTAAACCAAACCTATGCTGGTACAGTAGTTGCAGAAAACTCTGTAGCTGTACATGCTCGTGTAACTGGTTACGTAGTTGAAAAATATGTTAAAGGTGGGGAACAAGTTGTAGCTGGCCAGCCATTATATCGTATCGATTCTCGTCAATACGAAGCTACTCTTGCCAATGCAGAAGCACAAGCTGCTCAAGCTAATGCAAACTATAAAAATGCTGAAGTAGACCTTAATCGTTATGAAACATTAGCTCAACAAGATGCTATTGCGCAACAACGTGTAGATACACAACGCAGTACTGTAGAACAAGCTAAGGCAGCTTATGAAGCATACCAAGCATCCGTAAAAATTGCTCAAGATAACTATGGCGATACAATGGTATATGCACCGTATTCTGGTACATTACGTATGGATGATATCGATATGGGTACATTTGTACAAGCAGGTTCTACAACATTAGTAACTATTGATTCTATCGATCCTATCTTTGTTGAATTTAGTATGACAGAGCAAGAATATCTTGACTTCATGAAAAATCCAACTGGCGATGATTCCAATGGTCCAAATATTCAGTTAAAACTTGCTGATGGTGAAACGTATAATCAACCGGGTTCTATTGTTCAAGCCGCAAAAAGTCTTGATCAATCAACAGGTAAGCTTGTGTTGAAAGCATCTTTCCCAAATCCTGATCATTTGTTGTTGCCAAATATGTTTGCTACAGTAATTTCTCCTGGTCAAAAAATTAAAAATGCTATTCTTGTTCCTAGTCGCGCTATTCTTCAAATCATGGATAAAAACTTTATCTTTGTTGTAAATGCTGATGGTGTAGTAGAACAAAAAAGTGTTGAAGTTGGCGGTACAAGTGGTAGCGATACAATTATTAAAGCCGGTTTAGCGCCTGGAGACACAATCATCGTTGATGGCTTAACTAAGGTTAAAAACGGTGCAAAGGTTAATGCTAAATTGCTTTCAAAAGAACAATTAAAAGCTACAAAATAGAAGGGGGCTAGATCGTGTCGAAATTCTTTATTAATCGACCTATCTTTGCCATTGTAATAGCCATTGTTATTACCTTGGTAGGTCTCATTTCTATGATGAGCCTTCCGATAGCTCGATATCCACAAATTTCTCCTCCTACAGTACGTGTTAACACAGCCTATACAGGTGCAACGGCTCAAGTTGTTAATGATACGGTAGCCAGTGTTATTGAAACACAAATCGTAGGCGTACAAGATATGGACTATATGACATCTAGTAGCTCTAGTAATGGTAGTTACTCTTTGACTGTTCAGTTCAATCAAGGCACAGATGCCGATATGGATACGGTTAATACTCAAAACCGTGTTCAAGCAGCACTTGCACAATTGCCTGCAGAGGTACAAGCAGTTGGTGTTACAACTACTAAATCATCTGGTGATATGGCAATGGTATTCTCCTTGAGCTCACCTGATGGCACTTATGATTCTACATTCTTAAAGAACTATGGTACCAACTATATGATGGATGCTATTAAAGCCATTAAGGGTGTTGGTTCTGTACAAGAGTTCGGTTCCGACTATGCTATGCGCATTTGGTTAGATCCTGCCAAAATGCAAAACCTTGGTGTTACTATTTCTGAAGTAACGGCAGCTATTAAGGGTCAAAACTTACAAGCTGCAGCAGGTACAGTAGGTCAAAATCCTACTAATGGTGAACAAGCATTCCAATATCCTATCAAAATTGAAGGTCGTCTTGTGACACCTGAACAATTTGGTAACATTGCTATTAAAAGTTCCAATGGTAAGGTGTTACATTTAAAGGATGTTGCACGCATTCAAATTGGAGCTAAAGGCTATGACTTTATTGCTAAGTCCGCTCATAAAGAGGTAGCAGGTTTTGCTATTTCTCTTCAAAATGATGCCAATGCATTAGAAACAATTGCTAATGTTAAGAAGGTGTTGGATGAACAATCTAAATCCTTCCCACCAGATATGCAATATAACGTAGTTGTAGATAATACAAAATTCGTTAGTGCTTCAATTAATGAGGTAGAGCATACCTTTGTAGAAGCATTGCTACTCGTTCTTTTTGTAGTATATGTATTCTTACAATCTTGGCGCTCTACAATTATCCCGATGATTGCTGTGCCAGTATCTTTGCTTGGTACATTTGGGGCATTCGTATTATTAGACTTCTCCATCAATACATTAACTCTATTTGCCATGGTATTGGCTATCGGCCTCGTTGTTGACGATGCTATCGTTGTAGTAGAGGCAGTAGAGTATGAATTAAAATATAATGGTTTACCTCCAAAAGAGGCAGCTATTAAAGCAATGGAAAATGTACAAGGTCCTGTAATTGGTATTGCTTTCGTATTGGTTGCAGTATTCGTACCAGTTGCCTTCATGGGGGGGATGACAGGTATTCTTTATAAACAGTTTGCCTTGACGATTGCAGTTTCTGTTGTTATTTCTGCTATTGTAGCCCTCATTTTAACACCGGCCTTGTGCGCTACTATGTTAAAACCTCACACACCAAAAGAACGCGAAGACTGGGTACATCGTCAGTTAAACAAATTCAATGCAGGCTTAGAACGTTTCAGCAATTGGTATGGTATCCAATTGGCTCGTTTAAGCCATCGTTTGAGCTTAACTGTTATTGCATTATTAATCTTTGCTGGTGGTACTGGTTTAGTATTCCACTTCTTACCTACATCCTTTGTACCTGCAGAGGATAGCGGTTACTACATGATTGCTGTTAATGAGCCACCTGGTGCTACATCTGAACGTACTATGGCTACACTTGAAAAAATAGCATCTTTCTTGGAAGGTAAAAATGATCCTGAAAAACCTAAGAATGAACAATTATTCCAAGAGGTATTTACTGTAGCAGGCTTTGACCTTTTAGGGAATGGTCAAAAATCTAGTGCTGGTGTAATCTTTGCTACTATGTCTGACTGGAAGTATCGTACAACTCAAGCAACATCTATTAATGCAATGGTTGGTCAAACATTTGGCTTTGCTGCTAAAGGCGTACCAGAAGCAACTGTAGTTGCTTTGAATCCACCATCTATTCCAGGTTTAGGGGCTACAGGTGGTTTCAGCATGTACCTTATTAACAAAGCTGGTGACAGCCCACAAGTTATGGCGGAACGTGCTAATGAATTCTTAGTAGAAGCACGTAAGAGTCCAGCAATTCAATCTATTTACACTACATTTGAAACATCTACACCATCCTTACAATTTGATGTGAATCGTGAAAAAGCGGCTCAAGATGGTGTGGCATTAGCTGATATCTTTACTACATTGCAAGGTTTCTATGGTAGTATTCAAGTCAATGACTTCACTACATATGGTAAAAACTATAAAGTAGTGGTTCAAGCTGAAGACGCTTACCGTCAAAATGCAGAACAGCTTAATATGCTAGCTGTTCGTAATAGCAAGGGCCTTATGGTTCCAGTATCTAACTATATTACGAAGGAACAAACTGGCACACCATCTAGTATTACTCGTTTTGATAATGCAATGGCTGTACAAATCGGTGGTTCTCAAGCGAATGGTTATTCCTCTGGTGATGCTATTAATGCATTGAAAGAGGCGGCAGCTAAAACTTTACCAGCCGGTTATACATATGACTGGGCCGGTCAATCTCGTGAAGAGTTGAAAGCTGGTTCTCAAACCATCATGATTCTTGGTTTAGGTCTAGTATTTGTATTCTTAATCTTGGCCGCCTTGTATGAATCTTGGAAGGTTCCATTTGCCGTATTGTTCTCTGTACCATCTGGTATGATTGGTGCTTCTTTAGTTCCATTCTTGTTGAACTTTACAGGTAGATATTCCTTAGCTAACGATATTTACATGCAGATTGGTCTTTTAACCTTAGTAGGTTTGGCTGCGAAAAATGCGATTTTGATCATTGAGTATGCTAAGATTCGTGTTGACGAACGTGGCATGAACGTTGTTGATGCTGCTATCGAAGCTGCAAAAATTCGTTTGCGTCCAATCTTGATGACATCCTTTGCGTTTATCCTTGGTGTATTGCCATTGGCAGTATCTTCTGGTGCTGGTTCTGGTGCTCGTACATCCATGGGTATTACTGTAGTAGCAGGGATGACAACAGCAACATTGTTTGGTATCTTTATCATTCCAATGCTGTTCATCATCATTGAAACACTTGGACCTGGTTTGTTTACAAACCGCAAAAAAAATCACGACTAATCATCTACATTCAATAAATTTGTAGAATGACAAAAACACGTCGCTACTTAGTAGTGGCGTGTTTTTTTGTATAATTTATGATATAATAATAGAGTTAAAAATCGGATTGACGTAAGTCGATATTAAGTGTGAAATTTATATAAAAGAGGTATATTATGAGTGATGTAAAAACATATGTAGCAGGTCATAAAAGCCCTGATACAGATTCCATTTGTTCTGCTATTTCCTTTGCTAATTTGTTAACTCAAATGGGCACACCAGCAACTCCAGTATGTGCAGGTGAAGCAAATAAAGAAACAACATATATTTTGAATCATTTTGGTTTTGAACACCCTCAAATCGTTAAGAATTGGGAAGAATTCGCTCCAGAAGGCGGCAACTTGTACTTAACTGACCACAACGAATCTAAACAAATTATTGACGGTTACAAATCCATGAATATGTGTGGCGTTGTGGATCATCACCGCATCGGTGACTTTGAAACTGATGGTCCTGTATTCATGCGTTTGGAACCAGTAGGTTGCTCCAATACAATTATCACTAAATTGTATATGGAAAACAATCAAGAAATTCCTAAAGCTATTGCAGGCTTGATGCTATCTGCTATCATTTCTGATACTGTTTTATTCCGTTCTCCAACATGTACTGAAACAGATAAAGAAATGGCTCATAAATTGGCAGAAATCGCTGGTGTAGATATCGAGTCCTATGGCCTTGATATGTTAAAAGCTGGTGCAGATATTTCTGATTTGACTAATGACGATATCGTTCGTACAGACATGAAAGAATTCTCCGAAGCAGGTAAAACAATTTCTATCGGTCAAATTTCTGTTATGGATACAACAGATGTATTGGCTAAACAAGCTGAACTTGTAGCTGCATTAGAGGCTCTTCGCAGCGCTAATAACTATGATGCATCTTACATCATGATTACAAATATTCTTGATGAAAGCACTACATTGTTATTCAGCGGTGATGTAGAAGCTGTAGTAACAAAAGCATTCGAAAAAGAAGTTAAAGACAATGGCGTATTCTTGCCAAATACTATGTCTCGTAAAAAACAAATCGTACCACCGATTCTTGGTGCTATGAAATAGTATAGTAGTATACAAAGGGAAAAGAACGTTGCTTGCAACGTTCTTCTTCTCTATTTATATGATTATGAAACTATAGTATATGTAAGGGCGATAGGGGTGTTCCGATGAATTCATTATTAACAGGTTTAAATAAAGAGCAACAACAAGCCGTTCAACATACGGAAGGCCCTTTATTAATTTTAGCTGGTGCCGGATCTGGTAAAACAAAGGTTTTAACTGTTCGTATTGCACATTTATTGGCTCAAGGTGTTAATCCTTATGAAATCTTAGCCATTACGTTCACCAATAAAGCGGCAAAAGAAATGAAAAGTCGTGTAGAAGGTTTAGTAGGTGATGTAGCTAATCGAATTTGGCTCAGCACATTCCATAGCTTCTGTGCGAAATTTTTGCGTTTTGAGCTAGATAACTTCTTAGGTTATAACAGTAACTTTACAATCTATGATACATCTGATTCTCAAGCGGTTATTAAGGCTGCCTTAAAGGCATTAAACCTCGACGATAAATACTATCCCGTAGGTGCTATGATTGCTGCTATCTCAGATGCAAAGAATAAATTGTTATTTGCCTCTGATTTTAGAAAGCAAGCACGAGACTTTTACCAACAAAAGGTAGCCGATGTATATGAATATTATGAACGGGAATTACGTAAAAATAATGCCTTAGACTTTGATGACCTCTTATTGGTTGCTGTAAAGTTATTACAATCTAATGCAGCTGTTCTAGATAAGTATAGTAAGCGTTTTCGTTATGTCATGATCGACGAATATCAAGATACGAACCATGCCCAATATTTATTGGCTAAATTATTAGCATCTCATTGGAAAAATATTGCCGTTGTAGGTGATGCTGATCAAAGTATTTACGCTTGGCGTGGTGCAGATATTCAAAATATCTTAGACTTTGAAAAGGATTATCCGAACTGTACATCTATTAAGTTGGAGCAAAACTACCGCTCTACAAAGATTATCCTTGATGCAGCCAATGCGGTAATTGAAAATAACGAAGGTCGTCCAAAGAAAAACTTATGGACAGACAAGACTGAAGGCGCTAAAATCCAGCATTTTACGGCACAATCTGAACATGAAGAAGCAGCTTTCATTGGCGATACTATTGCTAAAAAGCACGATATTCATGGCGTACCTTATGGCGATATGGCTATTTTGTATCGTACAAATGCTCAATCTCGTGTACTTGAAGAAGCGCTAATTAAACGGGCGCTGCCATATACGATGGTAGGGGGCACAAAGTTCTATGATCGTAAAGAAATTAAGGACGTTTTAGCTTACTTACGCGTGTTATATAATCCATTCGATGATTTGAGCTTATTACGTATCATCAATGTACCTAAGCGTAGTATTGGTGCAACTACAGTGGCAAAACTACAAGATTATGCTCGTGCAAATGGCACATCCTTGTTTATGACATTAACACAGTTGCATCTTGTAGATACGATTAAAGGTAAAACAAAGGAAAAGTTAGAAGAATTCGGCATCCTTATTTTTACTCTTGTAGCTGAAATGGAAGATAAAACGGTACTCGATATTTTAGAAGCTATTCTTGATAGAACAGGTTACTTGGCACAGTTGGAAGAAAGTACAGATCCACAAGACCAGGCTCGCGCTGAGAATATTGGTGAACTTTTATCTGTAGCTAAAGACTTTCAAGATACTAATCCAACGGGTACTGTTGAGGATTTCTTAGAGCAAGTGGCCCTTGTTAATGATGTAGATTCCTTCGAGCAAGAAGAATCTAAAGTAACATTAATGACATTACATGCTGCCAAAGGTTTGGAGTTCCCAATCGTATTCTTAGGAGGCTTGGAGGAAGGCTTATTCCCTCATAGCCGCACCTTGATGAACCCTGAGGAAATCGAAGAGGAACGTCGTCTTGCCTATGTAGGTATTACTCGTGCTGAAAAGGAATTATATATTTCTAATGCTACTACGCGTACCGTATTTGGTCGTACTAGTAGTTATTTACCATCTCGCTTTATCGACGAAATTCCTGAAGAGTTAGTAGATGGTTTGCGTGCTAAGCGTAAAGTACCTGATGATATTAAGCGCCATGTACCACAACATATGAGTGTTACTAGCCGTCCTGTCACTAAACCAATTGTTCGAAATGAAGTGATTGCTGATTGGAAAGTTGGCGACACAGCTATTCATAGTAAATGGGGTAATGGTAAAGTTATCAATGTTGCCGGCGAAGGGGCTGGTATGAAGTTGACAATTGAGTTTCCAACCCAAGGTGTACGTGTAGTAATGGCAAAATTTGCACCTGTTAAGAAGGGATAAAACTTGTGTATCGCAGTTAACTTCTCCACATTACTTGTTAGGAACGTATAGAGTGTTACTGCACAGTAAAAGGGATGTAATATGAATCCGAAAGATAGAATTAAAGAGTTACAACAAGAGCTAACTCATGCGCAGTATTTATACTACGTAAAAGATGCTCCTACAATGAGTGACTTTGAATATGATAAAAAATATCGTGAGCTCGTTGATTTAGAAACAGCTCATCCTGAATATATTTTGCCATCATCTCCAACACAACGGGTAGGCATGAAGGTGGAAGGTTCCTTTGAAAAGGTCGTCCATGGCCGCCCTATGTTGAGCTTATCTAATGTATTTAGTGCTGATGAAGTACGTGCATTTGCTAGCCGTGTAGAGAAAGAATTAGGTCATAAGCCTTCTGCTTATGTAGTAGAACTTAAAATAGATGGTTTAGCTGTCAATTTGCACTATGAAAATGGTATGTTTGTACGTGCTGTAACACGTGGTGATGGCCGCGTTGGCGAAGATGTTACGGCCAATGTACGAACAATTAAATCCATTCCTTTATACCTAGAAAATGCACCAGAATTCATCGAGGTTCGCGGTGAAGCCTATATGCCTCATAGCGAATTTAAACGCATTAATGAAGAACGTGATGAAGAGGGTTTACCAACATTTGTAAATCCTCGTAATGCAGCGGCTGGTTCTTTACGTCAACAAGATCCAGCGATTACGGCTAGTCGTAATTTAGCATTCTTTGCCTATGCAATCGGCTCAGAAGTAGGGGCTAATATTCACAGCCAAGAGGAATTGCTACAAAGCTTGGAATCGTTTAAGTTTTCTGTAAATCCTCATTATCGCGTATGTAAAACGATTGATGAGGTAATCGAAGCTATTAATTATTGGGGTGAAAAGCGCCATGAGTTGCCATACGATACTGATGGTATGGTAATTAAGGTTAATAGTTTTGACGACCAAGAGGTACTTGGCAGTACTGCTAAGGACCCTAAATGGGCAACAGCGTACAAATATCCTCCAGAAGAAGTGGAAACCGTTCTTAAGGACATCACAATTAACGTAGGCCGTACAGGCGTTCTTACGCCAACAGGTGAGTTGGAATCCGTATTCGTATCCGGTACGAATGTGAGTCGCGTTACACTACATAACCAAGACTTCATCAATGAAAAGGATATTCGTATTGGTGACCACGTTATCATTCACAAGGCGGCAGAGATTATTCCAGAAGTTATTCGTGTAGTTCCAGAAAAACGTACTGGATCTGAGGTGCCTTTCACCATTCCAAATCGCTGCCCAGTATGTGACTCTGCGGCAGTTCGTCGTGAAGGTGAAGCCGCTGTACGCTGTACCAATAAACACTGTCCTGCCATTGAAAAAGAACAAATTATCCATTTTGCATCTCGCGATGCTATGAATATAGATGGCCTTGGTCCTAGCATTATAGAAAACTTAATCAATAACAAGTTAATTGCTAATGTGGTTGATTTATATCATTTAACAGTAGATCAACTTGTTACTATGGACCGAATGGGTAAGAAATCTGCAGAGAATTTGGTGAAAGCCATTACAGACTCTAAAACTCGTGGATTAGATCGTGTATTATATGGCCTTGGTATCCGTCTCATTGGCTCTAAAGCAGCCGGAACAATTGCAAGTGTTGTAAAATCTATGGAACGATTCATGACAATTACTAAGGAAGAACTCGTTGCAGTAGAAGAGATTGGTCCTACAATGGCAGATAGTATTGTTGAATACCGTCAAGATCCTACTCATGTTGCCATTATTGAAGGCTTAACACAAGCAGGTCTTAAGATGACCGTAGATGTTGTTGAAGCTGCTGGTAACCAAATGGATGGAGAAATCGTCGTTCTTACAGGTAAGCTTGAGGTTATGGGCCGTAGTGAAGCTGGTAAAATCCTTGAAGCTCATGGGGCAAAGGTTACAGGTTCTGTATCTAAGAAAACAACCCTTGTTATCGCTGGTGAAGATAGTGGTAGCAAGCTTACTAAAGCAAATGAATTGGGTATACGTGTTATGAACGAAGAAGAGTTTGTAGAACTCTTACGCGAACTCGGTGAAATCCAATAGATATACATTCTTACAATGTTTTGAAAATATAGATTATTTGCTTTATAATAAATAATTATGAAAGGATGTGTTCCGATGAAAATCAGCCAAGAGGAAATTAAAAAAATCGCCTTACTTTCACGCTTGGAAGTTAAGGAAGAACATATGGCACATGTAGAAAAAGAGTTGTCCGACATCTTGACTTATGTTGCTGAACTAGATGCATTAGAACTTGATGGTGTGGAGCCTATGGCTCATGCAGTACCATTGCACAATGTATTTAGAGAGGATGAAACAAAACCATCCCTCGATCATGATTTAGCTTTATCCAATGCTCCAGAAGCAGAGGATGGGTACTTTAAAGTACCTCGCGTTGTACAAGAATAGGAGGTTTCGCTGTGGCAACAATTCATGAATTACACAAGAAACTAGTGAATAAAGAAATCAGCGCTGTTGAATTGACAAATGCTGTTATTGCACATAAAGCGAAAGTGGAACCGACTGTACATGCGTACTTATCCGATTCTCATGATCGTGCTTTGGCTACAGCTAAGCTTGTAGATGAAGCAATTGCTAAAGGTGAAGCTATTTCCCCATTGGCAGGTATTCCTGGTGCCATTAAAGATAATATTTGTATTAAAGATGAACCTGCAACATGTGCATCTAAAATGTTAGAAAACTTTGTGCCTCCATACAATGCATCAGTTATTGAACGTTTACAAGATAATCATTATATTAGCCTTGGTAAACTTAATATGGATGAATTCGCTATGGGTGGCTCTACAGAGAACTCTGCATTAGCTAAAACATCTAATCCTTGGAATGCTGATTGCGTACCAGGCGGTTCTTCTGGCGGTAGTGCAGCAGCTGTATCCAGCGGGTCTGCTATTTGGGCTCTCGGCTCTGATACAGGTGGGTCTATTCGTCAACCAGCATCCTTCTGTGGCGTTGTAGGTTTAAAACCAACATACGGAAATGTATCTCGTTATGGCTTAATTGCCTTCGCATCTTCTTTGGATCAAATTGGACCTGTTACACGTGATGTAACAGATGCAGCGTTAGTATTAAATGCAATCTCTGGTCACGATGCTAAAGATTCAACGTCCATTCCAGGCACTCGTGTAGACTACACTACAGCACTTGTAAATGATGTAAAAAATCTAAAAATTGGTGTACCTAAAGAATTCTTTGGTGAAGGTCTCAATAGCGAAGTTCGTAAAGCTGTGGAAGAAGCTATCGAAACATACAAAAAATTAGGTGCTGAAATCGTTGAGGTTTCCTTGCCTAATTCTAAATATGCATTGTCTGCATACTATATCATCGCATTGGCAGAAGCTAGCTCCAATTTGGCTCGTTATGACGGTGTAAGTTATGGTATGCGGGTACCTGCAGATAACTTAGTAGATATGTCTACTAAAACTCGCACAGAGGGCTTTGGTCCTGAAGTACAACGCCGTATTTTGTTAGGTACCTATGTATTGAGTGCTGGTTACTATGATGCTTATTATTTGAAAGCATTGAAGGTTCGTCGCCTTATTAAAAACGAATTTGATGAAGCATTCTCCAAAGTGGATTTGATTTTGACACCAACTGCACCTAATACATCCTACAAATTTGGTGAAAAAGCTAATGATCCATTGGCAATGTACTTAGAAGATATCTGTACAGTACCAGCAAATCTTGCAGGTATTCCAGGTATTAGCATCCCAGCAGGTATGAGTAGCAATAATTTGCCAATTGGCTTACAATTACTTGGCCCTGCTATGGGTGAAGAAACATTATTACGCGCTGCTTTCACATTTGAACAAGCACGTCCGGACTGTCAATTAGTAGCACCAACTGGGGAGGTTTCTCTATGAGTAGTAAATACGAAACAGTCGTTGGTTTAGAGGTTCATACAGAGCTTAAGACTAAGTCTAAAATCTTCTGTGGTTGTACCACTGAATTCGGCGGCGATCAAAATACACATGTATGCCCAGTATGCCTTGGCTTACCTGGTGCTATGCCTGTGTTAAATAAACAAGTAGTAGAATTTGCTATCAAAGTTGGTTTAGCATTGAATTGTGAAATTCTAAACTTCAATAAATTTGACCGTAAAAACTACTACTATCCAGATTTGCCTAAAAACTATCAAACATCTCAATATGATTTGCCAATTTGCTTAAATGGTCATTTGGACATTGAAGTAAATGGTGAAACTAAACGCATTGGTATTACGCGTATTCACATGGAAGAAGATGCAGGTAAACTCGTTCACAGTGGTAACACTATTTCCGATTCTAAATCTTCTAATGTTGACTATAACCGTACTGGTGTACCTCTTCTTGAAATCGTATCCGAACCAGATATTCGTTCCGGCGCAGAAGCGAGAGCCTATGTTGAAAAACTACGTTCTATCTTGCAATACTTAGAAGTATCCGACGGTCGTATGGAAGAAGGTTCCTTACGTGGTGACTGTAACGTATCCGTACGTTTGCGCGGTACTAAAGAGTTTGGTACACGTACAGAAACTAAGAATGTTAACTCCTTAACAGCTATTCAAAAGGTTGTTGAATATGAAGCCTTGCGTCAAGCTAAGTTGATTGAAGCTGGCGGTAAAGTAGATCAAGAAACACGTACTTGGGATGATGCTCAAGGCATTACTATTGGTATGCGTAAGAAAGATGAAGAAAACGATTACCGTTACTTCCCTGAGCCAGACTTGGTACCAATTGTAATTACGGACGAAAAAATCGAAGAAGTACGTCGTGCGTTACCTGAATTACAAGATGCTAAGATTGAACGCTTTGTATCTGAATATGGTTTGTCTCGTGAAGATGCAACAATCCTTACTGTATCTCGTAAAACTGCAGATTTCTTAGATGCTACTGTAAAAGCAGGTGCAGATGCTAAGACTGTGGCTAACTGGATGCTTGGTGACTTGTCCAAGATGATTAATGAAAGTGGTTTAACATTCGCTGAATCTAAAGTAAGCCCAGAAAACTTGGCTGGTATGATTGCCCTTATCGATAAAGGTACAATCTCTGGTAAAATTGCGAAAAAGGTTATTGTATCCATGTGGGAATCCGGCAAGGATGCAGATACTATCGTAAAAGAAGAAGGTCTTGTTCAAATCACTGATACTGGTGCTATCGAAGAAATCGTTAAGCAAGTTATTGCTAACAATCCACAACCAGTGGCAGACTTCAAAGGTGGCAATGGCAAAGCTATTGGCTTCTTAGTAGGTCAAGTTATGAAGGAATCTAAAGGCCGTGCTAACCCTGGTATGGTAAATGAATTGCTTCAAAAATACTTGAAAGACTAATTTGTCCGTTAGTATATAGTCGCATAAGCAATACAAATAAAAATATCCCCTAGAGATATATGAATTTATATCTATAGGGGATATTTATTTGCATTTTTATCATAGAAATATGGTATAATAAGTTGTATAAAATTAATTATTATTTTGGTCATATAAAGGACGTAACGATGTCTGATCAACACAATACAAATAACAATCAAAATACATATAGAAATAATGAACGTAGCGATAGCTTTGGTAGTAATGCTCACTTCGGAGAGCCAAATACACGGGTATTATCTGATGATGAACGCCGTGACTTTGATGGTGTAACCATTGAAGAGGTAGGAGACTCTGTTCATGTGGACTCTACACCTAGTAATATGAACGAAGACTATCAACGCGGTGAAGAGTACAATCAATATGGCCCTCATGTTAAGGTGTATAGCTTTAATAGTACGAGTTGGCTAAGTCGTATTGTTTTAATTATCATTCTAGCAATTGTATTAGCAGCTGTAGTATTTTTTGGTGGCATTATCCTATCTGTTGTAGGGGTTGTCATTTTAGTGGGAGCTATTGTTTCCTTTATCTTTGGCCTCTTTTAATGGTATAATATATATATTATGACTAGACGGTGGCTGAGCCATTCGATGATATAAAGGGGACCTATGAACGTAGTTTTATCCACATTAAACTCAAAATTTATACATTCCTCCCTGGCTTTGCGATATCTCAAAGCCTACGGGCAGGCTCACGGACAGGCATACGATATAGTAGAATATACTATTAATATGCCTGTTTTACATATTCTTAGCGATATTACAGAGCGCAATATAGATGTATTGGGCTTTGCTTGCTATATCTGGAACATTGAAATGACCTTACATGTGGTGGACATGGTGAAAGCAGTTCGACCAGATATTAAAATTATCTTAGGCGGTCCGGAGGTATCTTTCACTGCCGATGAAATTCTAAATCGTTGCCATGCTGTAGATTATGTTGTACAAGGCGAAGGGGAAGAAGCCTTTTATAAACTCATTAGCGCACTAACAAATGGCAAGGATGGCCTTACAGAGGAAATTGCTGGCGTTCGTGGGCGCCATATTACAGGTCAACTTATGGGATCCACTGAGGCCGTAGAGGTTAAAGATCTTAGCACTATTCCATTTCCATATGTAGAAGAGGATATGATTGATTTAGAACATAAAATTATCTACTATGAGTCCTCTCGTGGTTGTCCGTTCTCTTGTCAGTATTGCTTATCTGGCAATAAGAATACAGTGCGATTCTTCCCACAAGAGCGAACTTTTAAAGAATTACAATGGTTTATCGACCATAAGGTAAAGCAAGTTAAGTTTGTAGATAGAACATTTAACTGTGCACCACATCATCATCGTCCATTGATGGAATTTATGCGAGATGCCAATACAGAGACGAACTTCCATTTAGAAATGGAACCTGAGCTCATGACAGAATGGGAAACAAATATTCTCTGTGAAACACCACCAGGGCGTATTCAAATCGAAGTGGGCGTACAAAGTACACATAAGAAAACTTTAGATACTATTAACCGATATAATGATTGGCCGTACATTCAAAAGGCAATTCGCCCTATTATTGAGGCGGGACGCACACATGTACATATGGATTTAATTGTAGGCTTACCTTACGAAAATAAAGCACGATTTGGATTATCCTTCAACGATTTATTTAGCTTACAACCTCATGCGCTACAAATAGGATTCTTGAAACTATTAAAAGGATCTGGTGTACGCCGCATGGAGGCATACCAATATATTAGTGATCCGTTAGCGCCATATGAGGTTTTGAGCACTCATGTATTACCATATAATGATGTACGCTTCTTAAAGCACTTTGAAGATGTATTTGAACGCTTTTATAATAGTGAACGCTTTAGAACTGTCTTTGGCTATATTGGTAGCAAGCTCATAAAGGAACATACTGATACATCCATAACTGGTGAAGATACAGCAACAAATCATGTACCGCCTATGAAAAAGTATGATCCTAACAAGGTAGAACCTAAAAAGGATGCCTTTTCTTATTTCTGTGAAATGACACAGGCTTGGCTCGATGCTGGAAATCATAAGGTTAATTTGAAAGATATCGACCAAATTGAATTCTTGTATAATTTCTTCTTGTCTAAAGGCGACAAAGTAGCAGCCGAACTATTACAGTACGATACACTTGTTAGCTATCGAGGTAAGGTTCGCAGCGAAGCCGTTGGCTTACCAAAACAAACAAAAGAGCTTTTACAAGAAGGGGAATCATTCTGGCGCAACGAAGAGATTGCATCTCAGTATATTCCAAACTATACATTCAAAGAATGGCGTAAAATTCGCCAACAATATGTAGAAATGCCAATGTCTGAAGATACGGCACATGTATTAGGCATAGAGAATGTACCTAATACACCATTTACAGTAATTATCGACGTTAATAAAGAGGTAAAACCATTTATACGTCCTGAAATAGAGGCTTGTTAGTAACATAAAAATAATTTATCTAATTTTTGATAGTTGAGATATTACATAACAAGCGATGATTGGTTAGTTAAATAGGAGTGTTATGACCGATACAACGAGACCAAAACGATACCGCATGGTATCTAAATATTATAAAGAAACCTATGGAGAGAAGGTTTATAAGCTGCCTGTTGCCTTACCGCTAACATGTCCAAATCGAGATGGTTCGGCAGGTGTAGGAGGCTGTACCTTCTGCGGTGAAATTGGTGCGGGCTATGAAAATCGTCCTGCCTGGATGACAGTGCGTATGCAATTAGAGGAAAATATTGCTCACATTGGACCTAAGTACAAGGCGAAAAAATTCATACCCTATTATCAAAACTTTAGTAATACCTATTTGGGACTTGATGACTTTAAAAGCTATATGGAACAAGGCTGTATCGACGAAGCTGTAGGCATTGCTATTGCTACAAGACCAGATTGCATTGCCGATGAATATTTAGACATATTAGCTGACATTAGAGATCGCTTTCATAAGGATATTTATATTGAATTAGGATTGCAAACGGTCAATTATGATACCCTTGAGAAGATTAATCGTGGTCATGATTTAGCTCAGTTTATTGATGCTGTATTGCGCATTAAGAGATACGGATTTAATGTGACAACCCATATGATTGTTAATTTGCCTTGGGATACAATGCAGGATACCATCGAAGGGGCCCGTATTTTGTCAGCCCTTGGCGTAGATCAAGTTAAACTGCATGCTTTATATATTGTGAAAAATACATTGATGGCTAAGTGGTATCAAGAGGGGCAATTTACCTTAATTAGTGCTGAAGAATATGCTGATCGGGTTGTGAATTTTGTTCGTCACTTGCATCCAGATATTGTATTACAACGTCTTGTTGGGAGAGCACCTGAAGATAATACGTTATTTACAAACTGGTCTATGGGATGGTGGCGTGTTCAAGATTTAATTGATGATAAGTTAGACGAACTAGATGCTCATCAAGGTGATTTATGTGATTATTTAAACGGCAAAGCCGTTCGTAAGTTTATAGATTAGGAGGTTATATGAGCGAACAAGTTTTTACATTTCCTACATATGACCTAGCACAATCCATACTAGGTCAACATAATCGATATCTACATATGATGCTTGAAGTCATCTCTGCAGATGTAGTGGCACGTGGTGATACTGTTGTTATCAAGGGTGATGAAAAACAAGTAGAGGCCTTGTATCGCACATTAGAAGAACTTGTGTTCCTATACCGTGAAGGCAGTACCATCACTGAGTCTCAAGTTCGTATTGCCGCAAAACTCGTTGCTAATGGCAAAGCTGATGCTGTACATACTATGTTTGAAGATACCTTATCCGTTAATATGCGGGGGAAAAATATTACGCCTAAAACGGAAGGTCAGAAATACTATGTAGATAGCATTCGTAAAAATACCATTACCTTTGGCATTGGCCCTGCTGGTACAGGTAAAACATTCCTAGCCGTAGCTTTAGCTGCATTCTACTTGAAAAACCGCAATGTAGATAAAATTATTTTGACTCGCCCTGCTGTAGAGGCTGGTGAACGATTAGGCTTCTTACCTGGCGAATTACAAGATAAGGTAGACCCATATTTGAGACCTCTTTATGATGCTTTACATGAAATGTTTGGCATCGAGCAAGTACAACGTTTTATGGAACGCGGTACTATCGAGGTAGCACCACTAGCATATATGCGTGGTCGCACCTTAGAAAATGCGTTCGTTATACTAGATGAAGCTCAAAATACAACGGCTGAGCAGATGAAAATGTTCTTAACCCGTTTAGGTAACAATTCTAAAATGGTTGTGAACGGTGATAAGACACAAATTGACTTGCCACCACGTGTTGTGTCTGGTCTCGGCGAGGCTGAAAAGGTATTGCGTCATGTACCTGGTATTAATATGGTTTACTTTAGCGATCAAGACGTTGTTCGTCATGATTTAGTAGGTCGCATTGTAAAAGCTTACGATGCATATCACGAACGTAAGTTAGCTGGTGAGACTGCAGAATCTAGCGTAGTATCCAAAGAGAATGTAGCGAAAGGATAAGCATGTATATAAATATTAGCTATGATGAAGGAATTCAAGAGGATTCCAATATTGAGGCTGTTATACGCAAGGTCTGTGATGAAGTAAGTCGCGTATATGGTCTTGAAGAAGATGAAATGAGTATTTTACTCTGCGATAATGCTAAAATTCACGAGCTTAATAAGGAATATCGAGGCATCGATAGACCAACGGATGTATTGTCCTTTGCCCTCAATGAAGGGGATGATTACGAAGGTAGTGAAGAGGAACATCACTTACTTGGTGATATGATTATTTCCTTAGAGCGCACTCGTGAACAAGCTATTGAATATGGACATAGCTTTGAACGAGAATTAGCATATTTAACGACTCACAGTTGCTTACATATTTTAGGCTATGACCATATGAATGACGAAGATAAAAAAGAGATGCGCACAGAGGAAGAATTTATCCTAGGTAATCTCGGTTATGTGCGGGAGGATGCACCATATAATGAATAAGAACGAACATTTTAAATCTGGCTTTGTTGCCGTTGTAGGACGCCCTAATGTTGGTAAATCTACATTAATTAATGCCCTTATTGGTGACAAAATCGCTATCGTATCCGATAAGGCTCAAACAACGCGTAACCGCATTATCTGTGTATATACAGATGAAGCAAAACAAATTGTTTTCATGGATACGCCAGGTGTACATAAGCCAAAACATAAATTAGGTGAATTCATGGTAGACGCTGCCATTGAGTCCTTAAAAGAAACAGAAGCTGTTTTATTTGTAGTAGCAGGTAATGAAAAGCGCGGCCCTGGGGACAACTTCATTATTGAACAATTGAAACGTGTAAAGGTTCCTGTATTCTTGGTAGTTAACAAGATTGATACTCTCAAAAAAGAAGAGCTTTTAGAAGCCATTGTTTCTTATCAAGATGCATATCCATTTGCAGGGGTCATTCCTATTTCTGCAAAGGATAAAGAGAACCTAAACGAAGTTCTAAATGTATTAGAGGAAACATTACCGGAAGGTCCGCAATACTTCCCAGAAGATATGATTACGGATCAACCAGAACGCCTTATCATTTCCGATATCGTTCGTGAAAAAATCTTATTGGCTACTCGTGATGAAATTCCTCATGCTATCGCTGTAGACGTAGATGAAATGAAAACACGTGATGATGGTACAACCTATATCCGTGCTACTATCTACTGTGAACGAGATTCTCAAAAGGGCATTATCATCGGTAAGAAAGGTGCCTTGTTGAAACAACTTGGTGCTGAAGCCCGTGTAGATATTCAAAAACTATTGGCTACAAAGGTGTACTTAGACCTTTGGGTTAAGGTTAAAAAGGATTGGCGTAATAAATCTGGCATGTTATCTGAACTTGGTTATAGAAAATAAATTTTGTTATAATAAAGACTAACTTGTTTTCTCAATTGTATGAAAGGAATTAAGATGGATAGTGTAGATGGCCTGTTACCCATAGGGTTTGGTCTTGTATGTATATTTTTAATTAACTTTTTTGTGGTTGCAAAGTTCTCCTTTGCTCGTCTTCGTAAAGAGCATGTAGAGGATATGGATATTCTCTTGGAAAAGGATCGAGAGTTTTTATTAAAGCTCTATCAAAACCCTGAGTATTTCTTAAATACGACGCAGTTTTTGATTTTATTCTTTATTTTGGCTCTTGCTGGAACTGGCACTTATGTATTTGATAATATCGTAAATCAACTTGTATCGGTATTTAATGTACATAGTACATGGATGCACTTTGTACTAGATATACTTTTATTGCTATTTATTAGCTTAATTGTTCTTATCTTTGGTGAAATTGTACCTAAAGCATTAGGTTTATCCTTCCCAACAAAGTATGTAAATACCTATTGCCGTATCGTAGTAGCGGCAGGTCGCTTGGTATATCCGTTTATTTGGATTGCTAGCAAAATCTCCACTGTTATTTTGGGCTTTTACAAAACAAAATATTTAACAGAGCTAGACCTTGTATACTCTGAAGAAGAAATTCGTATGATGATTTCTCGAAGCCATGAAGAAGGTCAACTAGACCAAGTGGAATCCGAGTTGATCGACAATGTATTTAACTTTGTGGACCGTAGAGCCAAAGAGGTTATGGTACCACGTCAAGATGTGGACTGTATTTTCGTTGAAGACGGCTATGATGAAGCGATGAAATTTATTCGTTCTAAAGCACATACCCGTTACCCTCTATGTGTAGAAGATAAGGATCATATCATCGGTCTTGTTCATATTAAGGACCTCATGGAACGTCCTAATCAAGCGCGTAAAGATTTGCGTAATGTAAAACGAGATATTTTAACTGTGCCAGAAGTAATGAAATTATCTACATTACTACAATACATGAGAACTCGCCGTATTTATCAAGCTGTTGTTGTAGATGAGTACGGTGGTATGGTTGGTCTCGTAGGGCTTGAAGATATTATTGAAGAGCTCGTTGGTGATATACAAGATGAACATGAACCACATTTACCAGCTAAAATCGCTTATGCAGATGGGTCCTTCGAGTTTGATGGCAAGGTCCTTGTAGACGAAGTAGAAGAAATGATGGATGTTGAAATCGACGATTCTGACTCTGATACAATCGGTGGCTATGTATTTGGTCTCTTAGAACGGACGCCAATCGTTGGTGATACGGTCGATGCATTGGGATATACCTTTGAAGTAACACAAATGCAAGGGTATCGCGTTTCTCGTATTAAAGTAACACCTTTACCGGTAGAGGAAACAACGGAAGAAGAACATGAAGAAGCTTAATGGTGGTTTTAACACACCTGCCATCGTCATTAGTCGAAAAAAAAATAAGCTATACTCCGTATTTACTTTTATCACACCTAGCTTAGGGCTCATTCGTGCATCTATACCGCATAAGCGTATGATGACCATGCGTAACAGTTCCTATTTACGCCCCTTTAGTGCCATGTATATAACGGTCGTACCTGATGGTGAATATGTAAATGTTACACAAATTGATGGTTCCTATGTGGTAGAATCATTAGATGTTAATTTAGATAATATTGCTTATGCTGCAGTGGCCAGTGAGCTCATTCAAGAACTTTTTGCTATGTATGATGTAGATCGCAAGGTGTTTGATACCGTTGTAAACTATTCCAAGCAAATACGGCGCCGCAATGTACAGCTAGGAACGATAATGCTAGGATGGCAATTACTATCCCTCGCAGGTGTTGTGCCTAGTGCTAATGCTTTTTCACATCAAGATGGTATTGAACCATTCTGGATACAGGTTAAAGAAACAACGAATCTTAGCATTTCTCGTTCTGTGAAAGCTGGATTACCTCAAATTCTCGGTTACCAGTGGGGCGAAGATACACCTATAGAACTTCCTAAAACAATTTGGAAGGAACTTGAAAAGCTACTATTTGCATACTGCGAGCAAGAAATCGGTAAACCATTACAAAGCGTTAAATTTTTAAATTCCATAATTTAATGATAGTAAAAGGGCAGTTTGAGAAATCAAACTGCCTTTTGTTTATATGATATGAGATATTGAATGGAGAAATATTTTCTAGTAAGCATAACTAGTATATATTTTCTGTATCTCAAGATACGTATGAAAAAATATAATACTAATAGACATATGTTCATCTGTAATTGACACTTTTGATAACAATTATTTATAATATAACAATGTTATATTATATGTTTTTATAGGAGGTCATTATGCAGCTTTTGGGAAATCTCAAAATACATTTTCTAGCGCTCGTATTAACCGTAGTCGCTGAATTTATAGGCATAAAAAAACTAGGTCCTGTTGTATTATTGCCATTATTGTACACATTGATTCTAGGTTTATTAATTTCTATTCCTAAATTTAAAATCCTTACTATTAAACAGATGGAAAAATCTGCTGATTATATCGGTATTGCCGTTATGATCTTGATGGTAAAAGTAGGTTTAGGTATTGGTCCAAATCTTGGTATTCTTACAAGTGCAGGCTGGGCATTATTACTACAAGAGCTTGGTCATTTCTTTGGTACTATTATATTTGGTTTACCTGTAGCTTTATTAGTAGGTATGCGTCGCGAAGCAGTAGGTGCATGTTACTCTGTAGACCGTGAGCCGAACGTAGCGATTATTATCGACAAATTTGGCTTTAGCTCTCCTGAGGGCCGTGGTGTTATGGGCATGTACATCTGTGGCGTTCTTATCGGTGCTATGTGGTCCTCCTTATTGGCTGGTATGTTGGCACAATCTGGTTGGTTCCATCCATTGGCATTGGCTATGGGCGCTGGCGTAGGTAGTGCTAGTATGATGGCAGCTGCTACAGCTCCAATCATTGCGGTATATCCAGATTATGAACAACAAATTATGGCGCTTGCAGGTGCTGCAAACTTGTTGACTACCGTTCTAGGCGTATACTTTGGTCTATTTGTTTCTTTACCTGTTATGGAAAAAACATACAATTTCTTTACAGGTCGTACACGTGAACAAGATTTAGCAGAGGAGGCAGCAAGTCATGAGTAAAAGCGAAAAATTAACACAATTTGTCATCGTTATCTGTATTGCTGCTATCATCACTGCAGTAGGTAATGTAATGGATGGCAAACATCTATTTAGCGATAGTTTAGTTGGCGTAGCTATTTTGGCAGGCCTAGCTACAATTGGTGCTTTGATCTCTAATTTGCCATATGCTAATAAATTGCCTATGGTATTCTGGGTATCTTTAGTTGGTGTTATTGCATCCTTACCAGGTATGCCTGGCCAAGAATGGATTATTGCTAAAACTAGCCAAGTTACATTCCTTGCAACAACAACACCTGTACTTGCTTATGCAGGTTTATCCTTAGGTAAAGACCTTGGTGCATTCCGTCGATTATCTTGGCGTATTATTCCTGTTGCACTAGCTGTAACAGCAGGTACTTTCATCTGTGCAACAGCATTAGCACAATTAGTACTTCATTTAGAAGGTCTAATTTAATACTAACTCATAATGTTAGATGTCTAAACTATGTTAAGATATAATTATAGATTTATATTTTAAAAGATATCTATACATTAGGATTCCATGATCGACCGTATTTTATACGGTCGATTTTATAAAGGAGATATTATGAGCCGTATGACAAAGGAAGAAGTTAAAGAACGTGTTTGTAAAGCAATTGTTGATGCACAACCACGTTTACGAGAATTAGCAGAATCTATTATGGCTGAACCTGAATTAGGTTTTAAAGAGGTAAAAACATCTAAAAAGGTTCAAGCTATGTTTGATGAACTTGGCATTTCTTATACTACAGGCCATGCACTGACAGGTGTAAAAGGTAGAATGAAAGGCCGAGATAGTAAATATACGGTTGCCATGGTGGGGGAATTAGACGCCATTCTCTGTCCTCGCCATCCTCGTGCCGATGATTTAACAGGGGCTGCTCATTGCTGTGGTCATAATGTACAAATTACCAATATGTTTGCCGTAGCAATAGGTCTACAAGCAGTGATGGACGAATTAGCAGGTGATGTTGTATTATTTGCTGTTCCTGCAGAGGAAATGATTGAAATTGATTACCGCAATAAATTGCGTGAGCAAGGTAAGCTTAAGTATATGGGTGGCAAGCAACAGCTTATCTATGAAGGTGCTTTTGACGATATCGATATGGCCATGCAAATGCATGTAGAGACTGCCAAAACTCCAGCTGGTGAAATGGGGCTTGGTAGTACCTCCAATGGTTTCGTATCTAAACTGATTGAATATCACGGTAAGGTAGCCCATGCGGCTCAAGCACCTCATGAAGGCATCAATGCTCTTAATGCTGCTTTAATGGGCGTTATGGGGGTTAACTCCATTCGTGAAACTTTCAAAGAAAGCGATTATTTCAGATTCCATCCCATCATTAATCAAGGCGGTACATTGGTAAACTGTGTGCCTGATTATGTTCAAGTTGAAAGTTACGTGCGTGCTTCTAATATTGAAGCCATTGTAGATGGTAACCATCGTGTTAACAGGGCATTAAAAGCCGGTGGTGATGCAGTAGGGGCTACATGTATTATCAATGACCTACCAGGCTATTTACCGATGCGTAATGATGAACGTATGAATGCTCTATTACGAGAAAATTCAAATCCTATCTTTGGTGAAGCCAATGTATACCAAGGTCCACATATTACAGCTAGTACAGACATGGGGGACGTATCTCACTTGATGCCGGTTATCCATCCATGGGTTGGCTGTATTAGTGGTGTACTACACAGTGCAGAATATGAAATCTCTGTACCTGATGTAGCGTACATTAAAACAGCACAAGCCTTGGCTATGACCATCGTAGACTTACTATACGATGATGCAGCAGGTGCTAAAGATGTGTTAGACAACTTTACACCAGCATTAAATAAACAAAGCTATATTGAACTCTTAGATCGTATTGCTAAGGGTGAATAAAATAAACCACCTATTGAAGATGAATTGATTATCTTTGGTAGGTGGTTTACAATTTTATTAAATGATTTCAAAAAAATTTACTAATTGTTGATTGATAGAAAGTATACGTTTATGTATAGTAAATTATTGTATTCGGATGCGACACTTTATATAATTATTGGTTTATTGATAGGTAACTATATGCTATTAAAAAATCAATATAACAATCCTAAAAAGTTTATTCCTATATTTTTATTTACTAATATATGGGGAGGAATAAACCTCTATTCTATATATGATTACATTAGTATTATAGAACAGATTAATTTGGTACTTACTATAGTACTCGTTTTTCTTGGTGAATATATTTTTTATCGCAGATATAAAAATGGAACATTAGTGGGGGTATCTAAAATTTATTTTAATATAAATCATTCTTTGTCTGTTATTATAGTTGTATGCTTAAGTATTATTGGAATAGTTTTTCTATTATGGGAATTATTAAAGTGAATATTATGAAACGATTATTTTTCTATGCATTTGCATTATTTAACTTAATTTCGATTATATATGGTATGGCTTATGATTATATGACTGGTGCCGTAATTCACTATGATTTCTATGGAGCATTCTTTGTTTGTTGGTTAATATTCTTCGGTATATTGAAAGCACTTTTAGGCATATAAATAGTGTTAATTAAAAATTAGAGGTTTTATCTAATGATACAACTAGTGTTTTATGTGATCTTTTTGATTTTATTATTCTCTATTACGGGAAAAATATTATATGACTATAGTAAAGGTGTTAAGTTAAAATATACATCTTATGGTCTTGCCTTTGTAAGTTGACTGATAATTTTTGCTTTATTAAAAGCTGTTTTGGCTATGTATATAAAAGAATTATTTGATGCTAGTTAGGAGATAAGTTGGTTATATGATGAGTAAGTTTGATTATACTTTTGGGATAGTATTATTTATTTTGGTTTGGGATCTTCGTGCGTATTATAAAAATGTATTACAACAGAATTTAACCCATAAGCAGCAAGAATGGGTAAATAATATGCGATATCCACAATTATATAAATTTACAAATTTATTAAGTATAGTAGCTGGAATTGTTTTTATAATATTCTATATGTTCTTTAATTCTGGATATGCTTATTTCTATCCATTAGGTGCAGTCCTAGTAATTCATTTTTTCAAAGATTTTATTAGAAATATACAGAAAAAGGAATCTAGTACATATAAAGATGGTCGTAATGAAAACTATATATACATAATTGGAATTATTTTTATTTTATGGGTTATATTGCATTAGCTTAATAATGTTATTAAAATACATTTTTATGGCCGTAATATTTCCTCAGGGAGTAAAGGTGTGGAAAAACAAATAGCAAATATATTTTTACTTTTAGGTTTTAATTATTATATGATTAAATCTTGGGGTACATGGAAGGTTACACTTTTAACAGTAATTGGAAACTATTTCTTAATAAGTATTTTCATAGGATCATATATTGGTTTACCTAAAGTAATTGAGATAATTAATGCTATTTTTATGTTTAGTATAAGTGTTGTAGGTACTTATGTTTTATGGCGTAAAAATAAAGCAGGAACACTTACTGATTATGAAAAAAGAGGATGGCGTTTAATACGTATTCTAGATGTCTTGATTATAATATCTGTATTAGTACTCGTATTATTTTTCTTATTTATAAAGTACTTTTAAGTAATATATAGTTAGACTTACTTTCTTGTTTGAAATAGTTCCAGTTTAAAATAATTATATATTCTGAGAGATTGACATTTTTCCCCCTATATTGCTAAAATATTGTGTATAATATATGCGATGAAGCAGAGTAGTAAACCTCTCTAGCGAGTGAGGATGGTGTAAGCTCACATTTGGTTGAAGGCGCTGTAGAGCATTGGCAGGAACGCAGGTATCTGTTAGTAAAGGCCAACATAGAAAAAAGAGGGCGCAAGCCAAATAGGGTGGAACCGCGGGTATACTCGTCCCTGTAACGTTTTTCGTTACAGGGACTTTTTTGTTTGTAACGAAATGGTTGATTTTATGTCGGTTGTGTAAAGTGGAGGCAGCAATGACATTTCAAGAGATTATTTTAAATCTACAAAAATTCTGGAGCGATCAAGGTTGTATCGTTCAAAATCCATATGACATCGAAAAGGGCGCAGGCACAATGAACCCTGCAACATTCTTGCATGCTATTGGCCCTGAACCATGGGCTGTATGTTATGTAGAGCCTTCTCGTCGTCCAGCAGACGGTCGTTATGGTGATAATCCTAACCGTTTGTTCCAACATCACCAATTCCAAGTTATCGTGAAACCATCTCCAGATAACATTCAAGAATTGTACTTACAATCCTTGGCAACTCTTGGTATTCATGCTGAAGATCACGATATCCGTTTTGTAGAGGATAACTGGGAATCTCCAACATTAGGCGCTTGGGGCCTTGGTTGGGAAGTGTGGCTCGATGGTATGGAAGTAACTCAGTTCACATATTTCCAACAAGTTGGTTCTATCGATTGTAAACCAGTTTCCGTAGAAATCACATACGGTTTAGAACGTTTGGCTATGTACATTCAAGGCGTAGAAAATGTATATGACCTTAAATGGAATGAAAATGTTACATACGGTGATGTTTGGCATGCTAACGAAGTTGAACAATCCGTATATAACTTTGAATTAGCTGATACAGATATGCTTTTCAAATTGTTTGATATGTACGAAGCAGAAGCAAAACGCGTTTGTGCAGCCGGCTATGTATTACCAGCTTACGACTATGTATTGAAATGTTCCCACACATTCAACTTGCTTGATTCCCGTGGCGCTATTTCCATCAGCGAACGTACTGCTTTCATCGGCCGCGTACGTGCATTAGCTCGTATTTGTGCACAACAATACCTTGCTAAACGCGAAGAATTAGGTTTCCCACTTTTGAAAGGAGATAAATAAGATGGCAAAGGATTTATTATTTGAAATCGGTGCAGAAGAAATTCCTGCCGGCTTTATGCCAAATATCTTAGGTCAATTGAAACAATTGGCTGAAACAAAATTAAATGATGCCCATCTTCCTTTTGAAAGCATCGCAACATACGGCACACCACGTCGTTTGGCTCTTATCGTGAAAGGTCTTGCTGACACATCTGCTGAAATCAGCGAACGTCATAAAGGTCCTTCTGCATCCATCGCCTATGATGCTGACGGTAATGCAACAAAAGCAGCCATCGGTTTTGCTCGTGGTAAAGGTCTAGATGTAGCTGATCTCGTTGTAGAAGACGGCTATATTTATGCTGAAACTAAAACTGCAGGCGTACCAGCAAAAGATATCGTCACAGATATGTTACCTCAATTGATTACAGGTCTTAATTTCCCTAAATCCATGCATTGGGGCAATTTAGATGCTAAATTCGTACGTCCTGTACGTTGGCTTGTAGCATTACTTGATGAAGACGTAATTCCTGTAGAATTTGCTACTGTAAAATCTGGTAATGTAACACGTGGTCATC
>CABSJL010000006.1 GCA_902478055.1 uncultured Veillonella sp. | reverse complement strand
AGATTTGTTTTACATAGTATGCAACGTGATCTTCCATCATGCTTACGAGCAAGAAGTCACCTTCTTCATCAGCAGCTGCACGGATTGCTACAGCTTGAACGTTCATGTATTTGAAGTCTTTAAGAAGAATTTCAATTACTTTCGCTTGAGGGATATCTTCTTGACCCAATTCTTCAATTTTAGTCAATTTAGCATATTCTGCGGAATTAACCAATGGGAATTGACCTTGCATTTTCACGTGTTCTGCTACTGCATCGAAGTATTCAAACGCTTCATCATAGATAGATTCCAAATATTCGTGGATGGATTTGAATTGTGGACCTGTTACGTTGAAATGTAGATTATGTAATTTTACGTTCCATACAGAAAGATCTGCTAAATATTGGTTTACTTGTTGTAAGTTTTTCATAATAATACTCCTTTTTCTTTTAATTCTCAAATACAGTTTATTCAAAAAGCAGAATAAACCCAGTCGGCTTCTATGCCATCAATTCGTTTATCTAATTTGTAATCAGTATTGATTACATAACTTATTTTATCAATAATGATTTTCCCTGTCAATATATTAAATCGATTTTTTTGAATATTTTATAAAAAAACCTCTAACTACTAGTTCAACTAATAGTTAGAGGTTCTATCTTTCTATATTATATGCGGTTTTATTACACTACATTAAATGTAATATTCTATGTAATCATCAGGAATTTTCTTTTCCTCTGCCTGGCCATTATTAGTACGACGAGGTTTACGGACATACATATTTTCTGGATCTGTTTCAAAGATAACCATATCTTTAGGGATATCGTGTTTAATAACGAGGTTACAACCGATTTTGGTACGCGCCCCAATGGTAATATCCCCTAAGATTTTCGTACCTGTACCAATGAGCACTTCGTCTTCGATGGTTGGATGGCGTTTTACCTTTTTAGAGGACATGCCACCTAACGTCACTTGGTGGAACAAGGTCACATTATCCCCTACGATTGCCGTTTCACCGATAACGACACCCATGCCATGGTCGATAAATAAACCACGACCGATGGTAGCACCTGGATGGATTTCAATGCCGGTTACGTGACGAGAATGAAGCGCTACGCGACGGGCCAAGGTTGGCCAGCCCGCCTTATAAAGGCGATGTGCAAAGAAATGCCAGAACAAGGCTGTAATATGCGGGTATGTCCAAATGACCATCCACACATTCGTTGCAGCAGGGTCAGAATCCATTACACGTTTAATATTATATTGAATTTTGCCCCATAATTCGCGTAAACCTTGTATCATAGCGACTCCATCTCAAATAACTCTACTCATATATAATATATAGTATACAACATATGTGGTATGTATTCCTATACATAAGATGCTTTATCTATGCGAAATCCGTTACTTTACATATTCATTATTGGCGAAGTCCAAGAGGGATAAATATTTTTCTACCCCATCTGGCGCAATCACCACAATATTCGCCTTTGGTTCTTCTCGAGCAATACGCTTTGCCGCAACGATAGCCGCCCCTGAAGAAAGACCAATAGAAACACCGCTTTCACGCATAAAGGTTTGTACTTCGCTGAAAGCCTCTTCATCGCTCACAGTTTGTACGCCGTCCATCAAGCTTTGGTCGAAGTTTTCAGGAATAAAGCCCGCACCAATGCCTTGAATTTTGTGTGGACCACCCTTACCTTCTGTAATTGCCGGAGACCCTGTTGGCTCTACGGCAATAGCTTTTACGTTAGGATTATGTTCTTTCAATCTTTTTGCAACGCCTGTAAAAGTACCACCAGTGCCGATACCTGCCACAAATACGTCTACATTCGGCACTTGCTCTACAATTTCAGCGCCCGTAGTACGGTAATGCATATCTGGATTCGCAGGATTTACGAATTGGCCCAACGTAAACGCATTAGGATATTTTTCTAAGATTTCATTTGCTCGTTCAAGAGCGCCCTTCATGCCCGTTTCTTTTGGCGTTAAGATGAGCTGTGCACCGTACGCCTTAATAAGTTCACGACGTTCTTTACTCATGCTTTCAGGCATAATAATTACAGTTTTAATATGTAAGATAGCGCCCACCATGGCAAGAGCAATACCTGTATTGCCACTTGTAGCCTCAACGATAATGCTATCCTCGTGAAGGCGACCTTTTTCCTTAGCATCTTGCAACATACCAAGTACTGCGCGATCTTTCACAGAACCGCCTACATTATATTTTTCAAGCTTTACATAAATATTGGTATTTGGTAATTGATATACCGGAGTTTTACCAATCAGTTCAGTTGTTTGATTTGTTACTATGCTCATCTGATCCTCCCTCTAGCGACAGATGATAAAAATCGTCCTCAGGAACATCCCAAGGACGATATGAATTTCACCTTGTTATTCTCTATACACTGGATATAACCATTTGTGTATTCTCATAAATACAATCATACTCTATCACCTGCATCTATGCATTGTCAAGAGAATGAGAACCGCTTTTAAAACCCTAAAAATATAGGAAATAACTAGGTTTATTTATAATTTTGTCAGTGTGTCTACCACCATACCCCAAGTAACAGGCACCATAATAATAACTAGCGCGAGTCCAATAAAGATGACTGTCCCTAGTATAACGGTAAGTCGCGGAACGATGGCTATCACGGTACTATTCGCTACATTATACGCCTTATCTATGTCATAGTGTAGCGCTACATAGCCCCACAGGAATCCTGCTATCACATATATCGCTACATAAGGGTCTAGTATGATATGCGTTGATGTCATCGTTTCAACATGCATTAACCGATTGATGACTGGTGAAAGTAGCACATTAGCAAGCATCGCTATAAGCTTGAACCATATAAGGCATATAATATAAGGCCACATAGTTCTCATGGTCATCCGCAACATGTAAATCAATCCTACAATAGCTAAGCCCAACCCGCCCTTTTCATGGGCCATGTACTGTTCCATCCAGGAAGGTTGTTCTTTACCTTGATGCAGTTGGTCATAGTGAAACGATAAGTTTCTTTCACCATGAGCCAAATCGACGAGACCTAACACTTGTAGCAACACTAGAACAAAGACGATAACAACGCCTATTTGGAAGCTTTCACTAAAGAATATAGCCATCGGATCAATAGCCAGCTCACGCAGAACAGATAGATTGCCATACACATCATAAAATACAGCATATAGGCCATTCGTTATGAGTACATCCACAATAAACATGGTCAATATAAAAATAAGATACCCATTCCACCGAGTCCATCGACTCAGATGTGATAACTTCGTATGCTCCCCTACGATTATGGATGCAGGGTGTATAGACAAGGTCACACCAATCATAAAAAACATTATGAACGATGTGACCATTGTTAAATATTCGTATGCCATATTAACGGTATGCTACGCGCTCAGGCTGCATGTCGTGGAAATGAAGGCGCTCTTTTGCAGTCTTTTCCCACTCTGTACCAGGCTTGCCATAGTTTGCGTATGGGTCGATGGACAAACCACCGCGCGGCGTAAACTTGCCCCATACCTCGATGTACTTAGGATCCATCAACTTCACAAGGTCTTTTATGATGATGTTGATGCAGTCCTCGTGAAAGTCCCCGTGATTGCGGAAACTAAATAGGTATAATTTCAAAGACTTGGACTCTACCATTTTCTTATCTGGTACATAAGAAATGTAGATGGTCGCAAAATCTGGTTGACCGGTCATAGGGCACAAGCTAGTAAACTCAGGACAATTAAATTTAACAAAATAATCATTATCAGGGTGCTTGTTATCAAATGCCTCTAACACCTGTGGTGCATAATCAGTAGGGTAATCGGTCTTGTGACCTAACATCGTTACCCCTTGTAACTCTTTTTCAGATCTGCCGGATGCCATAAGGAACCTCTTTCTATATCTTCTAGAACTCTATAATTAAATATATTGAATAATTCATGTAACACTTAATTATAGCATATAAAAGAATACACTACTTATAGAGATAAACGATTTCAGACTATAGTTAAATGACCAGTTCATCCTATGTCTCTGAATAAACTATCCTATCCCCATACTCTAGTTCAATTATATTGCGCTCACATATAGATTGTACAAAATTAAAATTTATAATAAAATATTCATATACATTTGGTAATGTTAGTTTATTCAGAACGATATAATACCTTATGGAGGTCACTTATGAAATTAAAACAGCTTATTTTATCTAGCATCGCTGTAGGTGCATTAGCTTTCACATTTGGCACGGCACAACCTGCACAAGCGGCTATTGGCATGGAGAATCCAGGTCCAGCTATGAACCTTGAAAAGCCTGCATCTGTTACAACTGCCCATCATATCAATGTAGATGGCAAGGTTGTTGAGCCTATTAATGGTCAGCAAAATGTAATCTATGTAGATGGTCAACCGCTCGTAGCATTGCGCCAAGTATCTGAAGCATTAGGCTATAAAGTAGCATGGGATGAGCCTACTAAAACAGCATTAGTAGACATGAACATTGCTACACTAGCCATCCAACCAGATTCTGCAGAAGTTGTACGTCATGGTAAATTAAAAATCATTAACCTTGATACTACTGAATCCTTCTTGCCTGCAGCTCGCAAGGTAGATGGTACTATCTTTGTAAAACCACAAGTATTCAAATTATTGTTGAACGATGTAAAAGTTACGAAGGATGAAATCTTCATCGCCCCTCAACGCGCACAATTAGCGTCTACTACAAACACAGAGGTATCTCACAAGAATGAACTCAACACATTCTTGCCACCATCTCAAAATGATGTAAAGAAAAAAGAAGATCCAAAGGCTACGGAAAAACCTCTTATTAAAATTAAGAAATCCTTAGCTAAAGATACTGTAACTACAGACGATCAAGCTCAATCTACAGATAAATCTGAATACCAACGCGCTAACGGATTAGATCGATAAGCGAAGCTAAGAGATTGTTAAACAAGCTCTCAACGCATCGAAAAATTTATA
Source organism: uncultured Veillonella sp. (assembly GCA_902478055.1). Classification (GTDB taxonomy): domain Bacteria; phylum Bacillota; class Negativicutes; order Veillonellales; family Veillonellaceae; genus Veillonella. The sequence continues at coordinate 54,071 of CABSJL010000006.1, read as the reverse complement.
CAAATAAAAAGGTCCCATACGGGACCTTTTTATTTGTATAACGTATATAGTTATTCAAAATTAGTTTTACTAAATTTGATGGCTATATTATCTGCCAAAACCATAACGGTTAAGTGCTGTATTACCACTACCATATATAGCCATGATCTTCGCCATGAAATAGTCAGCTACTGCTAGAGAGTATGCTGCAATATCATTGTAATCAGAGTATTTTGGTGCAACATTAGTCACAGTAATGTTTTCAATAGTAGTACTAGCTTTAGGAGTAGTTAATTTATTTGTAGTAGGTGCAGGATCTGTAACAGTTACTGTAGAACCCATGGCTGGATTAACATAACCTGTTGGAGTAGATACTGGTGGACGTTGGGAATCAGTATATTTGTAGCCATAAGAAGCGTCTGCTTGTTGTGGTGCTACTGTAACAGCGCCAAAAGCAAGTACAGCTGCGGCCAAAACGATAGAGAATTGTTTTGATGCTTTCATAAAAAACCTCCAAATAACATAAAAGTATTTTATCAAAAATTATGATAACGGAGATTTATTATAAACTATCTACATAAACGCACAATGAAAGAGAGTTAATATCATTTATATTTCATTTATCACTTTATTTTGATACCTTTGAAAGCATCTTTCATCCCATCCATTTGGCGTTTTACATTATCAAAGGATGCTTTTAAATCCTCAGGAGGCTTAAAGTTATCGAGACCTTTAGACGACTCAGATGCACGTTTGCTATTTTCGCCAGCTTGCTTCATGCCAGCTTTAATCCGATCCATATTCTCATCGATCTCATCGAAGGATTCGTCGTAAAGGATAAAATTACTACCCCCATGAGATGTAATATTGAGAGGCCCCATGGTGAGCTGCCCATTATCGATGCGCAACGCATCTGTAGAAATGGTCGTAATATTCGTGTTAACTGTCACATCACTAAAGGATAAATGACGCCCCTTATTGTGAAAGTTTCCTGTAATATTTTTAATTGGAATGAGCATATAATGGCCTCCACCAGACCAGAAATTCCCCCATACCTCCATATCACGAGGCTTACCTTCGCTTTTAAAATTCAAATTAGCCGATACAGGAACGACGAACTCAGGTGTTTTAAGGGCCTCACTACTATCTAAATCCTTGGCTACACCTGTAATTGTATAGGCTCTTGTATCTAGATTATATACCCCTTTTGCCTCTAATTTGCCACTGTACACATTAGCATTAACATTTTCAAAATTTAAAATGCCATCTTGGTACGTTACATCACCCACGACGTTTTCAAAGGTAAGCGCAGGAATACGTAAAATAGGCATCGTTACACGCCCTTTAGCCAACGGTCGATTAAAATCACCAGTTACTCGCGTCAACAAGGTCATAGCATCGTGAATATTATCGCCAAAACCAAGGGATGATGGGTCTACGCCTTTCACATCAAACTGTAAATCTAGCTGAGGCATGCGATGCTTCAACACATCCTTTAAATCAACGCGACCTTTTAGTGTCATTCCATCACCAATAGCGGTTCCACCAAACTTACCAGTTTCCATATCAACGCGAATAGCGCGCTTACTATCAAGATGGATTTTAGCCTCTACATTCTTCATCACATAGTGACGATTTTTCTGAAAGATTTCTAGCTGATTATTTCTAAGTGTAATGGTAAGGTCCAAATGTTGACCTTCCCAATTAAAATTACGAACCTTCTTAGCTAATTCCTCTTGCCGATCTTGAGTAGTCTTTTTAGGCGGCTTAGGTCTTGACTCCACCTCATCGAGAGGCTTATTTACATCAGGCGAGGCCGGCACAAAATCGAGCCGGTTGTTATCATCTAAATCGACTACGATTGTAGCATCGTTGAGCTCAATGCCATTGATAGCGGAAGCCTTAAAGTTACGAGTGACTACGTCCCACATATTGACGCGAATCTTACCACTTGGAACGGTAAGCAATTCACGGCCTTCAGGGTCTTTCCACACCAAGTCGGTAAAAGATAATGTCCCCCACGGTGTTGCAGTTAAACTCTCTACGGTCACAGAGCCACGCATCATCGTTTGCCGAGCCATAACCTCATTGAAGATAACGCCCATCCCACGACTAGCTATCGTAGCCAACACAAAGAAAATAATCGCTCCAATGGCAAGAAAAGCAGCAATGCCTTTTAGGCCTTTCTTATACAATTGTTTATATTTTGTCCAATAGGAACGTATGTAATATTTCATAGCATTATTATATCATGATGCATTTATATTTTTATTTTAATGGGGCCCCAAAACATATCGGCCTGAATATTGAAAGGAGTGTCCCATTAAAATAAAATAGCTCCACTAATCTTTAAAAATAATAAGGCTATAAAGCATTATCTAGAAAAAAGAAATAGAAAAGACGAGGTTAAACCTCGTCTTTTCTATTTAATCTTTAAGATGTTATGCTTTTGCTTGTTTACCGTATTTTACAAGGCTTTCAGCTTCAATTTCTTCTTGAGTGCGATAGTCTTGAGGAATGTCAGACAAACGAATCCAGCTGCGAACTGCTTCTACTAATACGATAAGGATCATGAGGAACATGGCAGCACTGAATGCTACTAGGATCCATTTACCAGCTGGGATATAGCTGTTAAATACGTTTTCAAAGTCGGCAGCGATAGCAACGATAGCCATGAGGATACAAGGAATACCTGTTACCCATGCATAACGTTTGTGACCAAGTCGCATGATAACTGTAGTACCTACAGCCAATGTCATAGTACCTAATAATTGGTTAGATACGCCGAATAGAGGCCAGATAATACCGATGTTACCTTGTAGAACTAGGTAGCCCCACAAGATACAAATTAAAGCTGCACAACCATATACGCCAGGAGCCCAATGTTGGTCGTTGAATTTAGGATGGAAATGACCTAATAATTCTTGAAGTAAGTAACGACCTACGCGAGTACCAGCATCGATCAAAGTCATGATGAACAAGGCTTCGAACATGATACAGAAGTGATACCAGTAACCCATCAAGTGATCCATGTTAGGCAATCTGGAGAAGATATGAGCCATACCTACTGCTAAGGATACGGCGCCACCAGGACGGTGCATCAAGTCTTCACCAACCATTGCGGACAACGCTGGCAATTCATGAACTTGAAGTCCTAACGCTTTGAAGGATTCTACTGTGGAGTTAATAGCAAAGTAATCGTCTGGATGCAATGCAGTCGCTGCGATCAACGCCATCATAGCGATGAAGCCTTCTGTTAACATTGCGCCATAACCGATAGGTAAGATTTCTCTTTCATTAGTAAGCATTTTAGGTGTTGTACCAGTTGCAATAACAGTATGGAAACCAGATAACGCACCACATGCAATAGTAATGAAGATGTAAGGGAATACAGAACCTTTCAATACAGGACCGCCACCCCAGATATAAGGAGTAACAGCTGGCATTTGGATTTCAGGCATTACGATGATAATACCGAGAGCCAAGGCGCCAATTGTACCGATTTTAAGGTATGTAGACAAATAATCACGAGGAGCGAGCAATAACCATACTGGCAATGCTGCTGCAAAGAAACCATACACGGCAAGCATAATTTCAATAGTTTGCAAGTCGTATGTGAACCAAGAAGCATATTCGCTAGCTGCGATGTTAGGACCGTAGATAATGCCTACGAAGATTAACGCTACACCAATGATAGTAGCCTCTTGGATTTTACCAGGACGCAACCATTTCAAATAAATACCAATGAAAATTGCAATTGGAATTGTAGCAAATACGGAGAAGAACCCCCATGGGGAGTTATGCAATGCGTTAGCTACTACTACAGCCATACCCGCAAGGGTGATAATCAATAAGAACAATGTAGCAAGCATCGCACCGAAACCAGCTAATTTACTGATTTCTTCGCGCGCAATATCCGCGATTGACTTACCGTCATAGCGAACTGAAGCGAATAGGATAACCATATCATGTACAGCACCAGCCAATACAGAACCGATTAGGATCCATAAGGCACCAGGCAAATACCCGAACTGGGCTGCAATAACAGGACCTACGAGAGGGCCTGCACCTGCAATGGCTGCAAAGTGATGACCAAAGGTTACCCATTTGTTAGTTGGCACGTAATCGTGACCATCGTTGTGAACCATAGCCGGCGTCGGACGATATTGGTCCAAGGTCAACACCTTAGCCGCTATGAAAGCCCCATAAAAGCGGTACGCTAAAATTAGAATACACGCGGAGGCTATAACTAAGTAAATACCATTCATAACCATATAAACACCTCCAATTGTCTTGTGTGACATGGTGTTATATAAAAATATCTGATAAATCTTTTGCACATCCATGCCACATTGGCTCTCTAAACTTTTAGTACTTACAATAATTATTGTATATCTAAACATAAAAGTGTCAATTATCGATTTCTCATTTTGAATGTACATTATGAGTTAAAAGCATAATTAAAAAGCATTCTCCGTTAATAAGAGAATGCTTTTAGCGTTTTATTTTGATAGTAATTATCTATTGTCTTACCACGATGCCTGCTGCGTGAAGTGCTTTTTTAATATCTTTTATTGTTAATACTTTATTATGTAGCAAGGCACTAGCGAGGGCTCCAGTTACATTTGTTTTTGTAAATAAATCCACAAAATGCTGTATATTCCCAGCTCCGCCAAAGGCTGTTACAGGTACATCCACAACCTCGGCTAAAGCTTGATATAATTCAATATCAAAGCCAAGCCCTGTGCCATGTCTATCGATACTCGTTACCAATAACTCACCTGCACCATGGCCTACCGCTTCTTTTGCTCATTCTAAAGATACACTGCGACCAACTAACTCACCTGATGATGGTTCATGATAAAACATATAAGCTATAAAAACTGTTATTAGGGTAATCAAAATAATGAGACCAAACAACAATTTTCTCATTAATCTAGCCCCAAATTCGTTCTATATCTGCTATGCTATGTGCGTCAGAGCCAAGTACGAATGGCACCCCAATGATAGCAGCCATGCCTTGAATAAAGCGGCTTGGATACATTTCACGGCAGTCTGGTTTAAAGAAGCCACTCATGTTGTAGTCTAGTTCGCGCCCTTGTACGCGCATAATATGTAAGATATCGCTTACCACCTGTGCATTGCGGCGATCCAAGTGACGCTCAAAGCCAAAGTGGTGTTGGTATTTCTTAATTAAATCAAAATGACCAATGCGTTTTGGTGTGTATTCACCAAGGTCAGCACGTACGGCTTGGCGCACTGTGGAGTAATATTTGTAATACAACTCATATTGCTTTTCAATCCACGGACCAAAGCCCTTTTCAAATTCTTCAGGGCTATAGTCTAAACAGTAAAAGGCATTATTAACGCCTTCCATAAAGTGAACGGATAAAATATTATCATCCGTCAACGGACCATAACGGTCGAGAAACTCTTGAATATCTGCTTCAAAGCCTGGAATATAATCCACCTCAAAGCCGAGGGAGATATCGATATGTGTGCCATAAGCACGTTGTAATTGACGACCTAGCTCTAAGTAGGTATCAACTTGGTTTAACTTCAAAGACGCTGTGTCATAGGCCTTTTGGTCACCACCGTATTCAGCTGCAAAAGCCTTTGGCAATGGTGCATGCTCTGTAAGGCATACCTTTTCAATACGCAACTCAATAGCTTTTTCTATCATCATCGCAGTTCGATCCCCACTACCATGTGGACACAATTCTGTATGCACATGACCATCTACAAGACGGCTGCGATACTTACTGTATCCAACGAACTGCCGTTCATCTTTCATGTTCATTCAATCACCCTATTCGCCCTACCCCTTGGCGAACCCTTATCTATCATCTGTATATGATTAGTCTTTATTTTAATATCTACGTTTTATTATACCAATAATGCGTATGTTTCGGTATCCTGATATTTACCATGTTTGAAACCAACTTGCGGTGTTAGCCCACAATAGGTAAATCCAAAACGCTCGTGTAATGCGGTACTAGCTGCATTCCCTGCCGTAATAACAGACACCACCGTATGTAATGTATCCGTTTCTTTTGCGTGGTCTAAAATATGCGCCATCAACTTAGATGCTACGCCCTTACCTCTATACTCTTCGTGGATATAAATAGATAATTCCACGGTACTTTTGAAAGCATCCTTTGTTCTATATGGTGAAAGCGATGCATAGCCTACAACTACATCATCTATAAGACCTACAAAAATGCAGTGCTCAGAAGTTTGATGAGCCTCATACCACGCCTGCCACTCTGGCAATGTACGCGGCTCAAGATCAAGTGTTGCTACACCGTTCACAACTTCGAAATTATAAATATCTAAACAAGCTGCGATATCATCCTTTGTAATTGATCGTATTACTAATTCACTCATAAGAATCCCTCAAAACAGTTGCTATCCAAAATCCGGTATCCGAAATTAAAATTATTTCTATATTATATCTATATAACATAATATATAAAAATAACGCTAACACGCAAGAAAAAGGACGAGCTGCAACTCGTCCTTTTGTTATATTGTAGGCAATATTTTGTACGCTTTACTACCTATTAGTAGTATATCATAAATACATTTTCAGAAGATAAACAAAAGACACCTAGAAATTTCGCCCTTTCTAGGTGTCTTTTCAGGTGTACTAATTGAGGCACCCCATACTCTTCAAGTTAATTATAACACAATTAACTCTATGAATTTGTCTAATTTATCCATTACACAATAACAAATAGTAGTACTGTAATAACAATCAAAGCGCCAATCACAGCATAGTCCATAGTTTTCAATCCTACAGATGCAGCAAAGCTATGTGTAGGACCACCAAAGCCTCGTAGTTCTAGGGATAGCGCCATTGTTTCGGAGCGGCCCAAGGATTTTAAAAGCAATGGTTGGATAACAGATGCATAGGATTTGATGCGTTTAATGAAGTTACCTTCTAAAGATAAACCACGGCAAGCTTGCGCCTCTTGTACAGCATGGCTTTCAGCGATGAAGTCAGGCACGAAGCGAAGTGCAGCAGTGAACATAAATGCATATTCATAAGGAATTTTGCATTGTGTTACGAGCGCTGCTGTAAGGTCTTGTAATTTTGTAGTTGCCAACAAGCAGATGAATACAAGTGTCATAGCGAGCATACGCAAGCCAGATACGATAGCAGATGTTACATCGCCGCTGCCGAGGAATTGAACAACGCCAAGAAATATGGCAAAGCTAGTCAACGCCACAACGGCCTTACGTTGTTTGATCAATAAACCTGCAACAAATAACACGACAAGTTCTACAACGACCAAGGCCAATAGAGATTGCCAGTCGCGCAATAGAATAGCCCACACGGATACAGCGAGGGTCATCAAGATTTTTGTTAACGGTACTAAACGTTCCATATGTCCCTCCTATTTCCCGCTCAACTGAGCCACTAACTTAGATTTCAATTCATCCATAGATTTGCAATAGCCTAGGGATGGCACCGCTAGTGAAAGTTCCACACTTGGCGGTTTTGTAAGGCCTAGGTCTTGCAGTTCATCTGTAGATTTCTTGAACAATTCTTCTGGACTGCCATCAAAGGCAACTGTTTGATTACCCATGATAAGCGCACGGCTGCATTCACTAGCCATAATTTCCATATCATGTGTGATGAGAAGGATTGTAATGCCTTCTTGATTGAGTTGGCGTAATAACGCTAACAACTCTTTAGTTTCCTTACCATCTTGACCACTTGTTGGTTCGTCGAGGATGAGGATTTTAGATTGCATCGCTAGTGCAGAAGCGATAGCAACGCGTTGTTTTTCGCCGCGGCGCAATGTTGGAGGGTATGCATCACGCAAGTGAGCGATACCTGTGCGTTCCAACACTTCATCGACGATTTGTTTCACTTCGGATTTACTGCGTCCCAAAGACTCAGGACCGAAAGCAACCTCTGTAGCTACGGTTGGTCTAAACATTTGGCGATCTGGTTGTTGGAATACATAGCCAATGAACTGACCACGTTTAGATGGTGGCATAGATGTAATATCTGTGCCATTATAGTACATGCGGCCTTCGCTAGCCTTTTCAAGGCCTACGAGCAAACGAGTAATCGTCGTTTTACCACAACCATTACGACCACCGATGGCAATATATTCTCCGCCTTCGATGGTGAAAGTCACATCACGGAAGATGTCTACGGATGGCACATAGCCAAAGCGGATATTTTCAACCTTAAGCATGAGCGCCACCGTCCTTTCCTTGTACATCATCAACGCGTTGAATTGGCTGTTTATTTTCTACTGTATTTGTTTGATTAGCTAGAGAGTTGCTTTTACCATGCACCTCATTTTGAATAGCGTGAGCCATTTCAATTTGGTGCAAGCCCTTAATCGCAGACTCGATGCTGAGCCATGGTTCATCACTATGGTAGCCAGCTTGTTCAAGTTCCATGTACGTTGTGAATACAGATGGCAATGCATCTACGTGAATATTGTGTTCGTACATGTAACGAAGCGTCGTTGGTACATCCGCATCACATGCAACGGAGCCATCCACCATGAGAGCCATGCGGTTCGCATATGGCAATACAGCGTGCAAATCATGGTCGATAACAACAACAGTAATACCGTGTTTTTGGTTTAAATCACCTACGAGGCGATATAATTCTGCAGTCCCATCTGGATCGAGGGAGCTTGTTGGTTCATCAAGCACAAGAACTGTTGGGTTCGTAGCCAATACGGAAGCGATTGCCAAACGTTGGCGTTGACCACCAGACAAACTTGTAATCTTGCGGTCTTCTAAGCCTACAAGGCCAACTTGCTTAAACACCTCTTCAGAACGAGCTTTAATAGTTTCACGGTCATAACCGCGGTTTTCCATAGCAAAAGCAACTTCTTCACGAACAGTCATCGTTACGAGTTGCGTATCATAGTCGGCAAGAACAACACCGATGTGGTTTGCAAGCTCAGGAATTTCCATTTGCGTAGTCGCTTTACCATCTACAAAGACCATGCCTTCAAGACGGCCGCCGTAGAATTTAGGTACCGCCCCTACCATAGCCATGCAAAGGGTACTTTTACCACAACCAGCAGGACCAGTCACAACAAGGAAGTCCCCATCATGTACGTCGAGATTGATGTTTTCAAGAGACGGTGTAGTCGCCTTTGGATGGTAGTAATTTACGTGTTCAATGGAAATTTTAGCTTGGCGCTCAGGCAAGATCGTCATATGACTATGGTCAGACGTCAATTGATCTGCACTTGGCAACATGCCGCGTTTAGAGAATAGACGTTGTGCCGGAATGTATAAAATTGGCGTAATAGCACCATTCAAAGCACCTACGATAAGCACCAATGGCCACATGCCGTACATGTATACATTATTAGGCAAACCAAGCACTTGCCATAAGAGGGTAACGAAGATACCACCAGATACAACTGTTGCTAAGAAGCCAGATACGATTGGCGTTAAATCGAAACCACCGATTTTACGGAACTTCATAGACAACATTGCACGTGTTACGAGAGCCGCTGTCAACGCACCACCTGGTTCAGACAACAAGTTACCATAAGGAAATGCTGACTTAGACGTCAATACGTTAATGAGGGCCGCTACAAGGCCAATCCCCAATGTTTGGCTCAAACTAGGACGTGTCAATAAAATAGCTACGCAGTACGTAGCAATTGTCCAGTTCGGCGTTACCCCAGCCACACTAGGGCTCACCAAATGCAATATCGTGCCCAATGCGAGCATCAATGTGCTGACAGTAACCCATCTAAACTGGCCACCCTGCACATGCGTGTACACAAGATCTTGAATCCGTTCCATAATAGCCTCTTTTCTAAAAATGAATATATAGTGTTTATTGTAACATTCTTCATAATATTTTGCATACAAAAAATAGCAGGGTTATTCCCTGCTATTTTAGTGATTATTAAGACTTTGATAATATATACAGTTAATAAGACTACGATTTATTTAGTCTTTATCGACCTTATCCGCTACACTTCCGACATTATTATATTCAGCATAACGAAGGTTTCTATCATGGAATTGTAGGATATTATCAACATTAGGTAAGTTCACGTTTTCTTCGAAGTTTTCTACTTGTTCCATTACCTTAGAAAAAACTTCAGGACTATATTGAGGAGGGTAACCATTCTTTACCAAACAAATCTTAATATCGAGCTTTAATTGATTACGCACATTTTCATTATTTAACCAATCAGCAAAGGAGGATTTTGTATCAATAATCTCTTTAACCTTTTGGGCTAAAATCTTACATTTATTATTAATAATGACTCCATCCTTCTGTTCGTCCACACCATATTCAAAGTTATATTGATCACGTAAAGCTATGAGAATATCATAGAATGCTTTTTCTTCAAAAGTTAAACCCATTTTTCTAAAACTATCACGGCTCTCATTTAACTGTTGTAAGATTTCTAAAGCCTGCTTTGTAATGCTTGCTATAATATCATTCACAGCATGTTTTTGTGCATCACTAGCTTCTTCTGCACTTAACGTTTTACGACGCTCATGATACTCTTCAATAGTTTTCTCAATCATTTCTTGGAAGGTTTGAGCTGCTAATCTATTAGTTTTCCCATATTCTTTGATTTCTTTACGAATCATTTTAATTAAAACTTCTAACTTTGTAGCTGGGAGCTTCACATCAGAAAGTTTTTCAAAATATTCAGGAGAGAATATGTCTTCTTCCTCACCATTATCAAGAACACTTTCAACATTGCTATATTGTAGAGCTTCAGTAACCATTTTCTCTACAGTGCGATTCATAATATCCGCATCAATATCACTAGTCCCACTCATTTTACGTACGAGTCCAGCAATCGCCATAAAGCATTGAGCCAAGGAAGACTCTTCTTCACCAAGTTCCCCAGAAGGCTGACAGATATCATATGCAGTTCTCATTCGCTTCACTAATTTTAAGAAATACGTTTTAAAAGAAACCTTTTGAACAGAACTAATCCCGTCAATATTTAACAATGTAGTCGAGCTAAAAATATATTCCGCAGCATTGGTAAGCGCCTTATATCGTTCTATACTATCAGATTGAGGATTTATAAATACTGTCAAATCACACTCAGCAAACAGAGCTTTCAACATGCCTAGATGATCTCTGAATACATTTGTTGCTTGCTCAACATCATCACTAGTAGGTGCAACGGATACATCTCCGCCATATATCTTCATTGCCTCACGCATATTATTTCGAATACCGATATAATCGATAACCATACCAAATTCCTTACCAGGATATTTTCTATTGACACGACTGATAGTTTGTATTAATAAATGCTTTTGTAACGGCTTATCATTATATAAATATGTAAGTGTAGGAACATCAAAGCCTGTAATCCACATATCTACAACAATCGCAATTCTAAAATTTGACTTATCTTGTTTAAATGCCATATCAAGCATTTCAGAGCGTTTATTATTTTTAACACCCCCAAGATAATTATACATTTCCTCTGGGTCATTACTTCCCACACTGGCAACCATAGCTATAAAAGGCATTGGTGCTAAAGACCTTAGTTCTTCTTCTGTAGCTTTTGTTCCATCAGATGATTTTTTCTCTATAAACCACTCTGGATATTGCTTTTTAAAAGTAGTGAGTAAATCATATGCTATTTTACGATTAGAGCAGACAATCATTGCTTTTTGAATTCTTCCTGGATCACTATCACATGCTGCAGTATAGTGATCATGTATATCCATTGCAAGTCGTTCTAATCGTGAAGGTTCACCTAATATAACCTCCATAGAGCTCATAGCACGTTTACTTGCAACTATATCTTCTACAGTAGCTCCATCATCAGCACATTTCTTATAATATTCTTCTATTTCTTTTATTTTTTCAGTATCAAATAATACTTTAGCAATACGAGGATGATACTTAATAGAAACTGTCAATCCATCCGCTACAGCTTGATCCATTGTATATCGATCAATTTCGTCCCCAAACGTTTGATAGGTCTCGGCAATAGGAGTCCCTGTAAATCCAACAAATGTGGCTTGTGGAAAGGCTTCTCTTAATACTTTTGCATACGGTTTTGAAAGCATCGCCTTCATATTCTCGTCAGTATCGTGACTGAATCTGATTTTTTTAGCATGTTCTAATTGAGTTCGATGTGCTTCATCAGAAAAACAAATAATATTTTGTCTATCATTTATTAATCCAATTTTATCCTCTTCTCTATCACAGAACTTCTGAATAGTACAAATATAAAATCCGCCACTCTGACGAGCACCTAATTCTTGGCGAAGATGTGCTCGATCTTTAACAACCGATACCTCACCAAGATTCAAAAATTCTTTACTCTTTGTAAATAGTTTGGCACCTTGCTTCTGTAATTCATCTCGGTCGACAATAAGTATGATAGTAGGGGATCCAATTGCCTCTATATCTGTACATCTTAATGATAACTGTCTCGCTAGAAACGCCATTGTAAAAGTTTTTCCACAACCAGTCGCGCCAAAGTATGTTCCACCTTTACCACTCTTCTCTTCAACCGATTTCACGATACTTTGTTTCAAACGTCTAGTTGCAAAAAATTGAGGATAACGACAGACAATTTCAACTTCTTCAGCATCATAAATACTATCTTGGAAATATATATAATCTCGGAATAACTCTAAAAAACGTTTTGGTGAATAAACACCCTTTATCATTGCTTCTGTCTCTGCAAATGGTGAAGTAGTAATCTCATCTCCATCATTCACACGTCTCCACGCATAAAAGTGTTCATACGGAGTACGTACAGTACCTAATCTAGTTTTTACACCATCTGAAATACATGCTAAAGGACAATAATGCAGAAGGTGTGGAATATCACGCCAATAGCGAATATTAATTTGCTCCCATGCATTATAAATAGTAGCACGAGCATCTGTAGGGTTCTTTAATTCAGTTATACATAATGGAATCCCATTAACATATAACAAAACATCTGGTATTCTAGAGGTCTTTTGCCCTTGGCTAGTATACTCTATCTCAAGCTGATTAACTAACCGAAAAATATTTCGTTCCGGATGTTCAAAATCAATCAACTTGACCATTTGAGGCAATCCATCATTAGGAATAAATTGTATACCATCTACAAGCCAATTATATACCTTATGTAGAGTTTCAAAATCACTTTCACTACCAACTAAACGAACAGTATCAAAAATCTGTTGAATCTCATCGTAAGTCAAAGTTTTATTAGTTGAGGATATAAATTCTACAAAATCATCTACGATTAAAATATCAGTCTTCTTTAATCGTTTTACTGCCTTGCCACTTAAATACTTCCAGCCCTCACGTTTTAACAATTCAATAAAGGCATATTCATAATCCGACTCACAATAAATACCATTAAATTCTTTTAATTTACCCATACACTATTCCCTCAATTTTTTGCTTCTTCAATAGAGCCTTTAATCAGAATTGGACATATATCTTTTAATTGAGCTTTTAGCTTTTCATTAATCTCTTTACGAATATTATACGCTTTATAAATGTCTACTATACTATGCTGCACATCAATATCAGGAATTGGAATGCGAACTTCACACATTGCCTCCCAAGAAAAATTCTCTCTAGCGGATCCCCAAGAGTGGAATCTAGCATATCTATCAAACTCATCTCGACTTAACCATAACGCCAAATACTCAGGTAATAATTTTTCAGTACGAACTGAAAACACTTCATAAATAGGTGATACAACTATAGGCTCATTATAAGTATTAATAGCGAAAGCTAGTACTTTCCATGTATCTGTGGTTGGTACAAATGCAAATTCAAATGGATTAACAATCTTATATCCTCCAAGGTCTTTTTTGTTAACTCTACTTTGAGGAACTCTAAACTCTTTTGAAGTACTTAAGCCTAAAACAGTTTTTATTTTATTATCAGTATTTTTGTCATTTTTTCTAACTATGTAATTACCAATCTCTTCAGACACCATTGAATGTCTTAAGTTTTCTATATAAGCATCACATGTTAATTTAAGATTGTTTATCCCCAGTTCATAGCATTGTTGGTTCTGAAGCATTGCATTATATGTATTAGCATATTTTTGTTGAATAGAAATTGAGGGAACCTCTATAGTCATACTGCACAATGTATCCCAAGAAAATACTTCTGTTGAACTTCCCCAAGACTGAAAACAAGCTTCTCGATCCCATTCATCACGTTTAAAGTGTAAAAACAAATAATCAGGCAATATCGTTTCTAATTTAGATGGCTTCACCCTAAATGCAATATTATTCCAACTAATAATGAAGCTTTTTTTTGAGTTATTATATCCAAATCCAATTTTTTTACCATGTGTTCGAGGATTATAAATAAACTCTTTAGGCTGTACAATCAAAAACTTAGATAAATCCGTTTTATTTACATTTGCTTTAGTTGGAATTATTTCTTTTGTTATAGTCATACCCTTTACAGCATCAGGTCCGTACTTTAAATCCTGATTAGTATCCACTACAAGCTCTAATAATTCACCTAAAGCATATTTAGTCAAGCTCATAACCAATCCCCCTAAATGCATTTTCTAGCATCTTTTGAGATTCTTTTTCTTGCTCTAAAATTAGTTTCATCTCATTTCTAATGCGGTTCATTTCCTTTTCATAATCAATATCTAAATCATGATCAATGAACTCAATATATTTGCTAGGTATTAATGCCCAATTCTTATTTTCAATTTCTGAAATACCAACACTGCGATATAACTCTGGTTCTGCATAATTAATTCCATCTGTACCATCAGCCTGCCAGGTATGGTAAATATCTGTAGCATGGGTAATTTGACTCTCATCAAGACGAACTTTCTTTTTACTTTCACCCTTAACGGAATTTTCTCGCCACTGACGTAAGTCCATAAATAGTATCTCATGTTCTCGATTACGGAGAGTACGGCCTTGGAATTTTCCACCTTTTTTATTTTGATTCAAGATCCATAATGTAACACTAATATCAGTTGTAATGAATAATTCCCTTGGAAGCACAATAATCGCTTCCACTTTATCATTTTGAATTAGTTTCTTCCGAATCTCTAAGGTATCACTATCATTAAGCGCACCATTAGCCAAAAGGAATCCTGCTACACCATTGGCAGGTTTTAAATGAGAAAGTATATGTAAAATCCAAGCATAGTTAGCATTACTTTCAGGAGGAATTCCATAGTCACTCCACCGTGCATCAGATTTTAAGTTTTCGTCATACCATCCCTTAAGATTAAACGGCGGATTAGCCATTATATAGTCAAAATATAAGCCTTTATGTAAGTCATGTGTAAAGGAAGAGTCATTTGTATCACCTAAATGATGACTCAATCCTCGTAGGGCCAAGTTCATCTTTGCTAACCGATATGTCGCGGCATCTTTTTCTTGACCGTATATATTAATACGGTTGATATCGCCTTGCCGTGCCTTAACAAGTTCAGCACTCTGAATGAACATACCCCCAGAACCACAAGCAGGATCATATAAGGTTCCTTCATATGGTTCTATTAAAGCAGCAATCAACTGTACCACATCATGTGGAGTATAAAACTCCCCTTCTTCTTTAGTTGCATTTACAGCAAATTCTTTGAGGAAATACTCATATACACGACCGATTAAATCTTTCTCTTCACCAAAAACTTTATGACTAATTTTATTAACCTCATCCACCAATTTTTTTATATCATTAGGTGCAAGATTTCTAGCAGTAAAAGTCCCTTCAATAAAGCATCCCTTCAAATCTTTAGACTCAGAGGCAATACTATGAAGTGCAGTATCCAACGCAACATTTAGTTCTGGTGCAGGAGTATTAATAATTGTAGACCATCTAGCTTCTTTGGAAAGATTATATGTACCATCCGCAAATGTAGCATCCTCAAAAAAAGCAGTACGAATATTCTCATCATCTGGATCAAAACCTTGCTCAATCAACACTTTACGAAGATTTTCAATGCCATCCTCATATTTTTCACCAATAAACCTTAAAAATATTAAGGTCAACATCATATCTCTTTTTTCAAAGAATGATCCCGAATTACGTGCAGCACGCAATATATCCCTACAATTAAATAGGATATTATCTATATTTAAAACTTTCTCATTACCCTTCTTCTTAGCCATCTTACTATCTCCCCTAAAAATCTAGATAGGTAAATTAATCAATTTAATTATACCATCTTATACATGTTACATATGCTCAGCTCATAAATATACCGTACTCTATACCAAGTACTATCATATTGATATCTATGCTGCTAAAAATCCAGATTCCAATTCTTCTTGAAGGATTTGTTTAATATTGGTTTTTGTGATTTTCAATCCACCATTAGCAATAGCTCTTCTTACACAAGGAAATCCCTCAGTATTTTCCATTCTATTAATAACACTACTGAATTCATCCTTGCCATAGGTAGAATGTGGCATTGGTCCAACTATAATTAGTCTGTACTTATTGTTATACATGAGGTTATTAAACTGATAACGTTGAATATCTTCATAATCAGTATGACATTCTAATCGGCCTCTTAATCCCATTGCATTAAAGATGCCTTGTAAATCCTTTACCTTACAATTTGTTTCACCGATGATAAGGATTTTTCCATCAGGAGATCCAATAGAATCATCAACCATAGTTGGTGCCAAATCTGGATAGTGATATTTCGTTAAAATAGTTTTTAAGTTATTATTTTTAAAAGCTTGTGTAAGTTCTTCTGTAAAGTATTTAATCGCTTCACCCAATAAAGATGCATCATTCATGATGTTAACATGTGTTACCAATTGAATTCCTCCTCTACAATTAATTCTTTTTGACGACTTAATGTTTTTAGTTCTTCTTTTACAGTTTTGATTTCAGTTTCTATCATTCGTATACGATTAACCACTTCTTTTTGTCTTTCAATAGAAACTCTAGGAATTTGCAATGTTTTTAAATCTTTGAGAGATAAAGACTTGATTAATTGACCTACTGCAAATCGTTCTATTTGTTCACGACCAGCCTTACTATTGAAGTAAAGAGCTAAGTATGGAAGCAAATATTGATTTTTATATTTTGGCAAAATAGTAATAGAGAATTGGTTACCATTGGCAATCAATTTATCATTACCTTCAACATATAGCATGTTAGATCTAAATGGTGATGTTCTCCCCAATAGCCAAGTATCATTATCTAAAAGCGTAAACTTTCTTTTAAGTTTTTCCACATCAATGAATGGGCTTTGTGAATAATCTACAGCATCGCCATCAGCATCTTTTGTGTATAAATAACGAACACCTGTATCTACATCTGTAACAAAATCATCTAGCTCTTTAGAAGAAATGACTAAACCCCGACTAATATTACAGATTTCTCCTAAAGGTACCCCATCAATAACATTAGTTTTTAGAGTATATCGTTTAGGTAATAAATTGTAACCTTCTCTAGCAATAGATTCGATACTTTCAAATCTACAAATATCAGGATTAGCCAATTGTTCTAGTACTGTAGGTACATCTATGTCTTTTCTACGACGCTGCTCTGTATATGCTTGACTTGCATCTAAGAATTTAACACCTTTATTACCATATGATAATACGACTGCATATAATTCAATGCCTGTATTCTCAAGTAAGCGATCTGGAAGTTCAATAATGCTTTCAATATAGCCGTTCTCAACCAAAGCTTGTCTTGTTTTTACACTGAGATTATTTGCTAATGTTGAGTTAGTAATCAAAGTTACCATTTTACCTTTTTGCTCTAACAAACTGAGATTAAAAAGAATTTCATGCCACTCACCATCAGCAACCTTAGACTCTGGAATATCTAATTTTGATAAGGATGTTCTTTCTGGAAAGTACTCCATAGCCTTAGAGGAAGGCCTCCAAAGGGGCATTGTTAAAATTCGATCAAATAATTGATTTTCAACAATATTTTTAGGCTGAATAATCCCACCTAACTCCATATCTTGTTGAATTGTTTGAAGTAATAATATTCGTAATTGTAAAACAACCATTAAGTCAGGATTTATTGCATATGCAGTATAGTTAAGTAAAGACGTTTTACTCGCCACATCTAGTAATATACGACCTGGATTTGCATTTCCTTGTAAGAAAGAGTATTTCTCAAGGTTATTACAATCTAATAGTTCCGTTAGTAGAGTATTGAGAGATTCATTATCTTCTCTAGCTCCATCCTCTCGATATAGCTTTTGCTCATCATAAAAGAATGCTACACCCAATAAAAAGACATCATCTAAATAAGCATTTTCACTAAGAAATTTTTGTATATACGCCTCATAGATATATGCTTTCATTGTATTTTGAAATCCTGGATTATTAATTTTACGAGAGCTTAAAAAATTATCTAATAAATCAAAATCCATATCATAATGTTTGTAAAGATAAATCAATGCAGCCGTAACATTAATATCATGTCTTTCACGACCATTTGTGAAACGAACTTCATCCCAATTGCGTTTAAATTCTCTTACCTTGCCTTGAGAGTCAAAATACATTTTTTTCAAATTCATAAGTGTCTTTTCCAAAAGATCCTCCATTCTGGTTTTTATAAACCGTTATAAATCACTGTAAAAATTTCGCCCCTCTTATCTAGGAGTTTTTTGTTTGGTTTAAACATACCATTTTATAAATGCATATTTTTTTACTCCTGGAATCCAGGAGTTATAACTTGGTTTAAGGATACCATTTTCAAATCGATCTGTCAAACGGTTTTTTTAAACCAAATTATAAATATCAAAAAATAAAGCAGCAATCTATTCTATCGCCTCCTTATTTAGGTTTTAATAAACCAACTTTATTGTAACTATTTTTTTGATCCCACACTCGGGAGCTTTATCTTGGTTGTATTTTAACATTTTTACAACACTCTGTCAAGTGGTTTTTATAAACCACTTTTCAATTTGCAATTCACTCTTTAGTTGATCTGATGAAATCCATCCTTGTTCTTCACCAGATTTACGACCTGCCTCTAAAGCGCCCATAAGTTTTATAGTAGCCATTACACGTTCATGATCTTGAATGTCCATAATTATATATCTTTCCTTCCCATTTCTCCCTAAACATTTGAAGCCATATCGTTAATGATTGCATTCGCAACATTAGTCATTCTTATTGTAAAATAAGAATGACCTAACACCCCAAATTGGACGTTAGGCCATTTCTCATTTTCTTATTTCCCAGGAGATGAGCCTAACGCATTCCAGAACGTTAATTGGCTCTTCTTGTTTTGTATTATACCACATCTAATAATATATTACAGCTTAGAAAACTAACTTTTACTATCATAATTAAATTTCTATTCTCACTTTCTCGTCATATAGTTGTGATATAATGCATACAAATACTTATGCCTAGGACATAGGAGGTCTATATGTACAAATATATTACAATTTTAGGGGCCGCTGGCCAAATTGCACAAAAGTTGACTGCTACATTATTAACATATACAGATATGCACCTTACATTATATGGTCGCCAATTGAGTACTCGTTTACATCCAGAAATTTTAGAGCATGAACGCGTTACAGTCATCGAGGGATCCTTCCAAAACCCTGCTAAATTAGAGGAAGCGGTAACAAATGCAGAGATTGTATTTGTAGGTGCTATGGAATCTGGCAGCGATATGGCGGCTATTGTGAAAGCATTGAGCCGTAAAAATGTACGCCGTGTCATCGGTCTTTCTATGGCTGGTCTTTCTGGTGAATTCCCTGCAGCACTTGAAAAATGGACCTTCGACAGCTTGCCTATCAGCTATGTCCAAGGCGAACGTCAAGCACGCAATGTATTGCGCGAATCTAACTTAAACTACACAATCTTGCGCCTCACATGGCTCTACAATGATCCAGAAAATACAAATTATGAGCTCATTCCTGAAGGCGTTCAATTTAACGATGCCCAAGTTACACGGGAAGCTGTAGTAAAAGCCATCTTCGACATCTTACATGTAGATGATGAAACCCCATTCCACCGTGCAAGCATCGGTATTGGCGAACCAGGCACGCACTACGACAAACCAAGCTTTCACTAATTTATAACTATATAAATAGCTAAAGACTATCTACTATTGTAGGTAGTCTTTTTTGTGGTATATCCAAAATCTAATCGGTACATTTTTACTCATGTAACATAGATTTTGGATATACCTTTTCTTATTCCCATATTTTATAGTTATTTATATAGATAAAGTTGCTTATTTACGCTATCCTAATAAATGATTAAGTTATACTAATAGATATGTGAAAGTAAACGCCTATGCGGTTATCTATACCATTTATATATACATTTCTCCGCATAAAACGTCGAGAAATTTATGTATAAAAATTAATAATGCCCATTTTTAGTCCCACTTAGGGCTGAGGCTGATTAAGGAGTTATTATGAATCGCATTGTTGTTATTGGTAGTTGCAACATGGATATTGTAGTGCTCGCCGATAAACGTCCGGCGGCAGGCGAAACAATCTTCATCGTAGGCTTTGACGGTACTGCTGATGCAGACAAAGCTGTTAAAGACGGCACATTGGCTGCAACAATTGCTCAACAACCAGACCAAATGGGTAAAATCGCTATCGATACAGCTCAAAAAGTTATCAAAGGCGAAGCTGTAGAAGCTAAAATCCCTGTAGATCTTAAAGTTGTTACAAAATAATTGTAAATAGAAATTGGGTACAAAAAAGAGTCGCATCCTAATGATGCGACTCTTTTTATTTTGGTTCTCGTTCCAAAAATTCTTTGAAAAATCCAATGAATTTTGGCAAATACGTTTGATCTAAACTTTCAATAGTCATATTACATTTGTAATTGTAAGTAGTACAAATAGTAATATCTATCGCCAAAGCACCCTTTTGATCTAACGAGAATGTAAGAATATCCCCTTCCCCAGTTAATACATAGGTAAAGGTTGCTTTGCCTTTACAGTTCTCATACAAATCAACTAATTCTTGATAGCCTTTACGAATTCCGGACCAATCACTAGGATCAATATAGCCAGAACAGATATTATAGCCTCGTTTAATATATACGCCAAATACACCAAATTCAGATAGCTCTACATCCATATCAAAAGCAATTGTTAAATTTGGTTCATTTACGATTTCATACATCCTATTCACACTCCACAAATAGTAACATTTTCATTTATTATAACATTACATGTATTAACGAAATAGTATCGATAATTTTTAAAACATTACTAATGTATATAAAGGTTTAAATAACAATGCCATATAAAACAAAAAAGCCCGAGCTACATCTTTTCTAGATATAACTCGAGCTTTATTTAGATTATGTGTTATATAAACATTACATGCTATATAAACATGATGCGTTCATGATCCATTAAATAACAATATGTATCTTATATAACCATTATGTGTTATGCAAACTACATATATTAAAACATGAAGTTTACATCTGTACGCCAGTAATCGCCTAATTTATTACCGTCCATATCTTTATTACCGAAGCCGTAGTAAGCACCGATAGATACGTTTTGGAATGGTACATAGTTTACATTAGCTACAAAGCCTTTGAAACCATTGCGTACATGAGCTACGCCCTTATTATCTACATAATGTTGATTGTAGAAGCTATACGCAGGCGCAAAGGCACTACTGAAGATTGGGGAGTTCCCTTCTTGGTAGTAGTATTGACCGCGTACGCTATAAGTATGAGCTTTCTTAATGTCATAGTTACCATAGCCAAGGCTAGCCATCCAAGCATGAGAATCGGAAACGCCTGGAGCTGTAAGCCATTCGCCGAATACATTCCAACGGTTAAAGTTCATATTTGTATTGAGGCCCCAAATATTTTTGTATGGAGAATCAATGAAGGATTTAACTTGTTTACCTGTCAACGCATCCACATCTTGGCCTTGGTACAATGTACCATCATGGAAACGACCATACATACCACCAAGAGTAACATGTTTATTAAGTTTACCCTTAACTTCAACCATAGCTGCAGTAACTGTATTTTCTCTAGTTTGGTAAGTAGGAGCACCACCCAACCAGTAACCATAACTAGCAGATACATCGAGCTTGCCATGTTTGTACATGAGGCGAGCACCATCAACGAGATCATCATACATAAGACCTAGACCTGGTGTATAGAGTTGACGACCTACACGCAAAGTTGTGTCTTTACCAAAATGATGATCTACATAGGCAAGATTAATCTTACCTTGTGTAGCATTGCTATTGCCGAATTCGCTAGAACCTTGAATACGTACGACTGCATCAGTTTTATCGTTAACCTTAGCATTGAAGATCACACGAGCACGATAATCAAAGGAGGAATGTTTACCATACGCATAGGTATCATTTTTCAACTCGCTGCCGCGGTAACGCAAACGGTAGTTACCAGTCACCTTTACATTACCAACTTGATTTTCTAATTTGGCTACTCGTACACCTAATGTGTTGAGTTCATTTCCAAATTCGTCGGCCAAGCGATTGATCATAGCTTGTTGTTCCGCATTGGCTTTATCTTGGTTAGCCATCGCCTTAGCTACCATTTGAGCCATTTCGTATCGCGTAATAGGATTGTTCCCTTTGAAAGTTCCATCTGGGTATCCATTAATAATACCTGCATTTGCTAATTGCTCAACAGATTGATACGCCCAACTAGAAGCATCTACATCGGAAAATGGATTAGCTGCATACACACTTACAGAACCCAATACCATACAGGAAACTAAACTTGCTACCAACTTTTTATTCATTAAAAAGACCTTCTCTCATATAGATATCACACAATATCTCATATATTAAATTTATTTTATGTACCCAAGTACATACTAAAATAACATAATAATCAAGAACTAAATCTTACATTATATAGTGATTGAAAGCTAAATCTATCACTACACACTCCCCAGAAGTAAACACTAGTACTTCTGAGATTTTTATTCGTGAGGTGTTGTATAGTTAATATCTTGTGCCTTGTAGCTTTCACCATGAGCTAATACGTGAACGATGGTTTCCAATGTGGCACGTACAGTTTCAACAGCCATACTTGGTTGATTTGGTTTATCCACTACTTGGGATGGCAAGTACGGAATATGCATGAAGCCCGCTTTGATGTTGCCCTTTTGCGCTGCATAATGACATACACCATACATCAAGTGATTACATACGAAGGTACCCGCTGTATTAGAAACCTTAGCTGGAATACCATTTTGATGCAATGCGTTAACGATGTTTTTAATAGGCAATGTCGCAAAGTATGCACTAGGGCCATCGGCTACAACAGGTTCATCTTCCGGTTGGTTGCCCCCATTATCTGGGATGCGGAAATCATCACAGTTAATAGCAACGCGTTCTACTGTAATATCTGGGCGACCGCCTGCTTGACCTACACATAGAATGAAATCTGGTTGGCACTCTTCAGCCGCAGCTTTCACAGTATCAACAGATTTGTAACGCACAGTAGGAACCATTTGAGTCACTACCTTATAATCACCATCGGTATAACCATCCATTGTTTTTACCGCTTCCCAAGCAGGATTAATAGGTTCACCGCCGAATGGATCAAAACCGGTAATCAAAATTGTTTTCATCACACTACCTCATAACGAAATTCTATGATTTATATCAATAATCACATGTTTTTATAAGGACAATCCTACCTCAAAACTACATCATAGTAGATTGTATATATCATCCAATATCATAAGAATATCGTTCTTTCAAAGAAAAAGGTTAAATAAAGTAATACATCAATAGGATGTTCAACACGAGCATAATTAATGCAATTGGAAGTTGCGCTTTAATAACGCCGTATTGGTCGCGCATTTCAAGGAGCGCTACCGGTACGATGTTGAAGTTGGCCGCCATAGGAGTCATCAATGTACCGCAATAGCCAGCAAGCATTGCAATAGCACCGACAGCAGCTGGGTTAGCACCATGAGCTACGACGAGCATTGGAATACCGATGGCACTTGTAATCATGGCAAATGCAGCGAAGGCGTTACCCATGATCATTGTGAAGATAACCATACCGATACAGTATGCTACAACAACGAGGAATACATTGTCAGCTGGTACTACACTTGCGACGGCACTGGAGATAATTTTACCAACGCCAGCCAAATTAAATAGATAGCCGAGAGCCGCCAATAATTGGGACAAAATAGCAGTCCAACCGATCGCATCGATAAGGCGACGACCTTCATGGAAACCTTGGTTAAGGTTACCCTTAGTGATGTAAAGAGCAGCACACATAGCGATGATTGCGGCAATACCAAGACCTACAAGCGCACCTAGTTTAGTAAAGAAGCCGATTACGAATGTAATAATACCAACAAGTAAGGCTGGAACGAAGATAACATTACCAATACGAACAGCTTCACCTTTTTTAAATTCAATATGAGATTCAAAGTAATTGCCTTTGCCAAGTTGTTTCACCAAGACGATAACCGCCATAGCAATTACGAGCCAACCATTAATTTCCTTGGAGAGATAAGAGCCAAAGATAAAGGATACACTATACAATAACCAAAATAGACCTGTACCAATGCGATATTTATGTTCTTTATCTAAAAATGATTGAATGGCAAAGATAAATAGAATAATCCCTACAAGAAGATATACATAATCTAAGGGCTGCATTTTATAGAGTAGTTCTAACATATTATTTGCCCCCTTTCGCTAATTCTTCTGGTGTAACAAGGATATTGAATTCATTAGGTACTAATTTACCAGCTTTCATATCTGCTTCGTCACGAGCTACATAGGCTTGAATTGTTTTATCGAAGATAATAAAGCGAATGAAGTTAACGATATATGCACAAACAGCAGTTGGCAATCCGTACAATACCATATCTGTTAATTCAACAGAATAGCCCAATTGTTCCATAACGCCTTTGATGAGTAATAAACCACCAGCAGCAAGGAATAAGTTTTGACCGAAGAAGTTACCTGTATTATCGGCAGAAGCAGCTATACCGCGCACCTTATCAAGGGTACGTTGAGATACGGGGCGGCCTTGTGCTACAGCAGCTTCACTCATAGGTGCGATCAACGGACGTACCATGGCAACCATACCGGACATGTTAATACCAAAAGCTACAGTTACTTGGCGCACAAATAAGTAAATCATAAAGATACGACCAGCCGTAGCAGCGTTGATCTTACCAATCAAAATTTCTGCCCGTTCACGTAAGCCATGACGTTCCATAAGACCAATAACAGGTAAAATCAAAATAAATAATGACATATAACGATTTTTAACGAAAGCCTCCCCAATGGCACCAACGATATCGTTGATACTGAGACCACCTGCAAGGCCCGTTACAAACCCTGCGGCTACGACAACTAACAAGGCATTAAAGCGCAGCATCAGACCGATGACCATCACTAAAATACCAGATAAGACTAACATAGTCTCACATCCTTTCAAAAAAACATCCATGACCCTATCCCATAGTCCATAGACATACTACATATGTTTACATTATATACCCAAACATGTATTTTTTGCATAAACAAATAAACCTTATACATCAATTACATTTGATTCTGTTATTATGTCGAATTATAAAGACATTCTAAATCAAAGGTAAGTAGTGTATAAGGTTTGCTTTCTATAATAAATCTTTTTTGAAAAGTATTGTAGTATGTTGTTTACCTCTAAAATGAACTTTGTCATAGGCCTTAAAGCCAAAGGACTCATACATTTTAGGCAACCATGGATGTTCTTTTGCAGTCCCCAATGTAACAGCAGGCGTTTTAAATTGGTTAATCAATAATTCTTCAGCATAGCCAAGAGTTTCCCGAGCATAACCTTTTCCTTTAAACTCTGGTGCGGTTACAAAGTGAGCGATGTGTGGAAATTTATCCGGTGTAGAATATTTAACCCACGGCATACAGAATGTAATAGAGCTTACAAGTTGTCCATCAATATACAATCCATATACAGGATAGGTCTCGATCCATTCTTTGGATTCTTCCTCTGTAAAATCGATAGCATCGAATGTAATCGGATAGTCCTTAATCGCTGCATAGCCGTCGATTAATACCTTATGATATTCCGCTGTATCTGCTACAGTTAATTGTCTAAATTCTTTCATGGTCTTTCCCTCATATCTATATTTTTATTCATAAACTATGTATATTTATTACTTATGAACGTTATTATACACCTATATGTATTTACTTTCAAGATTTTTACATAAATATTATATGAAGTTTTTATACCCAATAAGAAAACACAGAATAACATATTGTAATACTAGTATTTTTCTATTATAAAAGTTATCCAACATACATAAGATGTATAAATATTAATTTCACTATTTATATTTCAGGGTTAATATATCAATTCTATATAAGCATAAAAAAACAGGATGTATCACTGGGATACATCCTGTTTTTGAGCTTTCACAAGCTCGAGGGGAAGTTGTTATCAACGTATTATTGGTTAATACGGGAACCGTATACGTCGCGTTGAGTTTTAGGTTCGTTGTTAACGCGAACACGTTCTGTTTTATGACGATCGTTATCAGCACCAGAAATACGGTCAACACGGAAGTGGTTAAGACGAATATTTTGTAATTCAGGACCAAATTCGTTCATAGCACGTTTCATGTTGTCATCGATAGGAGCACCATTTTGAAGTGCACGGTACAACATAGTAGCGAATTCGTAACGAGTCATCTTAACATCGCCTTTGAATGTGCCATCAGGGTAACCAACAAGGATACCATTACCAGCCAATTGGCTAATGTATTGGTAAGCCCAGTGATTACGAGGAACATCTGGGAATTCAGCAGTTTTGCTAGGATCAATTGCATGTGGAGTCAAGATTTGTAACAAGTTGTTGTATTTGTTTTCCATATCTTGAAGACGTGCGTTCAATTCAGCAATTTCACGACCCATAGCTACGCGGGAACGGGATTCTGGGGAACGTTTACCAAGACGAATAGATACACCTGCGTTCAATTGAGTTTCGCCAGTACCTACAGTGCCACCAACGGAGAACATTGTATCTTCGTTAGGACGGTAGAAAGCACCTAATGCAGCGGAGTTAGCATTGTGGTAGTGACCATAACCAGCAGCGATTGTCCATTTGTCATCTGGGTTGAAGTCCAATGGATGCAATGCAGCCAATGCAGCAGAACCTGCACCTACTTTATTAACGCGTTTTTCAACATTACCAACACGGTTATTCAAGTTATTGATGTTATTGTTGATTGCACCTGGTGTGGAATTGTTGATTTGAGTTTGCAAATCATTTGCCACGGAGTACAATTGGCTACCGTTTACAGCATCTGTGGAGTCAGCGGAAATTTTACCAGCTGCTACGTTGTGGATTTGACGTTCTTCACCAGCTTTACCAACGGATACAGAGCCTACAGGGCTAGTGCCTGCGAATCCACCATATGTATGACCAGCTACTGTTGCGTTAGTTACGTTAGTAGCAGAACGAGTAGTAGAGTTAGCACCTAATGCAATGGAGTTTGCAGTGGATGCATTAGCTTTGTTACCGATTGCAATACTGTAGTCAGCAGTTGCAGCTGCATCAGAACCGAATACGTTAGTACGTACGCCTGTTGCTTGTGCACCAGCACCGAATGCTTGTGCATGATCGCCAGTTGCTGTTGCAGAGGAACCAATTGCATTAGCATGGTTGCCATTTGCTGTAGCATCAGCACCGATTGCATTAGCTTTGTAACCAGTAGATTTTGCTTGGTGACCAAGAGCTAAAGAACGTACATCGGAAGCAGTTGCACGAGTACCGATTGCAATACCCCAAGTTTTGTCAGCTTGAGCTTCATGACCGATAGCAATGGATTCGCTCATACTCGCTTGAGCCTTATTGCCGACTGCTAATGCAGAGCTACCTAATGCAGTATTTTCAGAACCGATTGCTACGGAATTACTATTCCAAGAGCCGTTCAAAAGTGTAGCAGAATCTGGTTCATTATCGAAAGTACGATCACGGTAGTTTGTAGTTGTACCAGCTACAGTATTGTTATAACCATAACCAATCGCATTTGTACCACTAATTACATTGCTATCACCAAATGCTTGTGCGAATGCACCAGTTACGCTATTACCATCACCGAATGCATTAGCTTGGTTACCATTAATAGTATTTTGGTTACCATAGGCACTGCTAGAACCATTAGCGCTTGTAATTAAATTACCTTGACCTACAGCAATGCTTGTAGCTGTACCATCAGCAACGGTACCATAAGCAACACTATTATGTGTAGTGTCAGGAGATGCTGTAGCATTACCAGCAGCAAAGATAAAACCTTGTGCTGTTTGAATTTCTGCCGCATTAACTGGTGCAGTTGCAGATAGACCTACAGCAGCTGTTGCAGCCAATACAGCAAACGCTAATTTTTTGGAATGTTTGTTTTCTCTCATCTTACACCCTCGCTAAATTAAAATTCTTAACCAAACACAATACAATTTTTCAGTCTCTCTAAATTCCGCCTCTCTCCTCGGGCTAATTAAATATACTTCTTATTTTGAGCTAAGAAATATATTCAATTCATTTTAAGAAAAATTTATATTGTTGATTACCCGCCTAGCATATCAAAGTTTTACGATATAAACAAGCCTTTTTCCCATATAAAGTTCATTAATAACTCTTCATAATTTCAAAAAATAGCGTGATTACTGGTATTCTTCGTTGTATTAATATACTCATCGATTTTGCTTATGAGTAAAAAAAATCACACCTTTTTTAGGATTCTACAGAATATATATTGTATAGCTTATAAATAATTATTACTTTAATAAGCCAAACAGATATTTAGACTTTCCAGTTATTCATTATTCACATTAATTTCATGAACACTTTCTGAATTTTTATAGAATAGAATATTTAATCATTTTTCTGAATTTTATACTATTTTTATTTTTATGCTTAATAGCATAACACATCTATGTAAATACTCAAGATTAGTATACACATATCGCCACACATATTCGTATAAGCTTACAAAAATAAGACTTAATCTATATATAATACTCATATAATTCCAAATAGATCATAAAAACCAAAAAGCTCCTACGTTCTATGAACGCTAGGAGCTTTTTATATATTAAGCTAGCAAGGCTTTTACAAGTTCTTCTGCTTTACCAAAATCATCTGCATCTGGGTTCCAGTTACATTTGATTTCTGGTTCAACAACAGAGAATCCATATTTAGTTAATTCTTCACGAAGTACCTTTGTAGATTCACCAGACCAACCGTAGGTACCGAATACAGCAGCCTTTTTGTTTTTAAACTTCAACTCACGTAAGAAGTCGAGCCATCCAGCTACGGCAGATAATACACTATTCCCTACAGTTGGGGAACCAACAGCAATGGCTTTAGACTTGAATACTTCTGTCATGATGTCATTTTTATTGGTTTTACTGATATTAAAGATCTTAACTCGTGTATCAGGAGATTGTTTTGCAATTTCATCAGCAATTTTATGAGCCAATTTCTTCGTACCATCCCACATGGTGTCATATACGACTGTAATTTGGTCTTCTTGGTATGCTTGGGACCATTCATAGTATTTCTCTACGATTTGCAATGGGTTTTCACGCCAAATAGCACCATGACTTGTAGCAATGATATCGATTGGCAAGTTTAACTTTTGAATTTCTTCAACCTTTGCTTTTACCAATGGAGAGAATGGGTTCAAAATATTAGCGTAATATTTCATCGCCTCTGCCCATAGACGGCATTGATCAGCCTTATCAGCCCACAATTCTTCTACCGCAAAATGTTGACCAAAGGCATCGTTGGAGAACAAGATATTGTCGCCAGTCATATACGTCGCCATGGAATCAGGCCAGTGAAGCATGCGCATTTCAACGAATACCAAAGATTTACCGTTGCCGATATCTACGGAATCCCCTGTTTTCACAGTTTTAAAATTCCATTCTGGATGATGGTATTGACCAACCAAGGACTTAACAGCGTTTTCTGTACAGTAAATCGGAGTATTAGGAATTTTCTCCATCAATGCTGGCAAGGAACCGCTGTGATCGACTTCGCCGTGATTACATACGATAAAATCAATCTTGTTTAGATCAATTTCAGATTCCAAATTATCAATAAACTCTGAGGAATGAGGTTTCCATACGGTATCGATAAGGACGGTTTTTTCCTCTTCAATCAAGTACGCGTTTTGGCTAGATCCATTATTAATGCTGTAATCAGAACCGTGGAATTCTTGTAATTCCCAATCAATTTTACCAACCCAAGATACGTTATTTTTTATATGCTTTCTCATAATAACCTCCATAATTCTTGTGAAAGTCTTTCACAATTAACAATATGTATGGCCTATGTGGTATCTGTGTATATGTACCTATCTATGTACCTATGCATATATCACAACTCGGTCATTAACTATGGTTTTATTATAACCATATCGCATAGTTAAGTCTGTATCTGTAGGTACAGATTTGATAATTATTCTAAAAAACCACTCATGGGTAATCAAATTCTATACATTAGCGTACAATAAATTTCCTATGAGTGGTTACGAGCATATGCAGTTTTAATAGCAGGTTGTTTATTATCTAGCTTAGATAAGCTAGGATAACGTCCTATTATTTATTCTCAGGCTTAGATAATCCTGGAATTGCTTTATAGATATATAACGCAATATATCCATCAACCATGCTATGAACGATAGTACCGCCGCCTACTAGAACGAATACGACATAAATTAGATCGATATTCGGTATCGTAGTTGTCGTATAGAATAATAGACACGCAAGCACTTCACCAATGGCGTGAATAATGGCACAGACAAGGTTAAATGCAGCGAAAGATAACGCCCCTGTTAATACACCTGGATGGTGTTTAATATAATAAGCACCCATCAAGGCAAAGATGATATGAGAGGCAGCGCGCATAACGATAACGATAGGAAAGCCAGCTACAAAGAAACCTAGCGTAGAGCCGATAACAACACAAGCAGCCATCTTACGGGACAAGAACATGGCTAGGAATATAGGCACGTGACTCGCTAGTGTATACGAAGCCGGTGGAATGACAACTTTCAGAGGCATCATAATAGGAATCATGATGGCTAATGCCATCAACAACGCAGTAATGGTTAAATTTCGATACATGGAAGAATTCATAAAGGCCTCCTTATTAGCTCTTCTCTCATCTAACAATATGATTATGGTAATTATAATATAAGACCGATCTAATTAATGGCTACGTTAACAGACTTATAGATTAGTGACCTACGTTTCCCCACAAGTTAAGGATGACAACACCAACTACAATAAGACCTATCCCTAAAATGGTGTACATATTATAGCCCTCACTAAAGATAAAAACAGAAATGAGTGCTGTCACCACGAGGCCTACGCCAGACCAGGTAGCATAGGTAACACTGAGTGGAATATATTTCAGTACATGCGTCAATGTATAGAAAGATCCTACATAGCCACATACGCAGGCAACAGTCTGTAAAGGCCGCGTAAAACCATCAGATGCTTTCAACATGGTCGTTGCAAATAGCTCAAGCCCTATGGATAAAGCTAGTAAAAAATAAGGTAACATAACGCCTCCCACAAAAAAGAGAGGGCCTTACTACCCTCTCTTCAATACATAAGTACGCACTCAATCGCACCTATTATAAACGTTCGATTACGGCTTGCGCCATTTCTGTGGTACCTACGCGTTTCAAGCCTTCGCGGTAGATATCGCCTGTGCGATAACCATCAACGAGTACTTGTTCAACAGCTTTTTCAATTGCATCAGCCACTTGAGGTAAATCAAGAGAGTGACGGCACATCATAGCTGCGGACAAGATGGTGCCCAATGGGTTCGCCAAGTTTTGACCCATAATATCTGGTGCAGAACCGTGGATTGGCTCGTACAACGCTGTGCCAGTACCCATGGATGCAGATGGTAAAAGCCCGATAGAACCAGAAATAACAGCGCCTTCGTCAGACAAGATATCGCCGAACAAGTTTGTTGTAACGATAACGTCGAATTGTGCAGGATTTACAACAAGTTGCATCGCTGTGTTATCTACGTAGAAGTAATCTGTTGCGATATCTGGATTAGCTGCCGCTTTCTCTTGAGCGATTTTACGCCACAAACGAGAAGAAGCCAATACATTTGCTTTATCTACAGATACAACCTTTTTATTACGTTTGCGAGCTGTTTCCATAGCGATATCCATGATGCGCTCTACTTCGTAACGGCTGTAAGTTTCTTTATCCCAAGCAAACTCGTTAGCACCTTCGCCTTGTGCCTCTTCGCGTTCACCGAAGTAAATACCGCCAGTCAACTCACGAACGATAACGAAATCTACATCTTGTACAAGTTCCTTTTTAAGAGGAGAATACTCTTGCAAAGATGGATAGATTTTTACAGGACGCAAGTTACAGAACAAACCAAGCTCCTTACGAAGACCAAGAATTGCTTTTTCAGGACGGATAGAAGGATCTACATTATCCCATTTAGGACCGCCTACAGCACCAAGCAATACAGCATCAGCAGCTTTACAAGCCTCAATCGTATCCTCAGTCAAAGGCACACCGTATGCATCAATAGACGCACCGCCCGCTTTTTTATCAATCCAATTAACCTTTACACCGGCTTTCTCAAAAGCCACATCACATACAGCCTTCGCTGCAGCAATAATCTCAGTACCGATACCATCACCAGGAATCAATACGATATTCTTTTCGCTCATATTACCTCTCCAATATATAGTAAACCCTTATTTACGGTTTTTCGCAAAGTTCACAAGACCACCAGCTGCCGCAATATCTTGAATGAATTGTGGCAACTCAGTCCCTTGGTATTGTTCGTTTTTAGTCAAGTTGTACACGATACCTTTAGACAAGTCTACGCCGATAGCATCGCCTGCGTCGATACGATCAACTTGTTCACCGATTTCAATTACAGGTAAACCGATGTTGATAGCATTACGGAAGAAAATACGTGCAAAGGAGTGTGCAATGATAACAGGTACGCCTTTTGCTTTGATAACGCCTGGTGCGTGTTCACGAGAGGAACCACAACCAAAGTTTTTGCCTGCTACCATGATTTCGCCAGCTTTCACATTAGGTGCAAAAGTTGTATCAATATCTTCCATCGCATGTTCTGCCAATTCGTTCCAATCAGCAATTGCCAAGTAACGAGCTGGAATGATTACGTCTGTATCTACATCGTCGCCGTAGCGCCAGATTTTTTTGCTTTCAAAATCCATATTAAACCTCCTCAGGGCCTGCAATGCGGCCTAATACAGCACTTGCTGCCGCCACGTAAGGGCTTGCCAAATATACTTCAGAATCAACGTGACCCATACGACCACGGAAGTTACGATTTGTAGTGGAAACTGTACGTTCCCCTTCAGCCATGATACCCATGTAACCACCGAGGCATGGACCACATGTTGGCGTGGACACAGCGCAGTCAGCTTGAATGAAGATGTCTAACAAGCCATCTTTCATAGCTTGATCGTATACATCTTGGGAACCAGGGATTACGATACAACGAACGAATGGAGCTACTTTGCGACCTTTGAAGATCTCTGCAGCTGCCACCAAGTCTTCGTAACGGCCATTTGTACAAGAACCGATGATAACTTGGTCAATTTTAATATCTTTATCGATTTCGTTGATGTAATGTGTATTGGATGGCAAGTGAGGGAATGCTACCACCGGTTGCAATTTGGACAAGTCAATTGTAATTGTTTGGGCATATACTGCATCAGGGTCTGGATTAATTGGTTCTACAGGACGATTTACGCGACCTTTGATGTATGCTTCAGTAATTTCATCATATGGGAATACGCCACATTTACCGCCAGCTTCGATAGCCATGTTACAGATTGTAAGGCGGTCAGCCATAGTCATGTGTTGTACGCCTTCACCAGAGAATTCAAGGGCCATGTAACGAGCGCCGTCTACGCCGATTTTACCGATTAAATCAAGGATTACGTCTTTACCAGTTACCCATTTGTTAGGTTTGCCGATAAGTTCAACCTTAATAGTTTCAGGCACTTTGAACCAAGTTTTACCTTCTGCCATAGCTACGCCCGCATCAGTGGAGCCTACGCCTGTGGAGAATGCGTTTACTGCACCATATGTACAAGTATGGGAGTCAGCACCGATCATCATTTCCCCAGGGCCGATAAGGCCTTTTTCTGGCAAAATAACGTGCTCGATACCCATTCTACCTACTTCAAAGTAGTTTGTAATGCCATGTTCGCGTACGAAATCGCGCATGACTTTCGCTTGTGTAGCAGATTGAATATCTTTGTTTGGTGTGAAATGGTCAGGCACCAAGTAGATTTTATGACGGTCAAATACAGGTTTGCCGATTTTTAAGAACTCTTTACGCGCTGGTGGGAATGTGATGTCGTTCATCAATACCGCATCCAAATGACATTCGATAATTTGGCCCGGTTTTACAACATCAAGACCCGCGTGGCGAGCCATATTCTTTTCAGTAATGGTCATACCCATATTATTTTTCCTCCTCTTGTTCTAGCTCCATAGCTAGGAATACTGAGTTTACTGCATTAATATATGCATTTACACTTGATTTAACGATATCGGTGCTAATACCACGACCATGGTACAAGCGACCGTTATATTCTACCTTAAGGGTTGCTTCCCCAAGGGCATCTTTACCTGCTGTAATAGCGCGGATTTGGTAATCTTTCAAACTAATTGGCAAGCCAACCACACGTTCAACCGCTTTAAGGGATGCGTCTACTGGACCATCACCTACGGCAGCATCTGCTTTCTCGCCTTCTGGGGTCATGAGGCGAACGTCAGCGTATGCGTAGCCTTTTTCACCTAATTTGTAGTATTGAGCCACGAGCTCAAATGCTTTTTTATGATGTAAGTTATCTACTACAAGAGCGATAATATCATCATCGTATACTTGTTTTTTACGGTCTGCCAATTCTTTGAATTTAGCGAAGAGGTCGTTGATTTTCTCTTCTGTGAAAGATTGGAAACCAAGTTTTGCCAAATGATCAGCAAAGGCATGACGGCCAGAGTGTTTACCCAATACGAGGTCTGTTTTTTCAGCCCCTACGGACTCAGGAGTCATGATTTCATATGTTTCAGGATTGCTCATCATGCCATGTTGATGAATACCAGACTCATGAGCAAACGCATTGGAACCCACGATTGCTTTATTTGGAGGAACTACAACACCTGTTAAACGGCTCACAAGCTTAGATACTTTCGTAAATTGTTTTGTATCGATGTTCACTTGAAGGTCGCCGAAGTAATCATGGCGCGTTTTAAGAGCCATTACAACTTCTTCAATCGCTACATTACCAGCCCGTTCGCCTAGGCCATTAATTGTGCCTTCTACTTGGCGTGCACCTGCTTTAATAGCAGCTAACGTATTTGCATTAGCAAGACCTAAGTCATCATGGCAGTGAACGGAGATAATTGCATTTTCAATGCCTGGTGTATGTTCTTTAATGTAGCGGATTTTATCACCGAACTCATTAGGGTTCATGTAACCTACTGTATCTGGTACATTAATAATTGTTGCACCACCAGCAATGGCAACACCAAATACTTGGCATGCGAAATCTAAATCAGAGCGTGCCGCATCTTCACCGGAGAACTCGATTTCATCAACCTTACCTTTTGCATATGCCAATACAGATTTAACCTTATCCAATACCTCTTGGCGAGTCATTTTTAATTTATATTCCATATGAAGTTCGGAAATAGCAATGAACACATGTAAACGGCTACGTTCCGCATCTTTCAATGCATCAATCGCTTTTTGTACGTCCTTTTCATTAGCACGTGCCAACGCACAAATTGTTGCGCCTTTCACTTCGCGTGCAATCGTTTGTACTGCTTCAAAATCCCCAGGGGATGCTGCTGGGAAACCAGCCTCGATTACGTCGATGCCGAGGCGTACTAGGCCTTTCGCAATTTCAATTTTTTCAGGAGTTTGTAAAGATACACCTGGTGTTTGTTCCCCATCACGAAGGGTTGTATCGAAGAAATATACGCGATTTTGATCCATAATCTTCACCTTTTCTATACTAATAAAACATAACATTGTATTATATCTATCTATTGTGAAAGTTTAGTAAAATCGCCGATTTCAACGCTATTTCGGCTGAAGCCAACGTAGATACATCAAATCAGTAATTTTACTAGACTTTTACAATAAAAAAAAGCCCCTCAGAACAACTGTCGTTGCTCAAAGGGGCGTTATATTCATAACACGGTACCACCCTAATTGGGACTCGTTGCGGGTATAACGGAACCACCGTCGATGACTACTGCTGTATTCGCCACCAAAGCTCACGGGAGAGTGTCAGCGTACAACCTCTATTGCCTCGCACCAACCGGCAACTCTCTGAAAGCAGGATTTGTAAACCTTTATACCCATTCATAGCTCGTATTTAAGATATAAAGGTATTATACGGTATTCTATAGAACTGTGTCAACAGGATGGACATGTGAGTTTTGTGAAAACACAGTTTTATCGTTACAATTTGACATCCCCCATGATCTCACGTCATCCCCCATGATCTCACGTATAGTGTAAATAGGCAGTACCAATGATTGGAGGAATTATTATGAGTGGTTCAAGTAAATTCTTCTTTATTTTATCGGGTATTGTAAGCATTATCCTGGGGATATTCTTACTCTTAAATCCCGTTATTAATCTCATAGCTTTTGCCTGGCTTTTTTCTATTATCTTTTTCGTCAGTGCGGTCAGCTCTATTATAAATTATTTTACGTTATCGTCTGAATTACGTAGCGGCTGGTATCTTATCAGCGGCATTATCAATGCTCTATTCGGTATCTATTTAATATCCGGCGGATTTGCATTCCTACCATTAGTACTCCCAAGCACAATCGGCATCTGGATGGTAATTGAAGCCATCTTTATTTTCATTAAATCAAGAAAGTCCGACAGCATGGTATCACTCATGGGACGTAATGCAAAATGGCTTGCACTAATTCTTTTACTATTAGGCCTATTACTTATATTCGAGCCGATCGCTTTTGGTGAAGCATTTATCTATTTCATCGCCTTCGGTTTCTTATTTGACGGAATTTATTCCATCGGTGAGGCTTTTAAAAAATAGAATATAACTAAATAATTACACTATAAGATCGACCATGTACTGCCAAATAGCTGTCATAAATTACGATGTCTATTTCGTATTTGTGGCAGCTATTTTATTTGTTTTGGCTAGCCGTCATGGTAAATGTATTCGCCTACTACATTTGCAAGTGGTTAGACGCTTTTCTAGCTCTTTTATTTAGCAACTAGCCCAACGCTCTAACATTAGCGTAATAATGGGGTTATAGGACAAAAATTAGTACAACCCTGTAGTAATTTAAAATCCCCTTGATCAGTACCAAGATACTCATCAAAGGGATTATATTAATTATGAAAAAGACAAATAGCCCTTCGTTATCCTAGGATCGCTATTAAATTCAAGTCACATCTTAGGCTTTAAATATAACACCATTATGCTCTAGTTGTTCCACTGTTTTTTTACCAATGCCCGGTAGCATCAATACTTCTTGTTTAGTAATTGTTTTAAAATCATCTACTGTGTATAGGCCGGCTTGTGAAAGTGTAATTTGTGCACCGAACCGTATATTGTCATATACCGGATTTCCACGCAAAGCCCCACCTTTAGCAACCTCTACGGGGCTCATATGAGCGGACTCGCGTTTTCCCATATAACTATCATTAGAGTACCGATTTATAACAGTTCGACCGGTAACACGTTCATACGCATCATATAGAGTCTGCCATAATGGACTTTCAAAATCCACTAATTGAGTTGGTAAAAATGAGATAGCAGTATATAAGCTTATTAATTCTCGTGGGTCAGAATCTATATTGCTCACTTGGTCTACCATATACATAATAGCCTCTAAATGATCTTCTACAAAATCGTTCCAGCGCGTTGCATCTTGTAATAACCAATCAATATCTTCATATTCATCAACAAGATCTGCTAATACATCATGGGCTATCTTGCTTTCACCACACTGCAAAGCCAATAGAATATACAGCATATGCATAGGCAACATGATATCCGGAGCCTGATTAAATGCATTTTGTATATCATCGCAACATGCAAGATATCGCTGATATACCTTGCGGCCGCGATCCCAGTTGGCAGCTCCACAACAAGCAACCATCATATACACAAGAAATCCCGAATGATCTTGCTTGTCTCCGTGAAAAACTGGCGTAAAGCAGGCAATCGCATCATTATACATATTATATTCTAAATATATCATCCCCATGTCGATGAGGCAACGCATATAAGGACGCGTCTCTATTATATTCCAATCTATTTTCTTTGGTTTTTTCAACGATTCTACTAGCTGTTTCAACTGATAAATTTGAAAGCTTGGATGTAACTCAAGGGCTATGAGTTCTCGTTTAGCATCTACTTCATCTGGACATAATGCAAGGATTTCATTGTATAACTTCCTTGATTTCTCATTCGTATCAGCCTCTTCTGCAGCCTCATATAAATCACGTAATTTCATTTCTATCGTATTATTAAAATCACCACGATTATATTGAGTCATAAATGCTTCTAACAAATCCTCAATAGATTTGAAATCAGATTCATGTTCGGATACAAATTGTTTCTGTAAACGTAATAATAACTCACTATAAAAGTTAAACATAGAGTATCTCCTTATACATATGAACGTAAAAATACTACTCATATGTAATATAGCACGAGGGAATATATTAATTCTAGAGGTAATACCTCGACCTATTAATATCTCATCTGAAAATGGGTTGGCAACTAGACGATAAAAGGGTTAGTAACTAGCACAATAAAAATAGCAGGGCTGCCACCCTGCTATTTTTTCGTTCATATGAGACTATGTCACATATTGACATCCCTTGTCATATATAGAATAACACTTCACTATAGTGTAGTCAATAAATCCTCTACGCAATCACTCTTAAAAGCTTATCCACTCTAAATTCTCAAAATTATTTAAAATTCGTTTATCCATTTTTACCACTTGATTCGAAAACTCTATTCGATTATTAACAAATGAAATATCTGTATACCATTCCTTTAAACTAGCATACACTTCATTCTCTAAATCAATAATAATGGTTTCAATGGGATCCCAGGTTTTGCATCTTACAGACTCGACCATAACCATACTATTACCTATGAAAGTAACGTCCCTACCATAAATCCAAAACGGTAATACTTTCCCCTTTATAGAAATAGAATATATAGCATCTCCATGAGGTGGTTCCGTTTCATATTGTGCTTTTATATTGTACTTTTCCATTATCTCATTGCTAGCATTTTCTATATATGGCAACGTTGAAATCTTGTAATTATCTGCGTTCATAAAAGCTCCATTATTTTTAATATCAACCACAACAAAGAGGACTGTATATCGCTATTTGTGTAAAAAGTATTTTGCTATACTTATTACGAAGAGAGTCCGTTGACGTGAGTTAGGTTCATCTCCGCGAGGAGGTGATACTATGACAAATCATGAAGTTACCTATGTAATTATCATAGTTCTGTTATCAGTAGTCACTATCATTGCACTAGTTAAGTAGTACAACGATAAACGCCTAACGTATAGAGGAGTGCAGTCCTCTAACACGTTAGGCGTCATCATAATTTTGTTCAGTTTTAGATGAGCCTAACGCCCTAATCACGTTAATGGGCTCTCTTTATATGTATATTATAAGCTAATCAAGCTTAAAAAGATAGTACAGTAATAAACTCAATTAGTACCTACACTGTTAATCATTTCTCTAGCCCGCTCAACAGAAACTGGCTCATTAAATAAAAACACATGGTTCTGCCCCCCATGTTCCCAAGAGGCTAGATAGACAAAATCATCCACCATTCGATAGGTAACAATTATATCATTTACAACCTCTGTTTTCTGAGGTAAGTAATCCTTATAATCACCTGCGATATTACCAGATAGAGTCGATACGCGATACTTAATATACTTTGGCATATCATCTACACGGTCAAAATATGTTCCTTTTAAAAGCTCATGATAGGCATACACAACTTGTAATACATCGTGATCCACAATGGATACATGTACGGAACGTAATCCCTCTAAACCACTTGGCAACTGCGGTTTAAAGTTCAAATGTTGCTTAGCCTCATATAGGGTATCAAACACCTCTAGAGATTGACCTTTACGAGTGCTTCTATAATCGCTATCCGTCATAGTACAACTACCGAGTCTGTCAGGACATGGAAACTCATTTCTGTCACCATAGGGCTGATCATAAATAGAATTACCATTAAGACGGAATCTCATCAAATCATCTGCGAACACAACATTAATGGAACTTATAAAAGCTAGCGTAGCTAACGCACATACAACCTTTTTCATGATACAATCCCCTGCAAACAAACTACATTTATTAACTAAATTATATCATTAAAATTTGAAACAGCTATCATCATAAATCTATCCTATTTGATAGTATCTATCGCAAATAATTCTACTATTCAAAATTATTGTAGGTGCTATAATGAACTCAACAAAAGGAACAGGTGCTCATATGATACTAAATGCACTATTCCAAAACTATAGTTAGTAATTATAAGGAGGAAATAATCATGACACATACACAATTAACACAACTCGTACAAGCTTTATTAGATGCACCTACAAGCAATGAAACAGTAAAGGAATTCGCTCAATCTTGGATTAATGCAGAAGGTACACCTAAACAAGAAGACCTTACAAAACAACTCGTATCCATAGCAGAACAAAACATTGCACTTATCGACGAAACAATCGGCTTTGCAGGCTCTGAACTTGCTACACAAATCCTTGGCGAAGAAGGCGCAGCTAACCTATTACAACATGCTAAAGACATTAAAGCAGAAGGCGCAGAATTCTGTGACTGCCCTGGCTGTGTAGCTGCTAAAAATATTATTGATTTGAAAGCGGAAATTAAATAATACTTATCTATTAAAAGGTCATCAAAACATCATTGATGGCCTTTTTTTATATACAAAAACGGCCCCTCATGAGAGGAGCCGCTTCTTATATAACCCTTACAGTGTCCATGCGAGTGCTTCACCGCAGCTCGCATGCCTATCCCACTAGGCTGGACTGTTATATTATTTTGTATATGCTGTATGTGCTGTAGGTGCTACAGTGTTAGCAATGATCGCTTTTGCCATGTCGCGATTTACAGGGCGTTCAAAGTACATCGCATGGTTTTGACCATCTTTTGTCCAACCAGCGAGGTATACCATTTTTTCGCCACCTTTGAAAGTAACCTTTGTACCGTTTACCTTTTCTGTAGCTGTAACGCGATAATCCTTATGATTACCACTGATATCACCTTTTGTAGTACCTACGCGATACACAATACGTTTGCCTGCCGCTTGGTTCCGCGTTGTATCTTCACCAGCTTGGTAAACATACACAACTTGCAAAACATCTTTATTGATTGTGCTTACAGACTCAATATTATAGCCTACAGGTAATACTTTAGGTAGATGAGGCATAATATTCATGTATTTAGCAGCTTCATCAATAGTAGCGAATTCATGAATTGGGCTTGGCATACCAACCATTGGCGCTGCCTGTTCTGCAACTACAGGTTTAGCTGGATCTGGCTTTACATCAAAAGTACCTTGTGCACCAGCAACAGTGTAAGAACCTACACAAGCACATGCAACTGCCATTAATACAAATTTTTTAACCATGAGTATAATCTCCCTTCGGTCAATAAAAAAATTATTAAAAACACATTTATTTTGTATGTGATTTTTCCTCAACAATATTATGGATAATAGCCTTCGCCACATCTCGTGTAACGGGACGCTGAAATTCTAAAGAGTGATTTTGTCCATCTTTCATCCACGATGCAAGATAAACCATTTTCTTACCACCTTTGAAAGTAACCTTTGTACCATCTACACTTTCAGTTTCTATAACCTTATGAATCTTATGGTCATCGCTGATATCACCTTTTAATTTAGTAGATGTACGATAAAAAATAAGAGCACCACCGGCTTTATTTACGTACGGATCTATACCGGGTTCGTAGACATAAACAACTTGTAATATATCTTTCTCTAAAGTTATAACAGATTGAATATTAAAGCCTACAGGTAACAACTTTGGCATCTGTGGTGTAATATTCATATACTCCGCCGCTTCTTTAACTGTAGTGAACACATGTACA
The DNA here is from genome assembly GCA_902478055.1 of uncultured Veillonella sp. Taxonomy (GTDB): domain Bacteria; phylum Bacillota; class Negativicutes; order Veillonellales; family Veillonellaceae; genus Veillonella. The sequence continues at coordinate 11,930 of CABSJL010000006.1, read as the reverse complement.
GGACTCGGCATAACAACGCCAGGAATAGCTGCTTCAACAGACATCTCTAGGGGGCCAGAAACTTTAGTTTGTGCATCTATAGCATCTTGAGCCTTAACAACTCCATAAGTACCTATACAGACGCAAGCTAACGCCATCAAAAAAGATTTCTTTAGTATTGAGGTCATAATAATATACTCCACAAAATATATTTTGTAAAATTATATTTATTAAAATACGCTTAATAAGTATATCCTAAATAATTGGGGAATTCAAGTAATATTCATCATATATCGGTTTTTATTAATATAGGTAAATAAAATCATTTATCAACTATGATATGACTAGTTACTTTTACCCAAACTATCAAGTATTAAGCTATTTCTTATGTACCATAAAGCCTGCCGCTTGTTGGTTTGCCATGATTGTCACATCAGAGATTTGCAAGCGTTTAGGTTGGTTCGTTACATATAGTACAACATCGGCCACATCCTCTGGTTGGATGGCATCGATACCAGCGTACACAGATTTAGCTCGTTCCGCATCACCGTGGAAGCGTACTTCACTAAATGGAGTTTCTACGATGCCTGGTTGAATGGTGGTAACCTTAATATCTGTAGCTATAGTATCCATACGAATGCCATCACTTAATGTCTTAACAGCTGCCTTTGTGGCGCAGTAAACAGCACCACCTGGATATGCATAAATACCTGCCGTAGAGCCCATATTTACAATATGACCTTCATTTTTATCGATCATAAAAGGTAATACTGCTTTTGTTACATATAAAAGGCCTTTCACATTGGTATCAATCATAGTCACCGCATCATCAACAGTACTATCTTGGAAAGGATCAAGCCCTTGTGCAAGACCCGCATTATTTACGAGCACATCGATGCCACCAAAAGCCTCAATAGCAGCAGGAACCTTACTTTCAACATCCTCGCGACTACGCACATCAAGAACTAAAGTCTCAACACGCACGCCATATTCCTTAGACAAACGAGCCTGTACCTCGCCCAATAACTCAGCACGACGACCAGAAATCAACACATTATCGCCGTGCTTTGCATAAGTCTCAGCAATACAAAGACCAATACCAGACGTTGCACCAGTGACAAAAACATTACGACCCATGAAAGCCTCCTCATCATCAATCCGTTCTATTCTAATAAGTTAATTATACCATTATAAAAATCAAAAAACGCTACCCTACTACCTATAATCGATAAAAATAGTGTATACATTGGAGCCTTCCTCTATTTCCTAAAATGATATGCTGGCTCATCTGTATGTAAAACAAAAATATTTGAGCTCTACCACATCTAGAAAGTAAATAGGGATACCTATTCGAAGCCGCCTTGGGCGCTACGCGTAGCATTCTCTCCTTTTCCCCTAAATGATATGTCGGCGCAGATAGGATTTAAAAGAATACATAAAGTGGCTTATGGATTTATGAATATGATAATAAAAAGAGGATACCCTTTCTGAAAACGACTTAGCGGCCCCGCATAGCGGGGTGGGTGGCTTTGGAGGCTTTCAGGAAGGGTATCCTCGGTCTATATTCTATTAAATATCTAACGCCACTTTATGCACATCTTTTATTTCAGATGCGCCAACATATCATTTAACACTTCCATGCAATCCCCCACGATGCCATAGTTAGCGTGTTGGAAGATTTCTGCGTTTGGATCGTTGTTGATAGCCACGATTGTGTCAGCGCCGGAGATGCCGCTCACGTGTTGGATAGCGCCGGAGATACCAAATGCCAAGTATAGTTTAGGGCTTACAGTTTTACCTGTTTGGCCTACTTGGTATGGCAATTCAATCCAGCCTTTTTCAACGAGTGGACGTGTAGCACCTACTACGCCACCGATAGCTTCAGCAAGTTCGTAAAGTTTATCGAAGTTTTCTTTAGAGCCCATGCCACGGCCACCAGCTACGATAATATCCGCTTCTTGGATATTGTAACCATCTTTGCTGAATGGAATGAAGTCGAGACGCTTCATGCGAATGTCTTCAGGCTTGAGGTCAAATTGTTCGATTTGAATACGGCCCCAGCTATCTGCAATACGTTCAGGCTTTTTAAATACGTTAGGACGTACGGAGCCCATTTGAGGACGATGGTTTGGAGAAATGATTTCTGCCAAAATATTGCCGCCCAAGGCAGGACGTGTCCATTCAACAAGGCCTTCATTGGTATCTACCGTCAAGATTGTACAGTCCGCTACAACACCGTTTTGCATGCGACCAGACATGCGAGGCGCCAAATCACGACCGTTGTTAGTGGCACCAATCAAGAGGATATTAGGCTTATGATCTTCAAAGAAGTCTGTTAACACCTTCGTATAGCCATCAGTTGTATAGTATTTCAAAAGCGGGCTTTCAAAAACGTGAACAATATCGGCACCATGTGCTACGAGTTCCTCTGCTTCAGTTTGAACATTCTCGCCTAATAGCATAACTTGAACGAGCTGACCCAATTCCTTAGCAATGCGGCGCGCTTGGCCGATCAGTTCATACGTAACCGGATGTACCACGTCATCGATGGTATCGGCTACGACAAAGACGTCTCTATATTCATCAAAATTTGTCACGGCCATTACCGGTCACCTCCTTTAGAACCTTCATCACCTTTAGCAGCTGCTACCGCCTTAAATTCACTAGGGGATACGCTTTCAACAGACGCAGCCCGTTGCACAGGATCTTTTACATCTACGCCTTCATCATTGTCCTCAGCCACCTCAACAGGTGCATCATTTGGCACTAATAGATGAGCAAATTTTTCTGGCTTAATATGGTATGCCAATTCGAGAACCTTTTTAGCCCCTTCCTCTATGGATGGCAACATTTCTACTTTACCGCGGAGAGGTGGTTGGTACACCTTACGCACACGCGTAGGAGAGCCATTAAGGCCGATACGGCTTTCATCAATATGAGGCATATCTCGCAATGTTACGTGAGTGATAGTATACCGTTTCGCATAAATAGAGCTCCAAAGGCCTGGTTGGCGTGGCTCGTTGAGCTCAGCTGTGGCTGTAACCAATAACGGCAATGGAACCTCTACGATTTCATAGCCATTTTCATGTTGTCGTTTCACAACTGCTTTTTGAGCTGCTTGATCTACGGATAGTTCACAAGCATAGGTAGCTTGCGCCATACCGAGTTCCTCTGCAATTTGAGGCCCTACTTGTGCAGTATCGCCATCGATTGCCTGCTTACCACAGAAGATAATTTGGAACTGACGGTTCATAGTCCGTTGAATATGACGGATTGCAGACGCAATGGTATAGCTTGTAGCCAATGTATCGGCACCACCGAACGCACGGTCTGTAACGAGTACCGCATCATCAGCGCCGAGAGCTAAACATTGACGAAGTGCTTCTTCCGCCTGTGGAGGCCCCATGCTGACAACTGTTACACGACTACCTTCATATTGGTCTTTTACCGCCAATGCCGCCTCTAACGCATGCATATCGTCAGGGTTTACAATGCTAGGCAAGCCTGTGCGGATGAGATTATTTGTTTCCGGATCCAGCTTAATCTCAGAGGTATCTGGAACCTGTTTGATACATACTAATAACTCCATACACTCACCCCTGTCTAAATTCTACGCCCTTAGCGTTACGCGGATATTTCCAAGTTTTTACGATTGTTTCACCACAAAGAACACGGCATGTGCCGCATTCTAAGCAACCGGCGAAATCAAAGGCTAAATCGCCATTTTCTTGCAATGTATATAGACCGGCAGGACAACCATTGACGAGCTTCATTTTCTCTTCAAGGCTAAAGCCAGCGCCATCCACAAGGATATGAGGAGACGTTTCATCTACATAATATTTATTGGCGCCCAAACGCTCTTCTAGTTTCATAGGGAACGCACCCCTTTCCAAGCATCACGAATCAAGGTAAATAGGCCAATGTCTCCGACACGGCGCATAATTTTTTTCATCATTGGTACTGCACCATCACCGTTTACAGTGAATACGTCGCGCATCAAATTGTTAACAAATGCTGGGTATTCATTGAAAATACGCGGATGGGTAGCGAGGAATTTAGGCATATTTTTGTAACGCTTCAAGTCCTTCAGTAACCAAGAACTCTTGATTTGACGTTCATACAATTTAGCTACGCGATCCATGTTTTCGTCGCGCAACGCTACGTTAACTGCATCTGCTGCGCACATACCGGACTCGATAGCAAGGTCCATACCACGAATAGTATACCCAAGGTTCATACACATACGTGCCGCATCACCAACGATAATGTAACCATTACCGCCCAATTTAGGCATCGATTTATAGCCCCCTTCAGGTACGAGGTGGGCACTATGCTCTTTTAATTGGCCATTTTTTAACAATGGTGCAATTCTTGGATGGCTTGTGAAAGCTGAAAGCATGTCGTCTACAGAACGATCCGCTTTACCGATGTCTTCAAGGCCCACAACCATGCCCACAGAAAGGCTATCTTTATTTGTATAAATAAAGCCGCCCCCCAATAAGCCAGAGGTCATATCGCCCAACGTAAGCCATGCCATGCCATCATCACCAGACAGCATGAGGCGATTTTCGAGGTCCTCTTTTTTGAGTTTGTATACCTCTTTTACACCTACCGCCATAGTGCTTGGATCGGTAGGAGCTGTGAGGCCTGCTTTTTCTAATAATAGTGTATTAGAGCCTTCTGCGATGATAACGAGCTTTGCATATACTTCATCATCGTGGCAACGAACGCCCACAACGCGTTGTTTCTTACCTTCACCTTCAGTAATAAGGTCTGTTACTTGTACATTGGATACGAGAAGAGCACCCTTTTTCTCAGCCTCTTCAGCGAGCCATTTATCGAATTTAGCACGCAATACTACGTAGGATTCTTCGTTCGGTTGTCCATCTTCGTAGCTGTATTCAATAGTCGTCATTTCATTGCCAGCGCCAATAGAAATGCGTTCTTTTGTTACCTTACGTTCCAATGGGGCACGGTCTCTAAAGTCCGGTACTAACCGTTCTAAAGAATGCGTATAGATACGTCCACCCATCATATTTTTAGCGCCTGGTGCGGTACCGCGTTCAATGAGTAAAACCTTTACCCGTTGCTCCGCGAGGCGTAACGCCGCCGCAGAGCCTGCTGGGCCTGCACCAACAACGATAACGTCAAATGTTTCATTGCGATCAATTGCCATATACTCAGCTCCTTTAAATCAAAGCTTAGACTTACATAAGTTCATATAGTATATATATTTCTCTATTAAGAACCAAAATACCTCTAAAAATTACCACAGAAAAATGAATATATTCTATATTTTTTAACATTATGTTGTAAATAGCTCTATAGGATGTATATATACTCATTATATACTTATACTATTGCATACTATTCATTACCAACAGGTGCAACAAAATTCATCAATTCGTGAAATTTATAAGTTTATCTAGCTTTCACAGTGAAAGTAGCGTATGATAAAAGTAGGAAAAACCCTATACGGAGCAACACGCGTATAATACGACCGCATAATGCAAGACCACGGTCAAGGTTAGGCACTCATTATTTTGGAATTACCAGAGGAGGCCATATGGACCCGTTAAGAATCTTGAAAGCATTATCAAATCCACATCGGTTAGATATTATATTGTGGTTAAAGCACCCAGAGAAAGAATTCGGTGTACAAGTACACACTAAAACTCTTATCGATTTCCCTAACAGTGTGAGCGTTAAGAGTATTCAAAAGCGCTGTGGTGTATCTCAATCTTCCATCTCTACATTTATGAGCATCTTAGAAAATGCAGAACTTGTAGAGTCTCGTAAGATTGATCAGTATACCTATTTCCGTCGTAACGAAAAGGTAATCCTTGAGTTCGGCGAGTGGTATAACAAAGAGGTATCCATCCAATCGGACGATATCGACAAATTATTAGAAACGGTAAACTTAGAAGATACTTCGTATCCTTTGACAGACCTAACAGAGGAATCCTCTATGCCTGGCGAACAACTCGCTGTCGAAATCAATACTAAGGGATCCGATCATGATGAAAACAGGAAATAAAATACTCCCTCACTCACCATACTTAGGGATAAAAGGAAAAGAGCTATAATACATGTGATTATAGCTCTTTTTGATTTTTAATAATTCAATATATTTTGTAAATCTCGCCGATTATAGTAAATATGACGAACCTCCATTACATCTTCAATTACTACATAAAAGATATAAAAGTTGCGTACTATAATTTTATAATATGGATACTCACGTTGTTTCTTACTCGGATATACGGCAAAAGATTCTGGACAACTTAATCTTGTGTATATAGCAGCCTCAATATCTGTAATTAGTTGATGAGCGGCTTCTCTATTATGCAGAACATAAGTTATATAATCAACAATATGATTAAGCTCCTCTTCAAATAATGGTAAAATCGTAAGTTTATATTTCCGCTCCATCGATTCTCTCCCTTACGCGACGAAATACATCGGCACCAGAGTATCGAATTTTACTTTCTTTTGCTGCAGAATCAGCTTCATCCAAGGCGTACTCAATAGGATCTGTTAATGCTGAATATTGTTCAATACTCATTAACACCATAGTTCCATATCCATTCTTAGTTAAAAATACAGGCGAATTTGTTGTAATAACGGTTTCTTCAACTTCAGGAAATTTATTACGCAAGTCTGATACAGGTCTAATATTAATCAATATATACACCTCCTTATATCATAATTCTATCATTATTTTATTAATTTTACTAACAATATTATGGCAATCAATAGTTCAACTAAAAATGCCCTCCAACAGGAGGGCATCTATTATATTAGAATTATACTTCTTCTATCGTTGTGCTTCATAGGCTCTGAATAGTTTAGATAATAATTCAGGTGCCAAGCGCAATAGGTCTGGGTTTTCACAGAAGGATACGCGCAATTGTGTTCTGCCTGGATTATCTTCACCTTTTTTACCGCTATAGAAACCATTGAGTGGAGCCATGAGGAGTGTGTATTCTTTACCATCATCAAGACTAATAGCACCGTGTTCAGCACACCAAGAGGCAAATTCTACACCATCAAAGCCCGGTTTCGCTACCTTCCGTACGTCGATAACAAAGTAAATAGACGCTTCTGGACGAGATACGATGAAATCAGGTTCGACCGCTTTGAAACCTTCGTGAAGTTCAAAGATCATCTTACGGTAGTAATCGCGTTGTTGTTCATACCAGTTATGAAGCTCTGCATGGCTTTCATGAGCCAAAGCACCAAAGATATATTGACCTAATGTATTAGCACTAAGGTTCGCTGTATATTCGGCTACAGATTTTTCATAGCACAATTTGTTATCCGTAATGATGGCGCCAATGCGTAGGCCACAAGCGTTCCATACCTTACTAGCTGTTTCAAGGCTAATACGACGACCTTCAATACCAGGCACATCCTTATCTGTTAACGCCCAAATACTAGATGTTTCCTTACCTTTTTCGTAAGCCAATTCGCGATAGGCTTCGTCAGAGATAATCCACAAATTATGTTTAACACATAATTTTGTATATTCGATCAATGTTTCTTTACTGAATAATTGACCTGTAGGGTTATCGTAAGGAATGATGAGCAACGCACCTGGTTTTGTATCAATGATACGTTGTTCTACGGTTTCAACAGATGGCAATTCAAATTCGCCGTTTTCATTAAGTTCACGCTCAACAGTAACTGTTTTACGGCCAATGCGAAGACCTACCGCATCATAGTTTGTATAAGATGGGTTGAACATTAAAAGAGGGCGTTCCTCTTCGCCAGCACCACCACATACGCCAAGCATGATGATTTCCATCGCCATAGATGCACCATCTGTTACGAGTACATTAAGGCCTGTTGTATCAAAGCCTTGGCTGCGCAAAATGTGAAGGAATGCTTCGCGGCATTCATCGGTACCTGTCGTTGGTACATACGGTACAATGCCTGTATGGAACGGGCTATCCACACCGCCCAAATCGAACAACCGACGCTGCATGGCGGGATGCATAGGACGCATTACATTACCAATAGAACCATTCACCAAAATTGGTGGGTTCTTACGTTCCAAGAATTTAATTTGTCCTAGGCGAATGCCAGATGGCTTTCGAGCCATCATATACGGCGACAATTCTGGTTGTTTCATTGAGATCCAACTCCTCTAAAAAAGAAACTGCCTCGATAGGGAGGCTATATTAACTGTAAAAGTAACAAAACCACTACATACATGCCGTAGTTCTGTTCTTTACAAAGATAAAGTACTAATATATTGATATATATAGATACTTAATATTATAGTGCTTTTACTATAGAAAATCTACTAAAAACTATAAAAATAAGCCTATCAGTACATAAAGAAAAAACCGAGCCCATTTGAGCTCGGTCTTATATGCTACATCAACAATCGAACAGTTAAATCATCAAATTATCTGTCGATTGTTTTACGTCCATGATCATTTGTGTTCGTATTCTTTGTAGCTTTAGCTGTATGTTTTGTTGTAGATGCCTTAGTAACAGGTTTTACCTCTTTACCTTTAGCAGGTTTAGCTTGTTCTGCTTTCACAGGTTTAGCCTTTTCTTGTTTTACCTTTTTAGGTTTCTCTTGTTTCACTTTCACAGGTTTTTTAGCATTAACTGCTGCACCTGCTGGTTTAACAAAGGCATTATTAAGGTTTGTCGCCACTTGTAATGCTACGTCAGAGTTTGGCGTAGATACGATGGATTGACCGGCTACTGTTACAGTACCACCACTGTAGGATGCAGAGCCTGGTGTAATTTGGTTGTTATGGTACAATCGTGCCAATTTACCAGCCATGTAATACGCACGTTCTTCCCCTGTATAACGTCCGCTGCCTGCTGGGCTATAGATATTATCGCCATTTACATAAACAGCGCCTTTAGACACATTTACATGGTTTCCAGAGTATGTGTACATGCGGGAAATATTGTTATTTACCCGATCAGACAACTTAGGATGGTTATTAGGTGCCACTACTTGTGAAAGTCCTTCACGATAGTGCTCCCCAACCTTGTTACGTAATACCGCCATAGAACCAGCTGCACCGCCCACATTGTATGGAGATTCGCTTAAAATCTTGAATCCTAGTTCATCGGCTGCTTTTTCTTGGCTCATTGTAAATACTTGGTTAGACAAGTAGTTGCCTGCTACGTTAGACAATAACGCAGCCCCTTCGCTACCACCAGCTGCAATGCCTACGGCTGTAGAAAGGCCAATTTGCTTTTTAGCGCCATTGATAATATCTTTATGCTCACCATGAGCAATTTCATGGGCCATTACATAGGCCAATTGATCATCATCAAGGGTATCCAAAGCACCTTTATTAACAGACATAACGCGACCAAGCGTTGCAAAGGCATTAAACTCTGTATCAGGGTTTGCATAGACAACGTAAGAACGTTTTACGCTAGGAGATGCCTCTAATGTTTTCAAGATGCGTTGTACGCGCGCTTGCGCTGCACTATCGTTTAAGTAACCAGTTTTCTCCTTAGTACGTGCCAAGCTTTCTTGTTGGCCTTGTTCGGAGTTATCCATTTTATTTAATGCAGTAGATACATACGCCATGGCAACAGCGCCACCAGCCAATGTTTGTACCGCACTAGATGCCGCATTCACAGGTGCTGTTTGCATAATAGCAGGCGCCATTGTTGCTGCCATAGCTACAGATAACGTAGCTGCTGTAAGTTTCTTGTTCATTCTCTCAACCTCTCGAATTGATTAACCATATAGTAATAAAACAAATTATCACACTAGATTTACACACTATGTATATAGTATCTCTCCATGGTAAATATAGAATGAATAATGGAACAATCATTCATTTATCCTAAGATTTTCCAACGGATTATTGATCATTCAAACATTGCTGACTATTGATCTGATGTTACTGGTTTAGCTGAAAGTACAACCGCTTCTTTACCATCTTTAGAAACGGCGCCGCCATGTGTATAGCCAACTACATCAAAGCCCGCCTCTGCACACTGCTCTGCGATGTTTTCATAATTTTCATTCTTACCACGTGTACATGTAGAAAGATGAACCGTAGTAACACCTTTTTTCTTGAAAGACTCAATCTTCTTAGCTAGATCGCCACCACTGTGTGTGAAACCGACCAACTCAATATCCTCGTCTGCATAACGCTCAAAGGAATCTGCTTTATTCATAAATGCTTTTAAACAACCACCGCAAGAACAGCGCTGCATTGTATCCTCATTAACGAGAACTGCAATTTTTTTAGTCATAAAACCTCCTATTAAAGTATAGTTTGAACTTTAGTATAACATATGTATTGAGAAATGATGTATCTTAAAGCACATAAGTGAATATAAGATATATAACTATATATGTATTATCAATAAACATGATATAACTTGAAATTCTAGTTGAATGCTCTTAAAAGATAGGCAAATCAACATGAACTTGAATAGTAATTACAAAGATGTTAAATCATCCCCATTAATTCTTTAAGCTACCAAAAACCATTCACGTATCTATATAGTAAAGATAAGAATTTAGAGTATATAAAACTATTTAAAATTGAAGGTTGATAGCATATATGCTATCATTAAAGAAAGAAGGATTTGGATGGAGAAACCTAAGTTTATATCTTATACTAGACCAAATGGTCGTAACGAGTTTGAAGAGTTTTATAACTCACTCCCTACAAAAGATAGAAATAAACTACGTGCCACCATTGATATGATTGAAAAAGCAGGCATACAACCAGCAATACAACTTGAATGGGTAAAAAAATTAAATTCTGAAATATACGAGATACGATCAAAAATATCTTCGAATATACAAAGAGCTTTATATTTTCACATAAAAAATAATCAATATATTATTACACATGGATTTACTAAAAAAACTCAAAAGACACCGATAAAAGAAATAATAAGAGCTAAGCAGATAAAACAAGAATTTGAGGAGGAATATTATGCCACTAAAACCATTAGATAAGATATTTGAGAAAGATAGAAATAATCCTACTTTAACAGAAAGTTATTTAGAGGAAAAAGCTAAATTAGAAAATGCCTTAGCTGTTTTAAAAGCACGAGAGGCTGCAGGACTAACACAACGTGATTTAGCGAAAAAATCTGGAGTTCCACAGTCTACAATCGCCCGTATAGAAAAAGGTGCCAATACAAGTTTAAGCACTATGTGTAAAATTGCATTTGCTTTAGATAAACAAGTAAAGATTAGTTTAGTCTAGAAAGACCCCCCCTATAAGCTGGTTTAAAGTGGCTTATAGGGGTTTTATGTGTTTCTGAATGGATCTAGACATAATTTTAATTACAAATCTGTAAAGTGACTCAACTAGTTTACGGTTCGGTAACATTGGCACGTTGTGCCGCGTTACCGTTTTGTAAAGTTCTTATCTACCACTAGCAGCGGCTTCCTATCACACTCGCCCATGGCAATATATAATACAATAGTTTAATGTACGGTACACTTTTTAGGGCTTCGTCGAACCTGATGCAATGGACGTATGCGTCGCTTAGGTCTAATTACTGTACGGTGGCCCTACTTGCTTCCTCACTGTGGATTTCCCTACGCTACTAAGTAGCTTGGTAAATCATACGTTCGGAAGAAGGTGATGTGTGGGCCCCATGCGTCGTTTTACTCCTCTGTGGCCTCACACCCTACCCTTCCCAGGGCCGTCTTACACGGACACGTACATAGATACAACCTCTACAACCTTGGCTGGAGGCGTCTCTAGCAGGGTTAGCTAGTCGAAGACTAGCAAAAAGAAAAAGGCCTACCTTCAGGTAGACCTTTTTCTTTTCGTTAATCAGCGGCTTCCTATCCTCCCAGGCCGTCTCCAGCCAAGTACTTTCGGCGTTTATGAGCTTAACTACTGTGTTCGAGATGGGAACAGGTGGATCCTCATAGCTATCGCCACTGAATCTGTCAGAGTTTGTACTCTGAAAACCACATAGAAGTT